>NZ_JAAGMH010000148.1:0-88740 GCF_010548505.1 Streptomyces sp. SID14515 | reverse complement strand
GCCCCCGCGCCGGGCCCCGCGCCCGGCGACCTCGCCAGGCCGGCCGCGCCGACGCTGCCCCGCCCCACCGGCCCGTACGCCACCGGCCGCGACACCCTGTTCCTGACCGACCACGCGCGGCCCGACCCATGGGTACCGGCCGCCGGGCCGCGCCAGTTGCTGGTGTCGCTGCACTACCCGGCCCGCCCAGGCAGCGGCGGTGCCCCGGCCCCGTACATGACGACGGAAGAGGCGCGGCTGATGCTCGCGCAGCGCGGTCTGGAGGACGTCGTGCCGGCCGACGTCCTCGGCGGCACCCGGGCCCATGCCCGTAACGCCGCCCGGCCCGCCCCCGGCCGCTTCCCGCTGGTCCTGCTCTCGCCCGGCTTCGGCACGCCCCGGGCCACGCTGACCGGGCTCGCGGAGGAGCTGGCGAGCCGGGGTTACGTCGTGGCGACCGCGGACCATCCGTACGAGTCGACCGGTACGGAGCTGCCCGACGGGCGGGTCCTCACCTGCGCCGCCTGCGACCGGGTGGCGGCGCAGCCCGACGACGCCGCGCGGCGGAAGGTGCTGGCCGCCGTCGCCACCGGGCGGGCCGCCGACTTCTCGTTCCTGCTGGACCGGCTGACCGGCCCGCAGCCGGCGTGGCGGCACGCCCGGACGATCGACCCGCACCGGGTGGGCATGGCGGGCCACTCCATCGGGGGCAACGCGGCCGCCTCCACGATGGCCGCCGACCGCCGGGTGGACGCGGGCGTCAACATGGACGGCACGTTCTTCGCCCCGGTCCCGGCACGGGGGCTGGGCGGGCGGCCGTTCCTGATGCTGGGCACCGACCCGGGGCACGGGCCCGGGGCCGGCGACACGTCCTGGGACGAGGGCTGGGACCGGCTGAACGGCTGGAAGCGGTGGCTGACGGTGCGCGACGCCGGGCACTTCACCTTCACCGACACCCCGGAGATCGGTGAGCAGCTCGGCATCGAGGACCCGGACCCGGCCGCGACGCTCTCCGCGGCCCGTTCGACGACGATCACCAGGAGCTATGTGACCGCCTTCTTCGACCGGAACCTGCGCGGCCGGCCCGCCCGGCTGCTGAACGGCCCGACCCCGGCCAACCCCGAGGTCCTCTTCCAGAACCCCTGACACGGGCAGGACGGACGGCACGACGACACACGACAGCGCCCCCGGGCCGCGTACGGAGACGTACGCGGGATCCGGGGGCGCTGCCCTGTGGAGTGCGGAGTGCGCGGAGTGCGGAGTTACGCGGTGACCGGCACCGCGCTCTTGGGCTCGGTGTCGCGGATCTCGTCCTGGTCGGCGTCGCCGAAGGCGTCGATCGGGGAGGCCGAGGCCGAGTTGTACTTGTCGTGGTCGAGGATCTTCTCGCGGGCCGCGACGATGACCGGGACGACCGCCTGACCGGCCACGTTGGTGGCGGTACGGATCATGTCCAGGATCGGGTCGATGGCCATCAGCAGGCCGACGCCCTCCAGCGGGAGGCCCAGCGTGGACAGGGTAAGGGTCAGCATGACCGTCGCGCCGGTGAGACCGGCGGTGGCCGCCGAACCGATCACTGAGACGAAGGCGATCAGGAGGTAGTCGCCGATGCCCAGCTGCACGTCGAAGATCTGCGCGATGAAGATCGCCGCCAGCGCCGGGTAGATCGCGGCGCAGCCGTCCATCTTGGTGGTCGCGCCGAACGGCACGGCGAAAGAGGTGTACTCCTTCGGAACGCCGAGGCGCTCGGTGACCTTCTGGGTGACCGGCATGGTGCCGACCGAGGAGCGGGAGACGAAGGCGAGCTGGATCGCGGGCCAGGCGCCCTTGAAGAACTGGAGCGGGCTGACCTTGGCGACGGTGGCCAGCAGCAGCGGGTAGACGCCGAACAGCACGATGGCGCAGCCGATGTAGACGTCGGCGGTGAACGTCGCGTACTTGCCGATGAGGTCCCAGCCGTAGTCGGCGATGGCGTAGCCGATGAGGCCGACGGTGCCGATCGGGGCCAGGCGGATGACCCACCACAGGGCCTTCTGGAGCAGCTCCAGGATCGCCTGGCTGAGGGTGAGGATCGGCTTGGCCTTCTCGCCGAGCTTGAGGGCGGCGACACCGGCGACGGCGGCCATGAAGACGATCTGGAGCACGTTCAGCTCGGTGAACGGCGTGATCACGCTGTCCGGGACGATGCCGGTCAGGAAGTCGATCCAGCTGCCCTTGGTCTCGGAGAGCTTGCCGTCCTTCGGCGTGAGGCCGGTGCCGGAGCCCGGGTTGGTGACCAGGCCGATCGTGAGGCCGATGGCGACCGCGATCAGCGAGGTGATCATGAACCAGAGCAGGGTGCGGGTCGCCAGCCGGGCCGCGTTGTTGACCTGGCGCAGGTTGGTGATCGACACCAGGATCGCGAAGAAGACCAGCGGGGCGACGGCCAGCTTCAGCAGCTGGACGAAGAGCGAGCCGATCTCGTCGAGGGTGGTGACCAGCCAGCCGAGCTCCTGGCTGCGGGCCAGCCAGCCGAGCAGCACACCGAGCACCAGACCGGCGACGATCTGGGCCCAGAACGGGACCTTGGGTATGCGGAAACCGGGGCCGGAGCCGGAGGACGGCTGCTCGGCCTCGGGGGCGGCGGACGCGGGGTTCGCGGACACGGACACACTCCATGGGAGAACGCATCGGGACACACGGAGGCGCTCCGTGCGGTCGTGCGGTGGAACGGGGACGGGGTCGCGGCGCCCGCGTCAGGGGCGGCGCCGCTGCATGATGCCGTATCAGACCTCGCGGCAACAGACCGCGGACATACAGCGGCAGAGATCGACATGCAGGCGCGCCACGAGCGGGATGCTCGCGGCATGGCGGATGCGCACAGCTGTCTTCATGTCGAATACGTTAACACTTGAACTTTGGGAACCTCAAAGCTTTTCTTTGGCTCACGAGCAGCCCCACCGCCGACGCACCTGGCCGGAAAACGCCGCGGACCCCGTACCGGAGCGGTTTGCTCCGGTACGGGGTCCGGCGGGAAAGAAGGGGACGCGCGGCGCGCGTGTGAGGAACCTTACTGAACGGCGTCCTCGCGGGTGCGGTTGGCGTCGAGGCGCGCCTTGGTGCGGTCGACGGTGGAGACGATCTGCTCGGACATCTCGTCACGCTGCCTGCGCAGCAGCACATAGCTGAGCGGGGCGGAGAGAAGGAGGCCGAGGAGGACCACCCAGACGACGTTGGAGCCCCCGAGCCCGGCGGGCACCAGCCCGAAGTGGACGGCGACACCGGCGACGAAGAAGCAGCCGACGAAGATCAGCAGGCGCAACGCCGTGTAACGGATCAAGGCGCTCGGCTTGGCAGCGGACACGGCTGGCCCTCTCTCTTCCCATGGACTCTCGACACGCTTCTGCCCGTCCAGTGAAGCATGGCCCGAATTCTCTCGGTTCAGGGGGTTGCCGGGCCTCCGAGCGGAAGCAGCATGACGATGTCGTCGCGGTCGTCGCCGGGAGCGACCCGGATCGCGTCCGGCACCCGGCCGACCTCCTTGTATCCGCAGGCGGCGTAGAAGCGGTCGGCGCCGGTGCCGCCCCGGCAGGTGAGCCGGATCGCCTCGATGCCCTCGATGGAGCGCGCGGCGTCGGCGGCGGCCGCCATGAGGTCGCGACCGTACCCCCGGCCCTGGAGGCGGGGGTGGACCATCACGGTGTAGAGCATCAGCCAGTGCTGGAGCAGCCGGTGGTCGTTGAGGGTGAGGAAGGCGGTGGCGGCGACGGAGCCGTCCTCGTCCCGGCCGACCAGCAGCCGGACCCGGCCCTTCTCCATGGCGGCGAGGTGCTTGAGCAGGTCGGGCCGGATCTCCTCGGGCGTGACGGGCGCGACGAAGCCGACGGCTCCGCCCGCGTTGGTGACGTCCGCCCACAGTGTGGTGATGCCGTCGCGGAGGGCAGGGGTGAACGAGGGATCCAACTCGAATGTAAGCGCCATAACGGCAGACTAACCATTACGCCTTGATCGGCTCAACCCCATTCCACACCCTGGGAAGGCGCTCCGCGCCGGACACGGGAAAGCCCCGGCCGGGGACGGCGGCCGGGGCTTGCACGGGGTGCTCGGGGAACTCGGAGTGCTCGGGGTACGAGGAGAGGCGCGTCAGACGCGCATCGGCTGCGGCGACTCGCGCCGGTCCGCCTCCGGGCCCGGGTACTCGCGCAGGATCTCGTACCGGGTGTTCCGCTCGACCGGCCGGAAACCGGCGTCGCGGATCAGGTCCAGCAGATCCTCACGGCCGAGCTTGTTCGGCGTGCCGAAGTCGTCCGCGTCGTGCGTGATCTTGTACTCGACGACCGAGCCGTCCATGTCGTCCGCCCCGTGCTGGAGCGCGAGCTGGGCGGTCTGCACGCCGTGCATCACCCAGAACACCTTGACGTGCGGCACGTTGTCGAAGAGCAGCCGGGAGACCGCGAAGGTCTTCAGCGCCTCCGCGCCGGTCGCCATCGTCGTGCGCGCCTGGAGCTTGTTGCGGACCTTGCCGTCCTTCATGTCCACGAAGTCGTGCTGGTAGCGCAGCGGGATGAAGACCTGGAAGCCGCCGGTCTCGTCCTGCATCTCCCGCAGCCGCAGCACATGGTCGACGCGGTGACGGGGCTCCTCGATGTGCCCGTACAGCATCGTCGCCGGGGTCTTGAGCCCCTTCTCGTGCGCGAGGCGGTGGATGCGCGACCAGTCCTCCCAGTGGGTGCGGTGGTCGACGATGTGCTGGCGGACCTCCCAGTCGAAGATCTCCGCGCCGCCGCCGGTCAGCGATTCGAGACCGGCCTCGATCAGCTCGTCGAGGATCTCGGAGGCCGAGAGGCCGGAGATCGTCTCGAAGTGGTGGATCTCCGTCGCCGTGAACGCCTTCAGCGCGACGTTCGGGAGGGCTTCCTTCAGCGCGCTGAGCGAGCGCGGGTAGTAGCGCCACGGGAGGGTCGGGTGGAGTCCGTTGACGATGTGCAGCTCGGTGAGGTTCTCGCCCTCCATCGCCTTGGCGAGGCGGACGGCCTCCTCGATGCGCATCGTGTAAGCGTCCTTCTCGCCCGGCTTGCGCTGGAACGAGCAGTACGCGCACGAGGCGGTGCACACGTTCGTCATGTTGAGGTGACGGTTGACGTTGAAGTGCACCACGTCGCCGTTCTTGCGCGTCCGCACCTCGTGCGCAAGACCGCCCAGCCACGCCAGGTCGTCGGACTCGTAGAGGGCGACCCCGTCCTCGCGGGTCAGCCGCTCGCCGGCCCGGACCTTCTCCTCCAGCTCGCGCTTGAGTCCCGCGTCCACTAGGCCGCCTCCCATATCTCCGTGTATCAGACTCCGACCAACCGTACGCCTACGACTCCTCGGGAAGTTCCCCGACCCGGTTCTCCCACTTGGTGGAGAGCACGATCGTGGTACGCGTCCGCGAGACGCCCTTCGTCCCGCTGAGGCGGCGGATCGTCTTCTCCAGGCCGTCCACGTCGCCGACGCGGACCTTGAGCATGTACGAGTCGTCGCCTGCGATGAACCAGCAGTCCTCGATCTCCGCGAGGTCCTTCAGCCGGCGCGCCACGTCCTCGTGGTCGGCCGCGTCCGAGAGCGAGATGCCGATCAGCGCGGTCACGCCGAGGCCGAGCGACGCGGAGTCGACGGTGGCGCGGTAGCCGGTGATGACCCCAGCGGTTTCCAGCCGGTTGATGCGGTCGGTGACGCTGGGTCCGGAGAGCCCCACGAGCCGCCCCAGCTCGGCGTACGAGGCCCTGCCGTTCTCTCTGAGGGCCTGGATGAGCTGCCTGTCCACCGCGTCCATATGACTGAAACCTTCCATTGTTCAGCAGTACCGCGAGTTTACGTGTAGAATCTAAGGCATGCAGGGCTGACACCCTGCAAATCTTCTAGAACATCCAAGAAACGCTTTCGAATCTTCAGGAGTGAACTTCACCGTGTACACGATCGAGATGGCCTACGCCCGGATGCGCGAGCTGCAGGACCTGGCCAACCGCTCGCGTGCCCACCAGCCCGCCGCCGCCCACCGCGTCGACAAGACCCGCACCCCGCGCGCGCACAAGAAGCGCTGACCAGCGGCCTAACGGTCCTGCGGACCCCGGGAGCCACCGAGCTCTCCTTCCCAACGGCGGTACAAGCGGTGCGGCACGCCCGCCGCGTCCAGCACCCGCCCCGCGACGAAATCCACCAGGTCCTGGATGTGCGTCGCACCCGCGTAGAACGCCGGAGAGGCGGGCAGCACGATCGCGCCCGCCTCGTCCAGGGCCACCATCTGCTTCAGCGTCTGACCGCTCAGCGGGGTCTCGCGCACCGCGACGACGAGCGGACGGCGCTCCTTGAGCGTCACGCTCGCGGCCCGCTGGAGCAGATCCTTCGACAGACCGAGCGCCACTCCGGCCACACAGGCCGTCGAGGCCGGCACGATGAGCATCCCCTTCGCCGGGTACGACCCGGAGGACGGCCCGGCGGCCAGATCACCGGCCGGCCAATGGCGTACGCGCTCCAGCTCCGCGTCGCCCACCGCGAACGCGTCCGGCTTCCCGTCGGCGCCACGATCCAGCCAACCGCGCAGGTCCTCGCGCCAGTGCCCGTCCCGGAACGCGATGCCGGTCTCGTCCAGCAGGGTGAGCCGCGAGGCCCGGCTCACCACCAGGTCCACGCTCTCGCCGGCCGCCAGGAGCCCGCGCAGAACGGCGGCCGCGAACGGGGTACCCGAAGCACCGGATACCCCGACAATCCAAGGCCGCCGCCGCTGATGAGTCACTGAAGTCCTGGATTCCACACCTGCGAGCCTATCCGGCACGCCCCCGCACCCGGCACCCGGAACCGGGCGGGCGCCCCGGACGTTCTCCGGGTGACGGGCAACCCGGGGGCAGGGGCAGACCATGGGCGATTACTGGACGACCGACCGCACCTCGAACAACGGCGCCACCGGCAGTGCGCGAGCCCTGACCGCCGGGCTCCTGATGGCGGGCTGGGTGGCCTTCCTGTGGATCCTCGAAGGCATCGACACGGCCTCGGGCCATGCCCTGGACACCTACGGCATCAGCCCGCGCGAGCTCTCCGAGCTGCGGGACGTGGTGCCCGCCGCGTTCCTGCACAGCGGCTGGGACCACCTGGCCTCCAACAGCGTCCCGCTGCTGGTCCTCGGCTTCATAGCCGCCCTCGCCGGGCTGCGCCGGTTCGCCGCCGTCGTCGTGACGATCATCCTGGCCAGCGGTCTCGGCGTCTGGCTGACCGCCCCGGAGAACACGGTGACGCTCGGCGCGTCCGGCGTGGTCTTCGGACTGCTCGGCTATCTGCTGGTCCGCGGCTTCGTGGACCGCCGACCCTGGGACGTCCTCATAGGCATCGGCGTCGCCGTGGTCTACGGCTCGCTGCTGTGGGGCGTCCTGCCCACCCAGTCCGGCGTCAGCTGGCAGGGCCACCTCTTCGGACTGGCCGGCGGGGTGGCGGCGGCGTTCCTCTTCCGCCGCCCGTCCGCGCGTCGGGGCCCGGACAACCTGGTCACGGTCTGAACCCTGATCCGCTGACCGCTGCTCTGCCGCTCTGCCGCTCTGCCGCTCTGCCGCTCTGCCGAGGATCTTTACGGAGTCAGGCCGCGCGACAGCAGGTCGAGCAGCGCGCAGGCGAACAGCGCGATGCCGATGAAGCCGTTCACCGAGAAGAACGCCCGGTTCAGCCGGGACAGATCGTGCGGCCGCACCACCCGGTGCTCGTAGACGAACGCCACCGCGACGACCGCCATGCCGATCCAGTAGAAGACCTCGGCGTCCGTGGCCAGCCCGAACCACACCAGCAGCCCGGTCGTGACCGCGTGGCACACCCGCGCGCCCCACAGCGCGGCCGGGATCCCGAAGCGCGCCGGGAAGGAGAGCACCCCGTGCGCCCGGTCGGCCTGGACGTCCTGGCAGGCGAAGATCAGGTCGAAGCCGCCGATCCAGATGCCCACGGCGAGCCCGAGGATGACCGCGTCCCACGACCAGCTGCCGGTCACCGCGAGCCAGGCGCCGACCGGCCCGATGGCCTGCGCGAGGCCCAGGATCGCGTGCGGGAAGTTCGTGAACCGCTTGCCGTACGGGTAGACCACCATCGGCACGACGGCCAGCGGCGCGAGCGCCAGGCACAGCGGGTTGAGCAGGGCCGCCGCGCCCAGGAAGACCGCCAGCGCGACGATCGCGCCGGTCCACGCGGACCGCACCGACACCGCGCCGGTCACCAGCTCACGGCCCGCGGTGCGCGGGTTCCGGGCGTCGATCTCCCGGTCGATGATCCGGTTGGCGGCCATCGCGAAGGTCCGCAGGCCCACCATCGCCAGCGTGACGAGCAGCAGGACGCCCCAGTGGATGGTGCCGTCCAGCAGGAACATCGCGGTCAGCGCGGCGATGTACGCGAAGGGCAGCGCGAAGACCGAGTGCTCGATCATCACGAGCCGCAGGAAGGCCTTGACCTTGCTGTTCGAGGGCGCGGGTCCGGGAACGGACGCCGCTTCTGCCGTGCTGCTCACAGCCCGTATTCCTTCCAGCGGCGGTCGACCTTCGCCGCCGTCTCCGGATCGGAGACGACCATCTCCGGCCAGCCCCCGTCCCGCGTGTAGCCCTCCGTGGGCAGCTTCTTCGTGGCGTCGATGCCCGCCTTGCCGCCCCAGAACTGCTGGTACGAGGCGTGGTCCAGGTGATCGACGGGGCCTTCGGTGACCATGAGGTCGCGGGCGTAGTCGGTGTTGCCGAGCGCCCGCCAGGCGACCTCGTGCAGATCGTGGACGTCGCAGTCGGAGTCGACGACCACGATCAGCTTGGTCAGCGACATCATGTGCGCGCCCCAGATCGCGCTCATCACCTTCTGGGCGTGCTTCGGGTACTTCTTGTCGATCGAGACGATCGCGCAGTTGTGGAAGCCGCCCGACTCCGGCAGGTGGTAGTCCACGATGTCCGGCACGATGATCTTCAGCAGTGGCAGGAAGAACCGCTCGGTGGCCCGGCCCAGCGGCCCGTCCTCGGTCGGCGGGCGGCCCACCACGATGGACTGGAGCAGCGGCCGCTTCCGCATGGTGACGCAGTCGATGGTCAGTGCGGGGAACGGTTCCTGCGGGGTGTAGAAGCCGGTGTGGTCGCCGAACGGGCCCTCCGGGAGCATCTCGCCCGGCTCCAGCCAGCCCTCGATGACGACCTCCGCCTGCGCGGGCACCTGGAGCGGCACGGTCTTGCAGTCGACCATCTCGATCCGCTTGCCCTGGATGAACCCGGCGAAGAGGTACTCGTCGATGTCCCCGGGCAGCGGCGCGGTGGAGGCGTACGTCACGGCGGGCGGCGCGCCGAAGGCGATGGCGACGGGCAGCCGCTCACCGCGCCTCGCCGCGACCTGGTAGTGGTTGGCGCTGTCCTTGTGGATCTGCCAGTGCATCCCGATGGTGCGCTTGTCGTGGCGCTGGAGCCGGTAGAGGCCCAGGTTCCGGACGCCGTTCTCGGGGTGCTTGGTGTGGGTGAGGCCGAGGTTGAAGAACGAGCCGCCGTCCTCGGGCCAGGTGAACAGCGCGGGCAGCTTGTCCAGGTCGACGTCGTCGCCGGTCAGCACCACTTCCTGGACGGGCGCGTCGCCGGACTTCACCTTCTTCGGCGGCACGTGCACCATCGAGCCGAGCTTCCCGAAGGCCTCCCGCACCCCGACGAAGCCCTGCGGCAGCTCCGGCTTGAGGAGCCCGCCGATCTTGTCGCTGATGTCGCTGTACGACTTGAGGCCCAGGGCCTTGAGCAGCCGCCGGTCGGTGCCGAAGACGTTCATGGCCAGGGGCATCGAGGACCCCTTGACGTTCTCGAACAGCAGGGCGGGGCCGCCGGCCTTGTTGACCCGGTCGACGATCTCACCGACCTCCAGGTGGGGGTCGACCTCGACCTTGACGCGCTTGAGATCACCATCGCGCTCAAGAGCCCGGAGCAGGGAGCGAAGATCGTCGTAAGCCATGCCGTCCAGTTTGTCATCCCCGCCCCCGCGGCCCCGCCGGGGCTCCCCCGTCCCGCGCCCCGGATCCTTCATGACGAGCCGGTACCCTGGCCGCGATACGGGGCAATCGTCCCGCCCGCCGCCACTTCCTGGGGGACGCACCATGAGAGCCCTGATGTTCATCGTCCCGCTGGCTCTGACGATCTACGCGTTCATCGACTGCCTGAACACCTCGGAAGAGGACACCAAGCACCTGCCGAAGATCGCCTGGGTCTTCATCATCCTGCTGTTCTGGATCGTCGGCCCGGTCGTCTGGCTCATCGCGGGCAAGGTCCGCCACACCACGGCCGAAGGCGCCGGGCCGTCCTCGTGGCAGCGCAACAGGCGGCAGCAGTGGGTGGCCCCGGACGACAACCCGGACTTCCTGAAGTCCCTCAAGGACGACAAGGACGTCAAGAAGGCCGAGGCCACCGCGGCAGAGGCCGAGTCCGAGTCCGAGAAGGCCAAGGCCGAGGAGGAGCTCAAGCGCCGCGACGGCGGTACGGGCCCCGACGACAAGACCCCGCCCACTTCCTGACGGGCTCTGCTTCTCCGGTGAAGGGCCGCGGGGCCGCTGGGCGGCTCCGCGGCCCTTCGGGCTGTTCGGGTTATCCGGGACGGTGGGCCCGGACGTACTCCACGCCGACCGTGCCCGGCGCGTACGACAGCTGCCGCTTACCGGTGAGCAGGGCGTCGGCGGAGGTGTCGTCGAGAAGGTAGCGCCGGAAGAAGGCGGTCGTGTAAGCGGTGGTGATGCGGCGTTGGGTCGCCTCGTTCAGACCGCGGTGTTCCCGCTCCTTGCCGTCCTGGGAGAGGCAGTACCCGGGGCGCCGGGCGGGGACGGCGTCGTTCTTCGCGCCGACCTGTCCGCTGCGCGGGGACCACTGGGTGTTGACGTAGTTGTGATTGCCGCCGGTCAGGGTGATGCCGTGCAGCGGTGCCCGGTTCTTGTTCTTGTTCCAGTCGATGTACTTGCCGGTGTTGACCTGGTCGCAGGTGCCCCACAGGACGGCGAGCGGGACCTTGGTGACAGGCTCGTTGTCCCAGGTCGCGGTGGGGGCGAGGCCGAGGGCGGCCTTCACCTTGACGCCTTTGGGCCAGGAGGCGTGCCGGTCGTCGGAAGCGTGCTGCATCACTCCGCCGCCGCCCATGGAGTGGCCGAGGGTGCCGACCCGGCCGAGGTCCACATGGCCGGTGAACTCCGCCCGGCTGACCTTGCCGGTCCGCGCGTCCTTCAGCTTGCCCTTCAAAGGCCCTTTCCCCAGGGACAGTTGCCGCCACAGCTCCAGGTGCCTATTGATCAGCGCGGCGCGGGCCCGGTACACCGAGGGGGCTTGCCCGCCGCTGGTCGCGTTGATTCCGTTGGCGCCCATGGAGACGACGACGAAGCCCTGCCGGGCAAGGGTCCTGGCCAGGTAGTCGTAGCCGGAACTGCTGGGCAGGGGGGCGACCTTGTCCCGGCAGGGCCAGGACCACAGAGGGTCGGCCGCCTTCTCGACGAGCTTCTGCAGGCGTGCCACCTCCGCTTCGTCACCGGCCTTCTCGGCTTCGGCCAGTGCCTTCTCCGCGGCCTTCAGCCCGGCCTGCGCCTTGGCGTCCGCGCAGGTGTGCCACAGGCCGTGCTGCATCACGATCAGGGGGTGCTTGCCGCGTCCGAGATCCTTCGGATAGTGGACGACGGCGGCGAGTTCGGTCCGGCCCTTGTAGGGAGCGGGCGGGGTGAACGCTTTTCCGCCGAGGTCGTACCGGACCTCGCCCACCTTCTGGGCAGCGGGCGCCGGAGCGGGCTTCGGGCCGGGCCGTGGGCCGGGAGCGGCCTCGCCGGCCGACGCCGCCAAGGGTGCGACCGCTGTCGCCGCGACCGCCGCCACGGCGGCGATCCCGGCCATACGGGCTCTGCGGCCGGGCCTTGCGGAGAAGAGCGGCCTGCGGTGTTTCACCGTCATTCGATGTCCTGCCTTTCGCATCGCCTCGGGTCGTCGCGGGCGGGTCGGCACATGGCCGGCACGCCGTCCCGGACGCCTGAGGCTCGCCATTGTCGCCATCGCGTGTCAGGGATCTGTCAGGAAGATGTCGGAGGGTTGTCCTCTCCCGGCCGCTGCTTGTCCGCTCCGCCGGAAGTGCCTGGACCTGGTCACCGTGAGACCGGCCCGGTGCGTGCCTGCTTCAGCGGCGGCGTCGGACGCCTCGCCCTCGCAGCCTGGTCCTGGCGGTCCAGACGGCCGCCGCGGTGAGCAGGGCGCACGCCGCCCCGATGCCGAGGGGCAGCAGACGGTCCGCTTCTTCGCCGGTCCGGTTCGCCGCCCGGGGTGTGTGCGGTTCGTCCGCGGCGTGGGTGGCGGGTGATCCGGTCGGTTCGGACGGCGGCGTGGCACTGTGGTCGGCCGGGGGGACCGCGGGTGCGGAGGCGCCGGACTTGCGGAAGGCGCCGTCGACGAAGGCCAGCACCTGGTCGTGCAGGCGTGCCCCGGCCGCGCCGTCCTCCATCATGTCGACGCCGTGCACGTGGCTGTCGAGGATGCGGATCTGCTTGTCCTTCGCACCGGACGCCTTGTACAGGGCCCGCACCTCGTCGACGAAGGTCTGGTCGCCCGTGGCGGCGGCGAAGAAGGAGGGCACCGTCACTGCGGCAAGTCCCGGGAGGGGTTTCATCACCGGGAGCTCGCGGGGCGAGGACAGGATGAGCAGGCCGACGAGGCCGGGGATCTCGGGGGCGGCGGTCGCGGTCGCCGTACCGCCCATGGAGGCTCCGCCCGCGAGGATGCGTGTCACGCCCCGGTCCCTGAGCTGCTGGACCGCGGCTCGGACGTCCCGGTCGAAGTGCAGGTTGTCGGCTCTGCCGCCGCGCTCGGAAGCCCCGCCGGGCACATTGCGCTGGTCGTAGACGATGACCTGGTAGCCGGCGGCGGCGAGCTCCTCCGCGAACGCCAGCCAGCTGCAGATGTCCCAGCCGTTCTCGTGCGAGAGGACCACGCCCCGCGGCCCGCTGCCCAGAACGAGACCGGACAGCCGGACACCGTCCGCAGCCGTGAAGCTGACCGCCTTGCCGTGCAGCCGCTTCGGTACGCACGCGTTGACGGGAGTCTCCTTCCGCGACGGGCTGTGCTTCAGGAGGGCGGAGCCCACCTGCTGCGTCCAGCGCTGGGGAACGGGCTGCGCCGTCGCGGTGGCCACGGCGCCCGGCAGGGCGAGCGGGCCGACCAGACTGAGCGACAGGGTCAGCGAGAGGGCACCTGGTACGCGGCGGGCCCGGCGGGCGGAAGGAGCGAGGGTCATGGCTCCTTGGTAGTCGAGCCGTGTCAGGGAGTCGTCAGGCTCTTGCCTGATTCCGGTAGGGAGGGCCCGCGAGCGGCAGGGCCATAACACATAGAACCGGCCAAATGGCCGGTTCTATGTGGCCTACGATCGTCGCCATGCGTGCGCACATCCTGGTCGCCGAGGACGACCGAAAACAGGCCGAACTGGTGACCCGCTATCTGGAGCGGGAGGGGCACACCGTCCGGACCGTCCATGACGGCCGGGAGGCGCTCGACCAGGTCCGCCGACGGGAGCCCGACCTCGCCGTCCTCGACTGGATGATGCCGCGGGTGGACGGGCTCGACGTGCTGCGTGTCCTGCGCGCCGAGGACCGTGAGCTTCCGGTCCTGCTGCTGACCGCCCGATCGACCGAGGACGATCTGCTGCTCGGCCTCGACCTCGGTGCGGACGACTACATCACCAAGCCCTACAGCCCGCGGGAGCTCGTGGCCCGCGTGCGTACGCTGCTGCGCCGGACGGCACGCAGCGGTCCCTCGCCCGCCGACGAGGGCGACCTGTGCGTGGGCGCGCTGCGGGTCAGTCCCGAGCGGCACGAGGTCACGGTGGACGACCGCCCCGTCGAGTGCACGCCCGGAGAGTTCCGGCTGCTCGCCGCGATGGCCGCCCGGCCGGGGCAGGTCTTCACCCGCGACCGGCTCCTCGACGTGCTCGACGGCTTCGGCCACTACACCTCCTCCCGCGCGGTGGACATGCACATCATGAACCTGCGCAGAAAAACCGAGGACGACCCCCGCAACCCTCGTCGGCTGATCACCGTCTTCGGGGTCGGCTACAAACTCCTGCCGCCCGACGGCACCGAGCAGCCCGGCAAGGCCGCGTCGGACCGTCCGACCGGAGCACAGGACGAGGAACCCGGCGGCGGGACCGTCCTGGGAGCCACCCGTGCCGGGTCCTGAACCGTCCGGCCGCGTCCCCCTCCACCGGAGGCTGCTGTTCCGGCTGTTCCTGGTCTCCGCCGTGGTCGGGGCGTGCAGCGTCACCGCCACGGCCTGGCTGACCGCGCGGACGGCGACCGGGGCGATCGAGCGGGAGCAGGGGCAGATCGCCGCCGACGATGCCCGGATCCGTGACCGGCTCCTGGGCTACGCGGCCACCCACACCTCCTGGGACGGCATCGGTCCCGAGGTGCGCCGCCTGTCCGAGGAGACCGGCCGGCGCATCGTCCTGGCCTCACCTGACCAGCAGCCCCTCGCCGACTCCGCGCCGCACACCTCCCCGCCTCCCGCACGATCAGCGGCTGTGCTGGACCCGCTCGCCGTCGACACCGCCCCCCTCGACGCGGCCCCGCCCGGCGCACAGAGCCCCAGGGACCGGATCGACCCCCGCGCGGTGGGGCCGTACCGTCTCACCGAGGCCGAACGCACCCGTCTGGCCCGCTACGCCGAACAGGAAGCAGCCTGCCTGGCGAAGAACGGGATCAAGGCCGCCGTCGACACCGCCCCCAACGGCCGCCCCACCATCCGTCACCTCGGCCGCTCCACCACCCCCGGCCCCGCCCCCCTGTGCGAGCGGGTCCTGGAACGGACCACGACCGGCACGGAGCGCAGGGCCCTGGACCAGCTCGACACCCTCGTGGCCGCGTGTCTGCGGGGGACCGGCATCCCCGGCATCCGGGTCGGCCGCGACTTCTCCTGGTCCACGACCGCGACCGGCACGACGACGGCGAACAGCGACGACATCACCTCCTGCGTCGCGCAGAGCCGCCGCGAACAGCTGAAGGCCCACGTCGCCCCACCCGCCAGGCTGTCCCTGGGGCCGACCACCGGAGCCGAACCCACCGCCTTCGGCCTCTCCTCCCGCAGCACCGCCGAAGTCGCCGGCCTGGCGGCCCTGGTGTTCGCCCTCTCCATGGGCGCCGCGCTCCTCGCCGCCTCGCCGGTGGTCCGGCCGCTGCGCAAGCTGACCCGCGCGGCCCAGCAGCTGAAGACCGCCGACAGCGGCACGCCCGTACCCGTCCGCGGCCACGACGAGATCGGCAGGCTCACCGCCGCCTTCAACGACCTGTCCGAGCACCGTGCGCGGCTGGAGAGCCAGCGCAAGGCCATGATCAGCGACATCGCCCACGAACTGCGGACTCCGCTCAGCAACATCCGCGGGTGGCTGGAAGCGGCTCAGGACGGCGTCGCCACCGCGGACGCCGCGTACATCGACTCCCTTCACGACGAAGCCCTGCTGCTCCAGCACGTCATCGACGACCTGCGCGACCTCGCCGCCCTCGACGACGGCCGGCTCACCCTCCACACCGAGCCGACCCCCCTGCGCTCCCTCCTCGGCCAGGTCGCCGCGGGCCACCAGGCCCGCGCGGAGGCCGAGCGAATCACCCTCGCCGTCGACGCGGACGAGGACCTGTGGCTCGACGCCGACCCCGTACGGCTGCGCCAGGCGGTCGGCAACCTGGTGACCAACGCGATCCGGCACACCCCGGCGGGCGGCACGGTCACCGTCACCGGCCGTCCCGCCGACCAGGAGGAGGCGGCTCCCGGCACCGGCGGAGGCGTCCGCATCGAGGTGCGCGACACCGGCCCCGGGATCGCCGAGGACGACCTGCCGCACGTCTTCGACCGCTTCTGGCGCGCGGACAAGTCCCGCACCCGGCGGTCCGGCGGCAGCGGACTCGGCCTTGCCATCGTGCGCGACCTCACCGAGCTGCACGGCGGCTCGGTGAGCGTGACCAGCGAACCAGGACACGGCGCCCTCTTCGGACTGTGGCTGCCCGGCAGATGGATCAGCCGCCGCAGGGCGGTCCTGGACACCCCACCGAGCTGATGACGTACGAAGGCGCCCCGGCGGATTCGGTATCCGTCCGGGGCGCCTTCCTGCGTACGGTCGTTCAGACCCCGGCGTAGGAGTGCAGGCCGGAGACGAAGATGTTCACGCCGTAGTAGTTGAACAGCCAGCAGGCGAAGGCGACGAGCGCCAGGTAGGCGGCCTTGCGGCCCTTCCAGCCGGCGGTGGCGCGGGCGTGCAGATAGGCGGCGTAGGCGACCCAGGTGATGAAGGACCAGACCTCCTTGGGGTCCCAGCCCCAGTAGCGGCCCCAGGCGTCGCCCGCCCAGATCGCCCCGGCGATGATCGTGAACGTCCACAGCGGGAACACGGCCGCGTTGATCCGGTACGCGAACTTGTCCAGCGAGGACGCCGAGGGCAGCCGCTCCATGACGGAGGCGGCGAACTTCCCGGGCGTACCGCCGGACGCGAGCTTGTTCTCGTAGCTGTCGCGGAAGAGGTAGAGGACCGTGCCCACCGCGCCGAGGTAGAAGACGGCGCCGCAGATGATCGCGGTCGAGACGTGGATCCACAGCCAGTACGAGTGCAGCGCGGGCACCAGCTGGTCGCTGTCGGTGTAGAGCGTCGTGACCGCGATGCCGAGGTCCAGCAGGACCGTGGTGACCAGCGGGAGCCCGATCCAGCGGACGTTCTTCTTCAGCGCGAGCAGCACCAGGTAGGAGCCGACCGCCACCGTGGAGAAGGTGATGGAGAACTCGTACATGTTGGCCCAGGGCGCGCGCTGTACGGACAGGGCGCGGGTGATGACCCCGCCCGCCTCGACGAGGAACGCCACCACGGTCAGCGAGACCGCGATCCGGCCCCACAGGTCGCCCTTGAACGTGCCGCCGGCCGCGCCCGGGCCGTCGGGCACGTCACGCGTACCGGCGGCGGAGCGGGTGATGACCTCGGGGCGCTCCAGTACGGCGGTGCCGCCGGCCTGCGCCTTCACCGCCGGGGCGGCGGAGGCGGCCGTTCCGGAGGCGGACAGCGCGGCGGCCGTACGGCCGACCTTGCTGCGGCTGCCGAGGACCCACTCCGCGATGTGCGCGAAGAAGGCCAGGGTGTAGACGGCCATCGACGAATAGATCAGCACATTGCTGGTGTGCGCCAGGCTCTCGTTGGTAGCGGCGGCGAGATTCACTTCTCAGCCCCTTCGGCAGGTGCTTCGGCAGGGTGTACGGGCCGGCTCCCGGCCTCGTTCGTGGCTTCGGGTGCGTCGGCCCCGTCCGGCGCGTCCGGTTTCTCCGGGGCGTCCGCCGGCTCGGGTGCGGCGGGGGCGACCGGCGCGTCGGTGACGAGAGCGGCCGCGAGGTCGCCCAGTTCCTCGGGGAGCTTCGCGGACTCGCTGCGGCCCAGGCCCGCCATCTCCACGACCGTGACGCCGTCGGCGCCCCGGACCGCCCGCACCCACACGCGGCGGCGCTGGATGAACAGCGACCCGGCGAGTCCGGCGATGGCGGCGACGGCTCCGACGAGCGCCCAGCCGGTGCCCGGCTGCTGCGAGACCTGGAAGCTGGCCCATTCCTCGACGCCGTCGAAGCTGATCGATCCGGCGCCGTCGGGCAGATCCAGCTTCTCGCCGGGCATCAGCATCTTCTTGAGCAGCTCGCCGTCCTCGTCCTTGAACTCCTTCATCTTGGACGTGTCGAGCTGGTAGACGTTCTGCGCCAGCCCGGAGTCGACGCCGAGTGAGCCCTGGTAGGCGCTGAGCGCCAGCACCGGGAAGTCCAGGCCGGGGAACTGCGAGAACATCTGGCCCTTGCCGTGTCCGGCGAAGGTCGGCACGAAGAACGCCTTGAAGCCCAGCTGGGTCTTGACGCCCTTCTTGTCCTTGTAGCCGTCCATCACCTTGATGGCGCCGGACGAGGTGATGTTGTTGTCGATCGGCAGCAGCGGCACGGCGGACTTCGAGACGACCTTGCCGGAGCCGTCCCGGACGGTGACGACGGGCGCGTAACCGTGGGCGATCAGATAGACCTTGGTGCCGTCCACGACGAGCGGCTCGTTGACCTTGATGACGCCCTTGCGCTCCGCGCCCTCGGCCCCCTCGGTGTACGTCACCCGGGCCTCGAAGGTGCGCGGGGTGCCGCGCTGCGGGCCGCTCTTCTCGTACGTACCGACGAAGTCGTCCAGCACGAAGCTGAACGGGGCCAGCGAGTCGGAGTCGTAGAGCGAGCCCGACTTGAAGTCGTCGTACTGGGTGAGCGTGTTGGAGAAGCCGTCGCCCTCGACGACGAGCTTGCCGCCCTCGGACTTGAAGAGCTGTCCGGAGGCGAAGGCCAGCAGCATCACGATCAGGGCGATGTGGAAGACCAGGTTCCCGGCCTCGCGGAGGTAGCCCTTCTCGGCGGCGACCGCGTCGCCCACCACGTGCGTACGGAAGCGCCGCTTGCGCAGCACCGTGAGGGCCGCCTCGCGGACCTCCTCGGGCTCGGCCCCGGTGCGCCAGGTGGTGTAGGCGGGCAGCCGCGTCAGCCGCTTCGGCGCGCCCGGCGGGCGGCTGCGCAGCTGGCCGACGAACTGGCCGGTGCGCGGCACGATGCAGCCGATGAGCGAGACGAACAGCAGGATGTAGATCGCGGAGAACCACACCGAGCTGTAGACGTCGAAGAGCTGGAGCTTCTCGTAGATCGGGGTGAGGGTGGTGTGCTGGTCCTTGAAGGCCTGCACCTTCATGTCGTCGACGCTGGTCTGCGGGATCAGCGACCCCGGGATCGCGCCGAGGGAGAGCAGGAAGAGCAGGATCAGCGCCACCCGCATCGAGGTGAGCTGCCGCCAGAACCAGCGGACCCAGCCGATCACCCCCATCGCGGGCACGGCCGCCCCGGTGTCGGGGCGCTCCTCGCGGGGTGCGGTGGAGAGCCGGTCGCCGGCCGCGCCGTGGGCGGAGCCCTGCGCCGCCTCGTCCGCGCGCTGCCGCGTCTCGGTGCTGTTCGCCTTGCTCATTGGACTCAGATCCCTACAACGAAGCCGCTGGACCAGCTCTGCATGTCCTGCATGAGCGTGGCCCACGCACCGGTCAGCAGCAGGATTCCGGTCACGATCATCATGCCGCCGCCGATCCGCATCACCCATGCGTAGTGGCGCTTGACCCAGCCGAACGCGCCGAGCGCCTTGCGGAAGGCGACGGCGGCCAGGACGAACGGGACACCGAGTCCGAGACAGTACGCGACGGTCAGTATCGCGCCGCGTCCGGCGGTGGCGCTCTCGGTCGACAGCGCCAGCACCGAGGCGAGGGTCGGGCCGATGCACGGCGTCCAGCCGATCCCGAAGAGCGCGCCGAGCAGCGGCGCGCCGGCCAGTCCGGCCGCCGGCCGCTTGTGGAGGCGGAACTCGCGCTGCGTCACGCCCGGCAGGAGCCCCATGAAGAAGACGCCCATGAGGATCATCAGGCCGCCGAGGACCTTGTTGAGCACCTCGGCGTGCATCTGGAGCTCCTGGCCGAAGTAGCCGAAGAGCGCGCCGGTGGAGGCGAACACGGCGGTGAAGCCGAGGACGAACAGCGAGGCGCCCGCCACCACCCGGCCCCGGCGCGCGTCGGCCAGGTCGGTGCCGCTGACTCCGGTGACGTAACTGAGGTAGCCGGGGACGAG
This sequence comes from Streptomyces sp. SID14515, assembly GCF_010548505.1. Lineage (NCBI taxonomy): Bacteria > Bacillati > Actinomycetota > Actinomycetes > Kitasatosporales > Streptomycetaceae > Streptomyces > Streptomyces sp. SID14515. The sequence goes on along the minus strand of NZ_JAAGMH010000148.1, from coordinate 69,115 downwards.
CGGCAGGACGCAGGGGGAGAAGAAGGAGACGAGCCCGGCCAGCAGGGCGAGCGGCAGAGCGACCAGCAGCGCCCCGGACAGGACGGTCTCGTTGGCCATGGCGAGCGTGGTCACCGGATCACTTCTCCGCGATGATCGGGTCGATCATCTTGCGCAGCTCTTCGCCGTTCAGCGCCTGGAGCGTGCGGGCCGCGATCTTCCCGTCCCGGTCGATGACCACGGTGGACGGGATGGCCTGCGGGTTCAGGGTGCCCTTGGGGAAGCGGAGGATGAGCTTGCCGATCGGGTCGTAGAAGCTGGGGTACTTCACCCCGTAGTCCTTCTCGAAGTTGATCGCCTTGTCCCGCTCGGGGTCCCGGGTGTTTATCCCGACGAACTGGACGCCCTGGTCCTTCGTCTCCTCGGAGACCTTCGCGAAGTACTTCGCCTCCAGCCGGCAGGGGCCGCACCAGGCGCCCCACACGTTGAGCACGACGACCTTGCCCTTGTAGTCGGCGAGGTCGAGCGGCTTGCCCTCCAGGGTGTTGCCGTCGAGCTTCGGCGCGGCCACCCGGTCGCCCTTCGCGGCGGTGGAGATGCCTCCGCTGCCGGTGATGAAGTTGGTGTTGCCGCCGCCCCCGGCCTTGTTGCCGCCGCCGCACGCGGTCAGCGTCAGGGCACCGGCCACGGCGGTGGCGGCGAGCAGGGTGAAGCGGCGTCGGGATGCGCGGCCAAAGCTCATGTGAAAAGTTTCGCATGGCAGTTTCCGGGCTTCCCCGCGCCCCCCTCGGTGCCCGTAAAGCCCCTTGTCAAGCCTGTTTAAAGAAGGAGTTCCAACCACCGGCGGGCGCCTGACCGACCTCCAGTGTCCGGAGCTTGGCGAGCACGGCGGGATCCTGGGCGTCGAGCCAGTCGACGTACTGCCGGAACGAGACGAGACGTACGTCGTCCTTGTCCGCGACCTTCTTGATCACTTCTTCCACGGCGTCCATATAGATGCCGCCGTTCCACTCCTCGAAGTGGTTGCCGATGTAGAACGGCGCGCGATTCGACTCGTACGCGCGCTGGAAACCGGCGAGATAGGCGTCGGTCGCCTGCTTGCGCCAGCCCGGATAACGCGAGGGCATGCCCTTGGTCGAATTCTGCGACTGGTTGGCGAGGATGTTGTAGTCCATCGAGAGCACCTCGAAGGAGTGCCCCGGGAACGGCATCGCCTGCAGCGGCAGATCCCAGACGCCGCCGCGCTTCACGGGCCAGGTCTGACGGCCGCCGGGCGAGCTCGCGTCGTAGCGCCAGCCCAGCTTGCTCGCGGTCGGCAGGAGATTGTCCTGGCCGAGCAGGCACGGGGTGCGGCCGCCGATCAGTTCCTTGCGATAGTCGAACGGGAGCGGGTCCTCGTTCTCCCAGCCGGTGTTGGTCCGCCATTCCGTGACGAAGGACACAGCCTGATTGATCTCGCTGTGCCATTGGGCCGGAGTCCAGCGCTCCACGGATCCGGAACCGGCGCAGAAATGCCCGTTGAAGTGGGTGCCGATCTCATGGCCGTCCAGCCATGCCTGGCGCACGTACTTCAGCGTGTCCTTGACGTGGTCGTCGGTGAGATAGCCGATGTCGGAGGCGCCGCGGGGGTTGTTCGGCGGACGGTAGAGGGATTTCTTCGACTCGGGCAGCAGATAGATCCCGGAGAGGAAGAACGTCATCGCCGCGTCGTGTTCCTTGGCGAGTTCGAGAAAGCGCGGGAAGAGCCCGTTGCCGACCTCGCCCGCGCCGTCCCAGGAAAAGATCACGAACTGCGGCGGCTTCTGGCCGGGTTCGAGCGGAACGGGCGCCGACGGCTGGTGGGGCTGCTTGCCGGTGTCGGCGGTCGAGCCGTCGCCGATCAGCCGGACCTTGTTCTTCGGCGAACCGTTTCCGCTGCCGTTGCCGCCGGTGCCGGCGTCGCCGTTGCCGCCCTGGCCGGACCCTCCGTCGCCGGAGGAGCCCGAGGCGCCACAGCCGGCGAGTCCGATCGCGGCCGCGGCGCCGAGCCCCGCCCCGAGCAGGCCCCTTCGATTGATGTCGCGCATACCGTCCCCATCTGCGGTCGTTTTATCTCAAGCCCATACAAACTGCTGAAGGGTTAGATGAGGCGCGTAACACGTCGGTTCCGTGCATTTGGGGACTTTCTTTACGCTTTACCTTGTCGGCCGACGGCCGATCTTGGTGCGACGTCCGTACGGCGCTCGCACGCCCTTGCGGGCATCTCTGCGGAGGGACGCGGCGACAGCCCTCCGCAGTTCTGCCATCGGCCGACGGATCGCCGGCCGACGGGTCGGATTCCCTGAAACCTCGAACTCATGCGCGGGCGTGAAGACCGTCCGCCGGCCACTCCTGCCGGAAGGCCTCCACCAGGGCGTCGACCAGGAGCCCCTGCCAGCAGGCGTGGTCGCGGCCGCCGTTGTGGACGGTGCGGACGACCCGGTGCCCCCGGGCGCGCAGCACCGCGACGAGGGCCTCACCGTGCTCGGCCGCCGCGGCCCCGTCCTGCAGGCCGAGACCGAGATGGACGACGGGCCGGGCGCTTTCGCCACTGTCCGAGCGCGGCCCGCCGACGTCCGTACGCCACTCGCCGGAGTCCGTACGCTGCCTGTCGGCGCCCGTACGCGGCCCGCCGGAGTCCGTACATCGCTCGCCGCCGTCCGTACGCGGCCCCTCGCCGGGCGACCATCCCGGCGACGGCGACTGGACGAGCACCCGGCCGAAGCGTTCGGGCCGGGTGAGACCGGCGTACAGCGCCGCCGCCCCGCCGAACCCCTGGCCGGAGACGGCGGTACGGTCCGCGTCGGCGGTCAGCGGCCACCGGGCGCGCGCCCAGGGCAGCAGTTCGTCGGCGAGGAAGGCGGCGTAGGCCTCGCGCCCGCCCAGGTCGCGCCGCCGGGTCGCGGCGTCGACGGCGTCCGGGGCGAGCACGACGAGCGGCGGCAGCGCCCCGTCGGCGATCAGCGCGTCCAGCGCGTCCTGGAAGCCGAGCCGCCCGAACCACATGTCGCCGTCGCAGAGCACGAGCACCGGCAGCGGCCCGTCGGCGCCGGGACCGGCCGCGTGGCCCGCCCCCTCCGGCGGCAGGTACGCCCAGACCTCGCGCTCCTCGCCCAGGGCCCGGCCGGTGACGGTGTGCCGTTCGACGGTGCCGCGCCCGATACCGGTCCGCCGACCGGCCCAGGGCTGCGGCGGGGCCTCCGGCAGGGCGAACACCGAGTTCTCCACGGCGCGCCAGCGGACCGGCAGGCGGCGGGGGTTGAGCGGGTCGGCCACGCCGTGCGCCATCAGCGCCACCAGCCGCCGCTGGAGCCGGACGGGATCGGCGGGCGCGGGACCCGGGGAGATGTCGGCCACCAGCCGGTAGGACCCGCGGTGGTCGGCGCGCAGCCGGTAGCCGAGGTACCAGATGTCGGTGCCCGGGAGGTGGTGGAGGAGCGAGTCGGCCGGCCGGTCGCGGTCGCCGATGCCGGTCGCCATCAGGAGGACCTGGCGGGTCGCGCGGTGGCCGCGCCAGAGGAAGGTGACGGCGCGATGGCCGGGGGCGTCGTCGAGCGCTTCGACGAGCGGGGTTCCGGATCGGGTGACCCCGTCCCAGAACGCCTCGGTCAGGGCGTCCCGGGCGGCGGCGTCCCGGGCGGCTTCGAGTTGGCGGGCGAGTCGGGCTATACGGGGGCCGGTGACCGGCCGGGGGGCGGCGTCCGCCGCACGGACGGCGTCACTCATCGGCCGGCCTCACCGGGAGGGACCGCTCCGACGGTCTCCGGTCGAGCACGTCTCCGGGGGCAGTGCGCGTCATCGTTACACCGTTTCGTCGTAGGCGTTCGCGACCACGACGAGCCCCACGGGAACCACTGCCACCACGGGTCACAGCGGGGACAGGGAAGGCGAGACGTTCGAAGCGGTCACGACGGTCGCAGGGGCGCAGCGTTCACCGCTGCCGCGGTGGTCACGACGGCCACCGCCGCCGCCCGCACGACCGGGCCCGACGGGACGTCGTCCCACCCACCTGAGGTCAACTTAGCTTAGCCTAAGCTAACTAAAACGGAGCTTGATTTTCCACGAACCGGCCGGCATCTGACGGCCCGGCACATCGCCCTCGTACAAAGGGGGACGGGACCGGCCGCCGTTGCTCCGGCGACCGGTCCCGTCATGTCCCACACACTGTTCCAGCGGCTGCGGCGACCGCTGCAGCGCTATACGGCTACGCGCCGAACGCCTTGGACTGCCCCGGCTTCCCCTTCACCGGCTTGGCCCCGGCCAGCAGGTGCACGGGCACCAGGTCCCGGGCCGGCTCCGAGTAGCCGACCGAGACGATCCGGTCGCCCCGGTAGGTGAAGCTGGTCAGCGAGGCCAGCGTGCACTGCCGCTTGCGCGGGTCGTGCCAGAGGCGGCGGCGCTCCACGTACGAGCGCAGGATCCAGATCGGCAGCTGGTGGCTGACGCAGACCGCCTCGTGCCCGCGCGCCGCGTCCCGGGCGGCGTCCAGCGCGCCCATCATCCGGACGACCTGGTCGACGTACGGCTCGCCCCAGGACGGCTTGAACGGATTGGTGAGGTGCTTCCAGTTGTCCGGCTTGCGCAGCGCGCCGTCGCCGACGCCGAAGGTCTTGCCCTCGAAGACGTTGGCGGCCTCGATCAGCCGGGCATCAGTGGCCAGGTCCAGGCCGTGCGCCTTGGCGACGGGTGTGGCCGTCTCCTGGGCGCGCTCCAGCGGGGAGGCGACGACATGGGTGATGTCGCGCTTCTCCAGGTGCTCGGCGACCCGGTCGGCCATCTGCCGGCCCAGGTCGGAGAGGTGGTAGCCGGGGCGGCGGCCGTAGAGGACGCCGTCCGGGTTGTGCACCTCGCCGTGCCGGACCACGTGCACCACGGTCAGCCGCTCGTCGCGGCCGGCGCTTTCGGGGCCGGTGCTCTTCTCGCTCATGCGGTGGCCTCCGATGCGGCGCGGGCGGCGGCGGGCAGGGCGGCGGCGACGCGCTCGATCGCCCGCTCGTCGTGGGCCGTGGAGACGAACCAGGACTCGAACGCCGAGGGCGGCAGGTAGACGCCCTGCTCCAGCATCGCGTGGAAGAACGCGGTGAAGCGGAAGACGTCCTGCTTCTTGGCGTCGTCGTAGTCACGGACGGGCTCGTCGGTGAAGAAGACGGAGAACATGTTGCTCGCGGCGGACACGGTGTGGGCGACGCCCTCCTTGGTGAGCGCCTCGCCCACCAGGGAGCGCAGCTCGGCGGAGACCGCGTCGATCTTCGCGTACGCCGCGTCGTCCAGCAGCCGCAGCTGGGCGAGCCCGGCGGCGGTGGCGACCGGGTTCCCGGAGAGGGTGCCCGCCTGGTAGACCGGGCCGGCCGGGGCCAGGTGCGCCATCACGTCGCCGCGACCGCCGAAGGCCGCGGCGGGGAAGCCGCCGCCCATCACCTTGCCGAAGGTCATCAGGTCGGGCCGGACACCGTCGACGCCGTACCAGCCGGCCTTCGACGTACGGAAGCCCGTCATGACCTCGTCGGAGATGTACAGGGCGCCGTTCGCCGCGCACAGCTCCTTGAGGCCGGCGTTGAAGCCGTCCGCGGGCGGGACGACGCCCATGTTGCCGGGCGAGGCCTCGGTGATCACGCAGGCGATCTCGCCCGGGTGCGCGGCGAACGCGGCGCGGACCGCGTCCAGGTCGTTGTACGGCAGCACGACGGTGTCGCCGGCCGTGGCGCCCGTGACGCCGGGGGTGTCGGGCAGCCCGAAGGTGGCCACGCCCGAACCGGCGGCGGCGAGCAGCGCGTCCACGTGCCCGTGGTAGCAGCCGGCGAACTTCACGACCTTGGCGCGGCCCGTGAAACCGCGGGCCAGCCGGATCGCCGACATGGTCGCCTCGGTGCCGGAGGAGACCAGGCGCACCTGCTCGACGGGCTCGATCCGCGCCACGATCTCCTCGGCGAGCGCGACCTCGCCCTCACCCGGCGTACCGAAGGAGGTACCCCGGGACACCGCCTCCTGGACAGCGGCGATGACCTCGGGATGAGAGTGGCCGAGAATCATCGGCCCCCACGAGCACACGAGGTCGACATACTCACGGCCGTCGGCGTCGGTGAGGTACGGACCGGTGCCGGACACCATGAACCGGGGCGTACCGCCCACGGCCCGGAAGGCACGCACGGGAGAGTTCACGCCGCCGGGCGTCACGACGGACGCCCGGTCGAACAGCGACTGCGAAACTGGGGCTTCGTATGAATACGCCACTTTGGTCCTGATCTGCGATTCGGGTATCGGGAGGCCGGGCCGGAAAATCCAAACTCATCCCGGCCACCGGTGAGCAGAGAGCGCGCTCCCCTCGTATCACGAAAGAGCGTCGACACCCTCACGTCTGCGAAACTGGGGCGACATAGGGAAAGCTCACACATGCCATGGTGTCAGAGGCACGGACGGTCTTGCGGACAGGTGTTTCACCGCACGCCCGCGGGGGAGGTCACTGACACGATGATCGGGTTGCGCGGCGGGGGCTGTGTCTCCTAAGAAGTAGTCGGGTGGATGAGATATGCATCGCGGTGGCGGAGTGGGCGAAGGGACCGACGACCTGGGGCCCGAGCCTGCCCGGCGAGGGCGGCACCGGCGCAGGGCGGAGCGCGCCCAGAGCAGGGGCGCGGAGAGCACGCCGCCCCCCGGGACCAGGAGCGGGGGCGGGATGGGGGTGACCTACAAGTACTTCGGCGCCCCGGACGGCGCCACCGCCGCCCGCGTGCCCATCTCGATGCGCCCGGAGGAGCTCGGCGGTGACGAGCTCGGCATGGGCGGCATGTTCACCAAGATCAAGCCGGAGACCGTGGCCGCCATGGTCCTGACCGGAATCCAGGGCATACCCCTGCACAAGGTCCCCCCGCTGGAACTGGTCGTCCTCCACCCCGACTACGCCGTGGTCAAACTCCCGATGACCGTCGTCGACCCGCTGCGCGGCGTCGGCGAGGAGTCGGTCGGCGCGGCGGCCTTCATCTGGTCCACGGTCCCCGACCGCGGCGGCCCGCGCGACGCCTTCAACGTCTACCAGCTGCTCCACGAGTGGCAGGACTTCTCCCACCGGCTGCACGACGCGGGGCATCAGGCGTACTGCCTGGTCTGGCCCTGACCCGGGGTTTCGCTGGATTCGGGCGGGGTTTCCGGGCACCGCCCTCGTCATGTGTCTGTAGAGGCCGTCAGGCGGCCAGGGCACATTGAGGGCACATGGGTTTCGGCGGGACCACTGCTGTGCCATGAGCCTTCGGCGTACCGCCGTCCTCCCGCCTCGGCTTCGCTGAAGACGTCGTCGATCGCCTTGCGGGTCCGAGTACCCCAGGGACTCGGAGAGCACCTTGATGTTCTCCCCCGCGTTCAGGAGCACGGAGGCGCACGCGTACCGGAGGGCGTGCATGCCGTCTTTCGGAACCGCCTGGAGGTACCTCGCACCGCGCTCGCGGGGAGGGATTACACCAGCGGCGGCCAGGGCCAGCTTCCAGGCACCCATGTTGAAGACGCTGCGGTTGTAGGCCCGGCTCTCGTCATCGACGAAGAGGTGGCGGGCGGTCTTCGGTTCGCCGCCCGGCTCGGCCCAGGGCAGGGTGACGGCAACGGGCGGGAACTCCTTCATGTGGGCCTTGAGGGCAACCACGTGGCAGCCACCGTCCAGGCTTCGCGCTCACCGCGGGGACAGAGGCGTTGATGGCGCGAGACTCTTCCGAATGACGCTGTCGGCGGCACGCAGAGCTGCTGACAGCGCTCCTTGCATCTGGTCCGGGAGGGTCTCTGTCCCGAGGGCGCAAGCCCGCACCAAAGCGCGGCAGTCCTGCTCTTGCCGGTTCGTAGCGAGTTCGATGAACAGAGAGCTCGCCAAGTTCTCACGTGCCGCGTAGCCGTTCTCGGCCTCCGTCGCTCTCCGGTGCAAGTCCTCGGCGATGCGGTGCGCGGCCGGAAGATTGGAGGACCCGACCACGTCGAGGACGGTCAGGCCCAGTCGGATATCGAAGACGGTCATCCCCGGCTCGGCCCCCCGCTCAAGGTAGGCGTCCGCCAAGTCCGCCAGGTAACCGCCGACTGGTTGTCCCGCGTCGCGGCGCCACAGGGCAGTCAGGCATGCCGTGACAGTCTGCTCCCACGGCTCGCCGGGCACCGTACCGGCGAGGACCTTCGCAGCGTGTGCCGTATCTCCCGCAGCGAGCGAGGCGAGTACCGCTACTTGGCGCCCATCGAGCATTCGCCTGCCCACGCCTCGGTGGGTCTCCATGTGCGCCAATGCCTCGGACCAGCGCCCTTCGGCAGTAAGAGCGCGCGTCCCGTCGGCGAGCAGCACACGCCACAGCCACGCGACGACCTCGTGGCGGTCCTTATCTATGGCGGCGAGGTTCGCCGGAATCGCAACGCCTTCGAACCTGGCTGGTGTGCCCGCCTCGACAGCCGCGTACAGGTCGAGCAGCCGCTGACGACCCACATCGGCGTGGCCACCACGGATATGGAGGCGGGCGAGATTGACGACGGGCTCCAAGCCGCGAATCGCGCTCATGGCAGGCAGGGGGCAGGCATGGAGATATGCGGCGGCATGCTCGTAGCACATCTCGCTGGCGAGGTCGGCAAGGCCGAGATCGGAGGCAATGAGCGCAGCCTGGTTGTAGACGGAGGACGCCACCCCCTGATCGGTCTCCGTCACCGCGGTGTCGGCCAGGCCGACGAGTGCGCGCACCCGCTTCGGCAGGGGAAGACAGGCGGGCCGGAATCGGGCGACGAGCGGAAAGCGCTGAGCTGTGGATCCGTGCGGGTCCATGGACTCCCCCAGGTGTGCGTGAAGACGGGTAAGGCCACGGTGGCCGCCGGTTGCGCGCCGGCGGCCGCCGCCCACTACGCGTGGGGTGTCAACTCCAGTCGACGACGATGCGGTTCAGCGGGGTGTCAAGCGCGAAGAGGCCGGCTCGCTGCTCGATCGCGGGGGCGTCGAGAGACTGGATCTCGAACGTGGCTTCACGGCCCCGGTACTCCAGGTCCCACACGCGGATGGCCGCAGCGACCCTTGCGGCCAGTTCATCGCTGCCGGGACCGTGGCCGATGACCCCGAACTCCCACAGCTTGCCGCCCTCGGAGGTCTTCTTCTCAGACAGACGCCGTGCGAGGTAGGTGACGGCGCCTTTGTCGACGGCTGCGGTCGAGGAGGGGTAGGGGTCCTCGGTGAGCAAAGTGCCCTTGGCGACTTGCGGGAAGAGCATCCGGATCAGGCCGGAGGGAAGGGAGCAGGTGAGGAACAGTTCCATCCACTCCGGCGACTCCATGGCACGGACCGTCATGCCCGTCCACTCCTCGGTGCGCGGCTCGTGCAGGACGCCGTCGAGGGCCTCGGCGTCGATTGTCTGCCCGGCGGGGGCCTGGAGCCGTACGGTTCCGTCCGTGCTGAGCGGGATGACCCGGCGGTCGTCGTCAGCGATGCCCCGCCTGAGCGGCATGAAGGTGTTCATCTCGCTACCGAGGGACATCCACCGGCCATCGCGCTGCTCATAGGCGATGGAGCGGGACACCGTGCCCTTGAGCCGCTGCGGGACGAGAAGCCGGCCCCCGGGAGCAAGCTGCTGCAACCAGGCGTGCGGCACGCCGTGCGCGCCTACGGTGGCGATGATTCGGTCGTACGGCGCACCTTCCGCGTAGCCGAGGGCCCCGTCTCGGGTGACCGCCTCAACGTTGGTGATTCCGGCGGCGGAGAGATGCGCGCGGGCGCCCTCTACGAGGTCGTCGTCGACATCGAGCGTGGTGACGTGCCCGCTCTCACCGACCAGGTGGGCGAGCAGACCGGCGTTGTAACCGGTGCCTGCGCCAAGTTCGAGGACGCGCTCGCCTTGCTGGGCGTCGAGCTGGTCCAGCATGAGGGCGACCACGCCCGGCTGGGAGGCACAGGAGATCGAGCTGCCGTCAGTGTCGTACTTGATGTGCACCGGCGCGTTGGCGTATGCGTCTTCGAGCGGCACATCGGGCACGAACACGTGACGGGGCACGGTCCGCAACGCGGTCTCCACGCCGGGAGCGCGGGCGCTTCCGTCAGCGCGGAGCTGGTCCACCAGGGCGTTACGGAGGCGCGCGGCATCGGACGTCGGAGTAACGATCGTGTCGGTGTTCACCCCTTTCACGCTATCGGCGTCGCTCGTCGACTCGGTCGGCGACGCGGTGTGGTCACTCGTTCCCATGACTGCCTCTCGTGCAATGTTGGACAAAGCGCTCTGGTCGTCCCTGATGAGACCGGCGCGGTTGGCGTGGAAGATGATGTGGTGGGCTATGACGGCTCGCAGGCCGCGTGTGAGGGTGCCGCGGCAGGCCAGCGCGGCGAGCGCGGCACCGGCCCGTTCGAAGGCGGTCACCCACTCCTCGTGCGCGTGGAGTGGACCACCCTGGTTGCAGAGGCTGTAGGCGTCAGCGGTCATGAGCTTCCGCATCGCCGGAACCAACTCAGCGGCTCTCTCGGAGCGCGCTGGGTCGGTGGGCGGCCGAAGAGCCGAGACCTTCGCCCATACGTCGCCCTGCTCGAACCAGTCGAGTCCGGCGCCGCGCATCATGGCGCTCGCCAGCAGGACCGCAGTCTCCTTGCGCCCCAGGTGGTCCGGGCTCGGCTGGTAGGTGAGCAGGTGGCGGGAGTCGCTGTGGAACAGTCCGTGGGCCGTGTCCATAGCGTCCGGACCGCCAAATGCCTCGGACTCGGGCTCGTAGACAGAGGGCAGCCATGACACGACCGCCCCGTCACCCACGAGATCGCTCAGCAGCGACTCCATGATCGGGGAGGGCTCGTCGGCGAGGTACCGCAGCGGCCAGGGCTGCTTGTTCATGAACCACCAGCCGGTGAGCTGCCCCTCGGTCTCGGCTGTGATCAGGGCGGGCCCGAGGCGTTCGTCGATGGCGTGCCGGGCGCTCTCGCGGTCGATGAAGGTGATGTTGTGCTGCTGCCAGTCAGGGGGCATCGAAGTCCTTCGGTCGGTGAATCAGGCAATGAGCAGGCAGGAATCCCAGGCGGACTGGGGTGGTGCGGCGGTATCGGCAGCGAGAAGAGCCAGGGCTGTTCCGGCGGCTCCATCGAGCAGGCCGGGCCCCGCTCCTGTGCCGCTGACAAGTGCCGTGGCCGCGCGTTCGAGGTCGTTGTCCACCGGGCAGATCGCGGCCAAAAGTCCCGGGATCGCGGCTCGGAGTCGACCGACGGTTGAGGGATGGGCGTCTGCGGCCGTGCGGACGGCGATGTGGGTGAGGCCGGCGAAACCGTGGCAGAGGCCGTTGTCCGTCGTGGCTCCGAGCTGGGCCGGGTCACTGAGGGCGGCGGCGAGCGCGTTCTCCGCCGTGATCTGGCGTTCGGTGTCTCCGATAGCGAGCGCGGCAAGTTGCTGAGCGCGGGCGAGGCCGGCGGTGCCGTAACACCATGCCGAACGCCGGAGTTTGGACGCGGCGCAGCGACCGGTACGTAGCTCGCTCCGGGTGATCCAGTACGGCCAGGTTGCTCCTCGGCCTGTCTCCTCCTGACAGCGGTCGAGCCAGGTCAGGATGGTGTGCAGCGCTCTGAGGTGCCCGTTCGTAACGGTGCTCTTCCGGGCGGCGAGGGCCAGAAGCACGAGCACTCCGGCGATGCCGTGGGCCATGCCGGTGTTGGCATGCCCACCGGGGAATTGTTCGTCCGGTCTGCCCGAGGGCCCCGTCGCAGTCCACCAACCCGGAAGGTCCTCGCCGAATTCCCTGATCGGTTCGGTGAGGCGCACGCAGTAGTCGAGGACAGCGCGCACCATAGGACTGTCTGGGTTCCGACGTAGAAGGTAAGCCCCGTATCCGGTCAGGCCCCGGATGACGTCGAACTCGGCCAGTTGCGGAAGACATCCGGCATCGATGCGGCGATGCGCTGCGTCGAGACGGCGTCTGACGTCGATCACGATCTGTCGGTCCATCGAGTCCAAGGCGCGCTGGTAGGAGCCAGGAAGATGGTCGGCGGCGCAGGCAAGGGCGTGGGCGAAGGCGGGCACGCCGTAGAAGGGGTGGCTGTCGGGTCCACTCGTGAGGGATCCGTGGGACGCAGCAGCGAGCCAGTTGTGCGCATGCTGCCACGGTCCGAGGCCGTTCGCGGCCCGCTCGATGTGGAGAAGCGCGATCCCGGGCGGGCCGTAGGCGAGATGTTGCCGATGTGTCTGGAGGACGGAAGGCACCGTGCCGGGGTCGGCGAGCCTCGCAGCAACGGCATCGACCAGGCCGAGCGTCGGGAGCACGGTCACGCCGGCCTCCTGGTGGTGCGGGCAGTCCACGCCAGAGCAGCAGCGCGAGCCAGGTAGAGGCACACCTCTTCCTCGGGGAAGTTCACCGCGACGTGCCGCACGAAGTGGACGTGCAGAAGGGAGGTCAGGACGTCATCGACGGCGATGCCCTGGGTGTCCGGGCCGGGAAGGTGCAACCGGTACGCGGCGAGTGCCGCATCGCGCTCTGCCCAACCCGACACGATGGCGTCTCCGCCCTGGACCTCGCGCAGGGCGGCCCAGTCGTCGGCTGGGTTCGCGAGCCGTACGGCCTCGCTGAACTGCGGGCGGGGAACGGACGCAGGCGCCGTCGGCGAGACGTGGTCGGCCAGCCAGCGCATCGCGACCTCGGTGCTGCCGAGGAACGCGGAGACGATGGCGACGGTGTGGGCCGCCACCAGCGTGCGTTGCGCCGGCCTCTGCGGCTCTGTGAGCTGGGCCAGAACGGCGTGCGAGTCTGCCCGAAACACATCCTCGGCCGCCTCCCAGGCGGCACCGGAGCCCCAACGACCCATTTCTCGATAAGAGGTGGGATAGCGCAGGTCTGCCAGCAGGCCGCCGTTGCGCAGGTCGTCGGCCCACGCGCTCACAGTCCGCGCCGTCGGAGCGAAAGTTCTGCGGTCAGGGAGAGCGATGCGGACGCGGAGGTGCTGGTCCGGGTCACGGAAGCGGATGAACCACCACCGCGGGTTGCCCAGTCGTTCGATGAGTCCGGGGAGGTGTTGGGAAAGCAGGAGGTCCTGGCGGCGGGGATCTCCGTACAAGGCGGCGAGCAACACCGATGAAGCAGCGGGAGTCTGCAGCTGGGCCGACGAGAGGGCGCGAGCCTCAGTGGGAGCAGGCAGGGGCGGCCAGGACGGCGGCCGGGTCGCTCTGAGCGGCACCACGATCTCGTGGGCTCGCCCGCCGCACCAGCCGTTCGCTTCTGGTTCCGGGGCCTCGGTGAGTACGGCCTGGTGAGCGCGGTCGAGGTGTCGGAGCAGGAGCGTCCGATGGCCGCCTTCGTCGAGGTCGAGGAAGAGACGTCGGTCGTCTTCCACAAGGAGCACGCGGCGAGGCAATCCCCGCTGTGCCCGCCATTCGGAGAGCGCGGTGTCCCACTCAGCGCGAGGACGAGCACGGCCGGGCAATTCGGACGCCTCCAGACGCCAGCGCGCCGGGGTCAGCACCGTACGCCCGTACCGCAGGCGCGGCAGGAACGGCATCGCTGCCGCGACGCCCCAGTCAAAGGTGGTGACCTGCGCGCACTGGGCACGGGACAGTTCAGCGAGGAAGCGTGCCAACGGCGGAGTGTGCGTGTGCAGGTTCAGCGCGTTCATGCCGGCGGCCTCGACGCGATGCCCCCGTTCCGGAGCGGCCAGGTACATGCGGCGGCCATCGCACCCCACGGCCAGGTCCTTCGGGGTGAGAACGGTGTCTTTCGGTGCGCAGTGCTCTTGGAGGCTGATCAGGGTAGGCAGGACCTGCGGGGCGCGGGTGACATGAGCGCTCTCCGGGAGCAGCGGCGGGAAGGAGAGCTGGGCGGGCACGGTGTCGCTGTCCGCAGCCGGAAGATCGGCCAGCTCCGTGGCCAGGGCCTGACGCTCGTAGGGTGCCAGTACGTCGAGGAACCGGCCTGTCGAGACGCCGGCCCCGCGCGACACGCTCACGACCTCCAGCTGGAATCGTCCGCGCTGCAAGTCCTTCAGACTGGCGGCGTGCACTCGCACCCCTACCTCCAGATGCGGCGGCAGTCGTGGCTCGTCGGGCCCCACGTCCAGGACGTCGATCTGTTCGTCAGTGAGTACGACCTCGTCGCGGCGGTCGAGCGCAGCACCCTGCGCCAGGCGTACGAGGGCGTCATCCCGAGCGGAGACACGGGGCCGACGCGAACCGTCAGGACTGCCCAAGTAGCCTTCGGGGTAGCCAGTCCCGCTGTCCGCGACGACCTCCGCGAGCGGGACCATCGTGCCGATGCCGTACCGCTCGTAGAAGCGCTGGTGGTAGGCGTTCCACGCGGCTGTCCCGTACGGGCGGGTGCTCACCCGGGTCAGGATGAAGGCGGCGCGCTCGATCTCCCGAGCCACTTCCTCCGGTAGGAGGAGACGCGCATCCAACCGCAGGTCAAGCGCAACAGGGTGTCGACGCAGGCCGGGCACGAGGGCCCGCATCCGCGCTGCGGTGCTGTCCCGGCCGCCGCGCGTGGCGCACTCCTTCAAGCCCATTCGGACCGCGTGCAGCTCGCGTGCCGTCTCCGCTACCGACGCAAGGCTGTCGACGCCGATCGTGTCGAGTTGGTCGAGCAGATACCCGAGGGCGTCGGTCTCGGTACTTGGAGCGTGCAGGCTCGTGATGAGCACTCGCCTCCGGACCAGCTCCGCAAGCAGACGGTGCACCTTCTCCGTATCGGCCTCGGGGAACTCCGCCCGGAGCCTTTCCGCGAGAGCTCCGCAGCGAATCGGCGTCCGGGCCTCGGCGAGGACCGCACGCACCGGCTCTGTCAGAGCCAGGGATGCCTCGACCGCGCGCATCCGGTCGTCAATCGGATCGGGTTGGAACGGCACGATGAGCCGGTCCCCCCGGCTCATCACGGTGTTGTTGACGACGACGGGCAGCTGGTCGAGGAGTTCCGGGCAGGACTCGAGCCGTTCGACCACAGCGGCGAGCCACTCCGCACCCGCGCGGCCCACGGCCACGTGTGCCTTGCCCCACTCCGCACGTGCCTGCGAGCCGAACGCCACAGTAGTCACTCCGGCGAACAGGCCGAAGGGCGTGGCCCGGTGCTGGGCCCGCAGGAGGTATCGGGACACCGACAGCGCCACGCGCCGTATGTCTCGAAGGGGAGGATTCTCGGTGGTACACACGGCCCGCACCTGCATGGCCAAGGCTGGGCTGGAGTGCGCCACGGCGCCGACGATGTGCTGGTCCGCCCAGACCGCGCGAAGCCACGTCACGCAGGAAGAGGAACCGTCGGAAGAGTGGTCATCCGGGTCAGGGCACGGAGGAACCGGCAGAAACGATCGGGCCACGGCGCGCACGAGGGCAGTGGAACCGGCTCGGAACACTGTGGGTTGAGCAACCACCGATGACCTCCGTGGGCGAAGGGATGGACGGCTGGCGCCGCCGCGCGGGAGCGCGACGGCACCAGACCGAAGGTGACCTGGGGTTTCAATTCAGGCGTCAGGCGACGTTGGTGGTGCAGGCGCCGCAGGTGGAACCGCAGTTGTCGTCGGTCAGGTTGACCAGACCTGCCGGGTCGGCGATCTCCACGAGCGAGACATCCAGGTCGAAGCCGTCTGATGCACCCGGAATCTGCGGTCGTACTTCGGTGCGACTGGGCACCACGGTGCTGCGCGTCATGCTGCACTCCTCTTCATCGTTGGTTGTTGCTGAGCTGGGCTGGAATGCCCACCAGGAGCCACCAGAAGAGCGATACCGGACGGCTGGCCCTCGGACCAGCTCCTGGCCGCCCGGCACGAGGGGGCGCGGCCCGCACAGAAAGCGCTGGCCGGACCGCCCGCTCCCGCCGGGAAGTCGTGTACGAGGGGCTGATCGAGCGGAGGCCGATCAATGCCCCATGAGGTAGGTGAGGGCCTGTGCCTTGAGACGATCAAGGCACAGCTCACATGCGTAGAAGGGGGCGTGCTGCCCGTCCCACTGAACCGGGCCGAGCCAGATCACCCGCACTCCGGTCCGTTCGCAGCCGAGCCAGCAGTCACCGGTGATCCACGATGGATTCATCGAGGAACGGACCTTCCCCCAGCTGGCCGAGACGGCCGATCCGGCAGCCTGGTGTCTGGCGGTGTCGGCCCAGAGCTGAAACGGCGGGCGGGCAGGGACCAGAAGAAGCGAGGGCATCGCATCCGGGCCCTCACTCGTCGCCCTCGGTATGGAGTTCGGCCCAGACCTCTTTGCCACGCAGACGTCCGCCTGCACTCTGAAGGTCACAGCCCCAGCGGTCGGCTACAGCTTCGACGAGGAACAGCCCGCGACCCGATTCGTCCTCGTCGCCCGCGTGGCTCAGCTCCGGCAGACGCGACGGTTCCTCGTCCACGATCCCGACGCGTACCCGTGTCGCAGTTGGCCGCCCGACAACGAGACGGACTTCGGGGCAGGGGGTATGCCTGGCGGCATTCGCGATCAACTCAGTGACGATCAGCTCGGCGCGGTCAGTGAGGACATCCAGGTGCCACATCCCGAGAACCCCCCGGACGAGCCTGCGTCCGGTCTCGGCCGTGGACGGCACGCACGGGAAGACCTCGCTGTACGTGGGGTGGCTGGCGAGGACCGTCTCAACTGCTTTCTTCAGAATCGGCATGGGATGGAGCCTTCGTGTCGTCTCGGCGCTCGCTCCACCCCTTGTGGCTTTCCAGGGGCGGACCGAGCCGTCAACAGCCGCTCGCGGGGAGCGGCCGACACCCAGATAACTCCGTTGCCTGGAGGGCTGGTTAGGGCTTTCAGGTGCTCGCCCGACGGGCTTACCTAGGACGTTTTGACCTGCTCTTTACCTGGTGGGTAGGGAGCGCGCGGGCTACCGTGCCCGCATGGACGCGATCCGCAATACCGTCCTTGAGGCGTGGATGACCGAGCACGGATACAGCTCAAACAGCCTGGCCGACGCCGTGAACAGGGCTGTTGAACAGCTGACGGGACACGTAGGCGGGCTCGACGGGTCATCGGTCCGGGCGTGGAAAGCGGGCCGAGTCACCTGGCCAAAGTCAGCAACACGTACCGCACTTGAGGTCGTCACCGGATTACCCGCCGTCGCCTTAGGGTTCGTGCCACGGGGCCGGCCTTCGCCCACCCCAGCGCCATCGCAGCAGGAGGAGCCCGACATGAAGCGCCGTACCCTCGTCGGCGGCATCGCTGCTGCGGCTGCCGCAGCAGCAGCCCCAGGGACCGCGTCACCGCGCCGAATCGGCATGAGCGACGTCAACCGACTGAACAAGCGCTTCGCCGAGATCATCGCCAGCGACCACCGCCACGGCGGGCAACCTGGCATCGAGGAGCGGGCCGCCGCGCTCGCCGACGAGGCGCTCAACCTCCAGAACGCAGGCAGTGCCACGCAGCGGGTTCGCAGCAGTCTCTACGCCTCCGGAGCCGCATTCCGCTCGTCTGCGATGTGGGCCGCCATCGACGGCCGGCGCTACGACGTCGCGAAGGCGCACATGCGCGAAGCCCAGGCCCTCGCCGAGATGTCGGGGGACCAAGCAATCAAGTTCCGTATCTGGAGTCACGCGGGCACCATGTACCGCCACATGGGCCGCCCCGCCGACGCATGCGCCGCCAACGATGTCGCCCGCAACCTGCACCTCACCCGCCGCGACCCGCTGTTCGCGTCCCTCGGTCTGGCCCGCCAAGGCGCCATCCACGGTACGGCCCAGAACCGGACCGATACACGTCGCGCGTTCGAGCAGGCGCAGGACGCCATGCTGCGCGCCGATCCAGCCGACCACCGGCCGGTCTGGTTGCTCGCCTTCTACGACCAGGCCGAACTGGACTCCTTGGCCCTCTCCGCGTACCTGGCGCTCGGCGACTACCCAACGGCCGAGTACCACGCTCACCGCTGCCTGTCCTCGCTCCGGCCCCACATGCTCAGGTCCCGGGCCATCACCACGACCCGTCTCGCACACGCCCTGCTCGCCCAGGGCGCCGCCGAGGCCGCAACAGCCACCGCGATGAAAGTCCCCATCGACGCCGCCACCCGCCACGCCCGCGTGTCGCGGATGCTCCAAGAGTTCGGGGCAGCGCTCCGCGCCACCGCCCCGCGAAGCGCCACCGTCCAGACCTGGACCGAGCACACCACCACCTGGAGGACGGCCGCATGACCACGGCACCCGCCACCGAGCTGCGCACCTTCACCACCTTGGACACCATCCGCGGTGACCTCCTCGATGTGTACGCCGAGGTACGCGCTCCGCTGCTCCACCTGCCGAACTACGCGGTGACCGCGTTCGGCGAACGCATCGACCGGCACTCCGCCGAACCAGGTTTTACGGCCGTCCTCGCGTACGCGGACGGGCATCCGGTCGGCTACGCGTACAGCAACACCATCGAACACGGGGACCGCTACTGGCAGCGCACCAGCCCGACGCCGGCGGAGAAGTACACGAAGCGCCCGGCCACGGCTCTCAAGGAGATCGGCGTGCGCCCGGCCTGGCGCAAGACCGGCACGGCCCGCCGCATCCACGACGCCCTCCTCGCCACACACGACGAGCCGCACGTCACGCTCATGGTCAACCCGGCCGCTGGGGACGGAAAGGTCCACGCGCTCTACAAGTCGTGGGGGTACGAGGACATCGGGCAGAGCCAGCCATCGCCAGCCTCACCTGTGCTTACCGTCATGATCCACACCAACCGTTGACCACCACGGAGGTTGAGGGTGGCGGAGTGGGCGGCGGCAGCGGCGGGCGGCATTGTCAGTGCTCTGTGCGACCGTAATCGCACTTGAGTTATGGGACGGTCACGGCTCCATGCGTGCCCATCCCATCCGCTGGCATAGCGCCGACAGCAAAGGGGATGTCAAAGCAATGCGCTTCGGCACGCTGCTCATTCGTCGTCTCACGTCGTCGAATAGTGAACGGAGGACGAGAACGGAGACACGGGTGAGGGTTCCCGGTCCGCGCAGGGTGATGGACGATTCTCTGTCCGGCGGGCCTCAAATTGGCGCAGCTGTCGATGAAGTGGAAGTCCCTCTGCCGACCGCAGGGTTCGACGAGCGGGTGGATCTGGTCTTTCGGGCTCCGAAGCGTGGGCGCGATCAGTTGCTCGCCAAGGGGTTGTGCGAGCAACAAGGTTGGGCTATCCGACCGGCCGGTGAGCAGGAAGATCCAGGACGGCCGGAGGGCCAAGCTGCATACGTCGTAGAAGTGCGACTCCCCGGCTCGCGCAGGGGCGCTGAAACCGGTGCCCGCCAGCGTCTGCTGGAGGTTGTGGGCAAGCACGTGTCCGTAACCATCGTGGGAGGGTCTCTCGTCCGTGCCCAGGCGTCTGAGCCGTTGGTGACATGGCGCGTCTTTCGAGAGTCCAGCTGGCGGAGCAGGCGGGGTCTCGGCTGGTTGGCCTCGCTGCGTACCCAGTCGGGGCTCGCCGACGAGCAGCGCACCATCGGTGTTGCTCCATCCGTCGAAGAAGCGGAGGTCCGCGAGCTACTCGGGCGACAGCGGCTCGGAGGCTTCGAGTTTGATGAGTCCCGCCACGGCGTGCGCAAGAGCGTGGGGCCCAAGGCCAATGAGACGGATGAGGACGGAAATCCCTGGTGGCACGGCCGTCGAGGGGTAGCACTCCGCCTTGCACTGGCATCCCTGCTCATGTTCTACGGCTGGCTCGCGTACGACCGTTCCTTGGTCGGCCAGCTGGCCATGTTCGCGCCGCTCGCCGTCGCCGCGTGGTTCGTCGGCAACTGGTACACGAGCAACCAGCGCCGCCCCTGGCCCCTGCGCTGGGCGGCCGGGACCTTGGTCCTCGTCGGCAGCGCAATGCCCGGGTACATGTGGCACCAGCAGAACCCTTACGGCGTCGCCGCGCAGATCAGAAGCGTTCTGCTCACGTTCGCCTGTCTGGCTCTGCTGTGGGCTGTACCCCGAGGCTGCTGGTTCGCCGTTCGCCAAACCTGGATTAGCAGGCACGCCGTCGGCCTGCTTACCGTGCTCGTCCTGCCCCTGCCGTGGGTTCTGCCGTTCGTCGGCTCGTTCTTGCAGTTCCTGTACGTGGAGGACGCTTTCGGAATCCCCGCTGACTCGGCCTCCACCCCCGTCTATTGGACCGGTGCAGCTGCACTGCTCCCTAGTCTCGGCTGCATAGGGCTACTCCTGCCGCCTCTGGCCCTCTACGGGTGGGCTCGCCACTTCCACTGGGCCTGGGAGAAGAGCATTGTGAGCGTCGTGTCCACTGGTGCCGCAGTCGCGCTCGTCGCCACTGGAGGAGTTGCGTTCATGAGCCGGACCTCCGATGCAGCCCACCGCGCCGCCCGTGACGTAGTGAACGCGACTGCACCGGATCCCTACTTCGGCATCCAGGGCGAGCGAATCTGTATACAGCCGCTCAAAAGCAAGCTTTCCGTACACAACGGACCACTCCCGACCGATCGTCCACTGCTCGCTTTCAGCACGGATGGCGATGTCCTATACCTGTGGGACCCGGCGCGCTTCCGGGAACATGGCGGACCCGATCCCGTAATGTCGGTGCGCTCGGCGGAAGTCTCGACATACGCAGTGAGCGACGGTGAGGGCCACTGCCCGGAGCGGCCATGAGGCGCGACAAGCAGAACATCAGCCACCCCAGGCGCTGAGCTCGCACCGACCCGTTCCAGGTAAATAGGTCGGTAGAAAGTGATGACCCAGGGCACATGAGCCTGGGAAACGGCGTTGATCCGTGAGAACTACCGAGAGGAGTTTCCCCAGGTCAACGCACATCCTCACGGGAAATCCCAGGTCAGTGCCCTCCCGAGCCCAATCGCTCCATGAAGGGATCTGATCTCTCCTGCGACGCAGCTGGCTCTCCAACGTCGCCTTCAGCACCCCCGAACACCTCATCTAGCGCATCCGACGCGGCCTACGGCAAATCCAGTACCGCAGCAACCTCATAGACGACTGCCTCGCCGAGACCGGACTGGCCATCTGACCGCCTGACCAACCGCACGACATCACGAGTTCAACCTCAGTGGCTGAGCTCGCTGAGCAGCGTCGGCCCGCGCTTTCGTAACGGGTCTTGCCGGCATGGCCTACTCCAGGCCCTGATGACGTCGCTCTGCCTCTTGGTCTTCCCGCCGGGCGTCTGCTTCGTACGACTCCGCAAGCCCTTTCAGCAACTTCCGGGTTCGCGGCCACGCGCGTACGCGTTCGGCCTGCTCCCGGAAGGACCGGGCCAACTCCATCTCTTGCACTCCACCGTCTAGAAGCCCTCGGCTGGTCACACCTCTTTTGTTGTAGATGCCAATGCTGAGGCCCTGTTCAAGATCGTTGCTATTGACCTCTTCAAGTAGATCTCGGACAGCTTCCGGAACTTGCAGGTCGTCCTGGTTGCGCGGGGCGAAAGCAAGGACCTGGCCAATCTGCACGTCACCCACCCTGGCGCGATCCCTGGAAGCCAATTCTGCCCGTGCCGTCATGACCCACGTGCGCAGCGCAACCGGGTCGAGGGTCCCGTCGGCCTTAATCCCTGGACACGTGCGCAACGTGCGAAGGGCTTGATATGAATGGTTCGCAATATTGCGCCTATTTTCCTTCTCTACGGCATCTACCGTATCTTCGTCAGAATCGGTGCTGGAGCGAAAGGACCATGTCACCAAATCCGCAAACGCCTCAGGGTCCTCGACCAGCATCTTGTGGAGGACCGGAGCCTTAGCGTCGAATCCGAGCGCAGGCAAGAGTTGCCACTCCAGCCTGAGGATGCGTTGACGCCCCACCTGATCGCAATTCCGTGCCAGCAGCGTGAATAGATCCTGGAAACGTGAACCGAGTCGCCCGATCTCAGGATCGCTCAACCTAGCTGCGATGAGGTCTTCCAGCCCGGTGACGACAATCTCAGCGACCTCTGGAGCACCCCCTTCCTTGTCGTAGAGGAGGATGAGGTCCAGCGCGGCTGCCGGACGGCCTGCACCCAGCAGCGACCGGGCGGCATCAAGCGCTCGTGGGAAATTAGAGCCGAGCCCAAAGTAGGAGAACTCGCGCCAATAATGTCCCGCTACTTCCGGACTGAGTTCCGAGAGCTTAGACCACGCGGCGGCTGGTTCTGGGGCGAGCCGCAGGATCACTGCCTGAACATGCGGAAGCTCTGTAAGAGAAAGAAGCCTGTCGCGGAGATCATTCCCCCACGCCCACATACGCCGACGCAGGTACCCAACGGCAACCTCCTTGGCTGGCGAGGCGTCCCCCTCAAGCCATGACAGCAGCTCTTGGTCATGTTCATCGGAGTGCTCGGCAAGAGCGATGCCCACCAGGTCGGCGAACTCGGCTACGGAAGCCAGCTCGACAAGAGCCGCCAACCCTCCATTCACGACTATCTCCCCGACTGCGGCGGCCCGCCGGGCGAGGAGTTCCGCGTCGTAGGCAGCGAAGTCCTCACGCCGCCTGATGTCGCCGAGCGTGATCCAACCGGATTGGAACAACCATGCGTATCGCCTCACCGGATTCCGAGGCTCCAGCGCTTGGCATGCGGTTTGGAGAGGGGCCAGCTCGTCCGCAGGAAGCGCCCACGCGGCGTCCGCATACTCTCGGTGCCGGGCGACTTGGTCGCGCAATGCGCGGTGGAGAACCGCGCGCTGATCGTCATCTTCCAGGTCGCCGCCCAGTTCAGTCAGTCCTCGCGCGACCTCAGCGCGGTGTTGGGGAGGGAGAACGTCGATTTTGCCGATCAATTCGGCATACAGCTCGGGAGCAGCGTTGACCTCGTCCAGGAGTAGGTCGACCACGGCGGTGATCACACTCCATCGATCATGCGGGGTGACGACAATTCCCCTTTTCCAATCACGGAAACGCGGACCAGGATGGCTCACCTGGATAGCGTGACTGTCAGGAATGAGTTGGAGGAGCAACTTGCGGCCGAGTGCTGGCTGCCTCCGCACCAGGCGTCGGATTACTGCTATGCGGTCCTCGGCATGAGCGGTCGTGTTTGGAGCCCATGCGCTGAGAATCCCCACCAGACTCGCGAGGGGACGATTCGAGAGCCGGCCGCCCGGGTCCACGACAGCCAGCGCAGTCAGTACGTCGACTGCGTCATCGAGGTGCTCCGGAGACCACGCCAGGCTCTCCAAGGACCACAAGAAGCTTGTATGAGGAGAGCTGGATCCAAGCCCCATGTTGTCAGGCTGGTTGTCTGTGAACATGGCGGTGTGAAGCGGCGTGGTGCCGCTGAGGCCCTCGTGCACCGCTTCCATAAACTCCTCCGGAGCAGCCTCAGCCAGCAAAGTGAGCACATCGCCCAGGGAACGCCACAGGCTATACGTTTCATCAGCATTGGCCTGTTTCAGCAGATCACGGACTAGCAACCGTGCCCACCGATCGCCCGTGACACCGCCCGGGCCCCGTAGGTCTGCGCCCAGGGTGCCCAGGAGGGCGAGCGACTGGGCGAGCCCGGCGCGAAGGGTGTGTGAGAAGCACCGTCTAATGCCCATCACCCCAGCCTTCCACTTCTCACCAGGGTCTAGATCGAGGGTCGGATCTGTTTCAGTCAGTACTTCTAGAACTACCCTTCGAAAGAATTGAAGATCGTCACTGGTAAGAGACGTACCGAGCAACGCCCAGGCATCCTCGGCGGCGAGCACATGCCAAATTCCTTCCTGATAGCCAAGGAAGGGGATGTCGGCCCCGGCAGCGAGCTCCCGGGCTCGCTCCTGCAACTCGTCGTACTCAAGTCCCGAGCACTGCCCAACCACACGGCGGTCTTCCTGATTGTCTCCGGCCCAGGAGTTCACAAGGAGCAGCCGTCGGCGGACCACATCGAGAGTGGAGACCCGCTCCGGTGTGAGTGGCTCTGGGTGGTGGGCCAGCGCTCGCCGTAGCGCAAGCAGGCTGCGGCGACCAAGCGCGCCGAGGCGAGCGGCACGCTCACGCGGCATGTCGTTGGAGAGCAGCAGGGACTCAATGGCTTGGCTGTGAAGCCTGGGTACCTTCACGTCGCACCGGGCGCCCGGCATCGCCGCCCACACCAACTGGTGAGGCTGCTGCTGCGGAATGTCCCGCGCGAGGGCCGGGTCGGCGAGGACCAGGATCAACGGCTGGCGTTGCGTGACCAGTTGCTCAATACCACTCCTGTCGGAAACAAACAGGACCCGCGCCCCCACCTGAGTGGCCCCCAGGGTGCCTTCTTGCTCTAGGGCAGCGGCGACGAAAGCGCAGACTTCATCGGGACGCAGATCACCACCTAGCGTGGTTACCGACTGGCCGGTGGCAAGTAGGGCACCAAAGTCGGCGGCTGCCTTCTCTCTTCCTGCCAGCACCACCGTTCGGTCCAGCGGGATGTGCGTCGACCGGAGCCAACTGTCCGTCCACCACGAGTCCAGAGACCGCACGCCCGGCAGTGCCTTCCCCAGCCGGGCAGCAAGCCATGCCGTGGTGGCTGGCGCTTGCTCCAGCCATAGGTCGATCCCGTCGAGGTTGTACCCACGTACCTCCCGCCACCGACCATCTTCGGTGTGACGCTCGGCCCAGGTTCGAGCATCTCTCCACGTGTCGAGGACGACTTCTACGTAGGTGACGTCTTGGGTCGCGAGCCCCTTCGGGCCTTTGATCCTTTTCTCGTAGTCATCCTCGGCCTTGCTATTGCCGCCGCCAACAGACAGCTCCCACACCGAGGTTCCTTCGGGCACGAACGCCGACGGTCGCGACGCTGTGACGATGCCGTCATATCCGCCGACGGCGGTTCCGGACCCGCCGGGCATGTCCAGCGATTCCAAGCCGCTTGCGGTCTCGGCTATCAAGCGCCTAATCAGCAGCGGGAGGACGGTATCGAAGCCCGCGTCACCACGTGCCTTGCGGAGATCGTCACGATCAATTGGCGGCCACACAGTCATGTTCCGACAGTACCGCTCCCCACTGACACTCCCTTCGGCTTCAACTCTGTCGACGCCATCGTCGTCCGTCTCATGCTCATCCACAGACCGCTGTTCAACATCATTCGGCGGCCTGGAAGCTGAGGTCCGGGGCCGGCCGGGTCTACTGCAGGGTTGGGCGAGCGGGCGGCTCGGCGTTGTTGACGGCGACGATCAGGTACGGGTCGATCTGTGCCCAGAGGGCGCCGCCCTCACGTTGCACTGCTCCGTCGAACCCCAGCCTGCGCAGACGCTCCCAAGCCGCTTGGACATCGTCGATGGCAACCCGAAGTTGGACGCCTGGAACGCCCGTAGCGACTTTGCTGGTGTGTGCCTGCCTGATCACGAGATTCTCATAAGAGACCCAGTCGCTTCCGCGGCGGTGCGCGCTAAGACCGAGGGCGGACATGGCCGCCGTCACGCGTGCGATGTCGGCGACGGGCAGATAGGCACCTTGGAGCCGGACCTGGTTCGGTGGCCAGACCGATCGATGCTCGTCAGTCGGCTCCGCATCGGTACGAGGGGCTTCCTCGACACCTTCCGATTCCGCTTCCGCCCGCTGGATTCCGCGGATAAAGAAAAGGTTCTGACCGTCCGTGGTGACGATATGTGTACGTCGCGCCGTCCACTTGCCGGACGTCAGCGTGCCAGCTGCGACCACGCGTGCTTGGCGCCGGTCCGGGAGCAGCAGATCAGCTCGGCTGTCAGCCTTGTCGAGCTTCTCGATGAACCGCGACCGAGCTTCGCCAGCCGCGGCGCGAGAAGGCAGGGACAGGATCGGAGAGACAGGAGTGAGCAAATTCTCGGCCAGCGTGACTAGCAGGGCCGCATCCTGAACAGTTCGCCCGAACAAGCCCAGCCATTCCTGGCCCAGACCTGCGCCGAGCAGGCTGGCGGCCATAGATGCCAGTGTGTCCGTGTCCGCGCCCTCCTGGCGCGCGGGGACACCGATGCCACGCTCCGGGCTGGCGGCCGAACGGGCCGCGAGGTAAATGGCTGCCACCGCGCACAACGTCCCCGACCCACGCGTCTTCGGCCGAGTGAGGCCGTGTTGCTCGAGAAAGGCGGAGGGCGCACTCAGCGCGCCGCTGTTCAGTGAGGACCGTGCGCTGGTTAGGAGATCCTCCACCTCCCGCACGGCGTCATCCCAGCCTTGTTCATAGCCGCCGGGGAACGCCTTCGCAGCGGCATCCAACCAGTTTCTGTCCAGCCCCTGCCACACCGGTTCCCGCCAGTCCTTCAGACCGTCCAGTGTTGCTTCGACGAGCCAGCCGTAAGCCAATGGCGCAGGTTGCCGCAAACTGGTCCACAGGGCATAGGCATGCACCAAGGCACCCAGCAGGGCTCGCGGGTGCCCGTGTGTCGTCGCGGCGTCGCGGACCACGTCGTGCGCCAGGTCGCCGAAGGAACCCTCGTGGTGGACTATGACGTGCGGCGCGATGCGCATGGCCGCGCCGTTGGCCCCGCTACTGAAGTACTTTTCCTGGTCGTCGGCCCTCTTGCCCCAGGCCGATTCATGCTTCTCCCAGGCGCGGCAGGCACGCTTGACGCTGGCCCCGGCACCACGTTCGTAATCGAGGAGGAAGGGCCACTCGACTCGTTGCAACCAGGAAAGCCAGTCGTCTCCTGCGGTGAGGCGAGCACGAGCCACGGCGATGAGCATCTGTGTGTCGTCGCTGTACTCGCCTGGTCCGATGTCCTCAAGGATCGGGCGGAAACGGCTGCTTGCCGTTCGCTGCCAGGCGAAAAACCGACCCGCGACCTGGCTGAGTGGCGGAAGTGAGCGAGTCCGGTCCCGCCGCTCGTAGGGCCAGCCCATGGCGTCCCCGACGGCTGCTCCTAGCAGCATGCCGCAGGCTCTGTCGGTCCATGGGTGAAGCTCAGCGTTCACGTGTTCACTCTGCCAGAGTTGTTCGGGGGATGTACGGGCTCTCCGGTGGCCGATTGCCGGAGCGCACCGAGCGGCTCAGGACGTACTTGTCGAAGATCATGGGAGCGACAACCAGAGGTGGCAGCAGAACCGCCATCCCGAACTGGGCATGCCTGAAGTGCTCCAGCTCTGCCTGCTTCTCGTCCCGGACGATGACAGAACGTACGGCCGACAGTGGGATGATCCCGGGTATCTGTATCTCTGCCTGGTCGTCCGTAGGCCACCAAGACGGGTGCCCACTTTCTCGCCGCAGAGTCACCTTGCCGGTCACCGTAGGCGCGAACATGGCATTGAAGCCGTCGGCACCCAGCCGGGCGCCGGCGCTCCTGTCTCGTGCGGAGTTGTACGGACAGAAGCGTGCGCCGGAAGTGGCGAGCAGGTCGACGTCCAGCGTGAGAACCACCCAGTCCTGAAAATGGCGGTCCCGGCTCGCTGCCTGGGCCAGGTACCAGGTGTTCGGATACTCCACGCTCAGGAAGGTGAACTCCAGTGCGCCGTCCAGGCGCTGGGTATCGGCAGGCCGAAAGGCGTCCGCAGCTGTCTGCAGGGTGGCCACGGGACGTATCTGCCGGGTTTCGAGGATATGGGACAGGTTGGCCGACTTGGTGAGATGGCACAGACGGGTGATACCGCGGGCCCGGGCCTGCTCAAGGACGTCACTCACAAGCTCACCCGCACGTACAGGTCAGACATCTCCTGCGGCACCAGACCGGTCAGCTTGCTTGAGTGCAGCATGATGAGGTCTGTACGAGCCCGGGTGATGGCTACGTACAACTGCCGGGCCTCGCGCGCCTTGGCCTCGTCGAGGCCGTGAGCCTCCACCTCACTCGGTTTCGGCAGCTCGTCCGCATCACAGAATGGGAGGATCACCGAGTCGAACTCGAAGCCCTTCGCCGCAGAGTAGGTCCCGTAAAACACCCCCGGCTCGTCCGTCCACCGCGCAAGCTCACGGTGTAGGCGGTGAATGGGGACACGACCTCGGTCGAGGAGAGATCTGAGTTTGTCCTCGTGGACCCGGGTGCGCATAAGAATGGCGACCTGGCGGTCCGCGCCCAGCGCCAGGGCGTTGCTCGCCGCCTGAACGAGCTGTTCTTCCTTGCCCGCGGTCTCCAGGATGGTGGGTTTCGGGCCGTCGGCCGCCGCACCGGTCGGCTGGACCAGATCGACGTCGTCCTTGAAGTGCGGCATATCCGAAAGGGACTGGGCGAGTTGGGCGACCTGACGGCTGTTGCGATAGTTGTGGGCGAACTCCACGACATTTGACACATGAAGGCCCAGGGCACGCCAGGACATCCGGCTCCCGTAGATCTGCTGCGCGTAATCGCCGAAGAAAGTCAGTGATCCGTCGCTAGGAATGGCCGCTGCCAGGCTTCGAATCATCTCGGGTGTAAAATCCTGGCCCTCATCGACGACGACATGCCGGTAAAGCCGCTTGGTGGGATCAACCTTCAGGGCACCCAGGACCGTCGACGCCATGTTGTCGAAGTCGTACTCGTACCCGGCTTCGGCACGCAACTGTACGTACCGTTGGTAGACCTCGAAGACGACTTCACGATCGGGTTGCTGAAGTGGCCTGCCCCGGCCAACCCGACGAGCACGGCCTTCCACATACGTCTGCTGGTCGACTATGCCGTGCCCGACCATCCAATGCAGCTCATCCAGGAAGAAATCGAGCGGACGGTGAATCACGGCCCGGGAGGGATGGCGCTCACGAGCCTCCCCCAGCGCCCGCTCAACCATTTGCTTCTTGGACTTGCATATGCGCACCGGCGATTTGGTGCGATGCGCGAGATAGCCACGCGCGAAGGTGTGGTAGGTCTCGATCTGCAGGTTCGTAGACGCGGCGCTCATACCCCTGAGGTAGGTTACGAGAGCCTTGTTGAAGGTGACCAACAGCGTGCGGCCTCCGATACCCGGGGCCGTGGCCAGATAATGAGCCCGATGGACCGCCATCGTCGTCTTGCCGCTGCCCGCCGTGCCCAGAACGACGCAGTGACCGCGTTCGTTCAGGAAGACGACGTCCCGCTGGTGACCCTTCGGGTCAGGTAACGAAAGCCCCATCGCGCCATTATGACGCGTCCATGGCCACTTGGTACAGATGATCCACGGACCGGTCCCTCAACTGGGCCTCCACCAACCGACGAAGCCGCAGCCCTCTCCGCTGGAGCTCGCGCCCTCGGCGATTAGGCAGCTTGGCCCGGGGGGTGGTGCATAGCTTCGTCCAGCCCTCGCGCGGGCTGCTGACGACCGCGGACTGCCACACCGCGGCACCTGCCCCGTGGCCAGCCGATCACTTTCCAGGGCACATCCAGGGCACATGAGCCCAGGAAACGGCGTTAACCCGCGAGAACTACCGGGACGACTTTCCGCAGGTCAACGCGGATTCTATCGAAAATACCCAGGTCGACGCCCCGCCGCCTTCAATCGCTCCACGAGTGGCAGGACTTCTCCCACCGCCTGCATGACGCGGGGCACCAGGCGTACTGCCTGGTGTGGCCCTGACCCGAGGCCGAGCGGATTTTCGAGCGGCCCCGGGCTCGCGGGCCGCCGGTACCCGGCGCACGGGTACGGCTCAGTCGACGCCCTTGACATAGACACGGCTGCGTCCGCCGTCGATCGCCGCCACGGCGACGTGGAGCGCGTTCAGGTCGTCGTCGCAGGGAGCGCACACCTGCGCCGTTCGGACACCGGGCAGGCCGACCGGTTCCGGCAGGCCGAGACGGGCGAAGGGCGCGGCGGGCACGCTCTCCCCCGCGAACGGCACGGCCCGCTCCGCCACGGGCTCCTCCGGATCCATCCCGGCGAGAAAGCCGTCCACGTCTCCGGACGGCACCACGAACGCCAGTAGCAGCGCGTCGTCCTGCCCCCTCCGGTGCCCGGCCCGCACATCCGAGGCCGCTCCGGGAACCCGCACGCCCAGCCGCTCGGCGACGGCCGACGCACTCACCCCCTCGTCCCAGGAGGACACCCCGCGTCTGTCCCCCGCCCCGCCGCCCTGCCCGCTTCCATCGGCACAACCGGCACCGAACACGACGAGACAAACCCCCCATACAAGCCTCCGGACTCCGGGCCGCACCCCGTTCACCGGGCGTCCCCGTTCCGCCCGATGTCGGTCCGCGTCCCGTCCCGCCCCGGATCCGCCGGTCCCGGCCAGGCACCCCCCGAAGTCAGGTCGTGCTGCTGCACCGAGCTACTGCCTCGCATGTCGAACTCCCTGGCCTCATCGGGTAATCGATGCGTCCGGATTCTGGCGCACGGTGTCTTCGAAGCGTCCGAGATCCGGCCGTACAGTCGGTCGAAGCGTTCACACAGGCGCTCCCACGTGCACACATTCGGTCGGATCGAGCCAGGTGTCACGGCGAATTTGGCCGAAGCCGGTCTTCAGCGCCACCACCTCACGCGCCGATGCACAGGACACCGACCATCGAGGAGGTCCGCCGTGGGCGACGTTCTGCTGGCCCTGTCCATCCCCGTGCTCGTCTTCGGCGGCGGCATCTACGCGGCCTGCGACTGCTGGTGGCGCCGCGGGCATCCGGCGCCACCGTCCCCGTACACCCACCGGGCCGCCCGGCTGGCGGAGCAGGACATGCTGGTCCTGGCCGCGGACATCGTCGACGACGCGTACGCCGCGCTCGGCCCCCTCTACGAGGCCCCGGCCGCCACCCCGTGCCCCGCCGGACCGGCCACCGGACCGGCCACCGGGCTCGGCGGACCGCCCGCCGCGTTCAGCCCCCGGCCGTCCCGGCCGCCCCGCTCGTCCCGGCCGGACGCCACCCCGGATCGCGGCCCGTCACGGCCAGCAGCCGCTCGAAGGCGCTAGCCCCCTCCCCCACCGGGAACGGCTCGCCGAACACCTTCATCTCGCGGGCCTGCGGCGCCAGGGCGGCCAGTCCGGGGCCCACCTCCTCGACCACGGCCGGGTCCGGCACGAACGCACCGCCCGTCGCCCGCGCCAGGTCCCAGGCGTGCACGGTCAGGTCGCCGAGCACCATGAGCCCCACCGTCCGGGCCGGCAGCCCCATCTGCCCGGTCGTGCCCTCCTCCGCGCCCGGCGCGTCCCACGCCGCCACCAGCCGGGCGGTCTCCTCGGCGAACCCGGCCCGCCAGTCGCCCGTCACGAACTCCGGCTCCCGGCCGAAATCCACCTCCTCGCGGGCCGCGAGCGCCTGGAAGTTCACGACCACCAGGAACAGGTGGTTCAGCAGCGCCCGTACGTCGTACTCGGCGCAGGGCGTACGGTCGCCCAGCTGCGCCTCGTCGATGCCCCGGACCACGGGCAGGGCCCGGGCCGCGGCGATGTCCAGCAGTTCACTGATCTTCTGCGTCATGCCTTCCACTCTGCGCCCGCACCCCGCCCGAGGTCTTGAAGAAACACGACAGGCAGGCCGTGTACGCGCCGCCTAGGATCGGGTCATGGCCGCCGGACCCCGCCGTGACACCCGGGGCATCGTCGACGCCCCGGACCTCTTCGCCCGCGTACGCTTCCGCCGCCGCGAGCCCGCCGCCGCGCTGCGCCCGTACCTGGAGCACTACTGGCTGATCGACTGGGACCTCACCGAGCCGTACGCCGCCCATGTCGTCCCGCACCCGTCGGTGAACCTGGTCCTCCAGCGGTACGAGGCCGGGGAGAGCACCGAGGAGCGGTCCGGGTACGCCGAGGTCGCGGGCGTCGATCCGGGGCTCTTCACCCGGAAGCTGGCCGGGCGCGGACGGGTCTGCGGGGTGCAGTTCCGGCCCGGCGGTTTCCGCCCGTTCGCGCCGGAGCACGACGTCTGCGAGCTGACCGGACGCCGGGTTCCGGCCGCCGAGGTGCTGCGGCTGCCGCCGCCCGTCGACGCGGTCCTGGGCCCGGACGACGAGGACGCGCGGGTCGCGGCGCTGGACGCCTTCCTGCTGGCCCTGGAGCCCCGCCCCGACCCCCGGGCGACGCTGGCGATGACCGCCGTCGACCGGGTGCGCGAGGACCGCACGGTGCGCCGGGCCGATGAACTCGCCCAGGACACGGGGCTCTCCGCCCGCTCCCTGCAACGGCTCTTCTCCGCGTACGTCGGCGTCGGCCCCAAGTGGGTCATCCTCCGCTACCGCATCCACGAGGCGCTGGAGCGCGCCGGATCCGACCCGGCCGTCGACTGGGCGCGGCTCGCCACGGACCTCGGCTACAGCGACCAGGCCCATCTGGTGCGGGACTTCACCGCGACGGTCGGCGTTCCCCCGACCGCGTTCGCCCCGCGCTGACGGCGCTCGGTCGCGCATCCGCACGCC
Source organism: Streptomyces sp. SID14515 (assembly GCF_010548505.1). Classification (NCBI taxonomy): domain Bacteria; kingdom Bacillati; phylum Actinomycetota; class Actinomycetes; order Kitasatosporales; family Streptomycetaceae; genus Streptomyces; species Streptomyces sp. SID14515. The sequence goes on along the minus strand of NZ_JAAGMH010000148.1, from coordinate 37,170 downwards.
CCCCGGCTCCCCGTCCGCCCCCTGCCAAATGCCTGGCCGCCCGTCCCGCCCCGGTGGCATCCTGACCGGGTGAACGGACCCGAGATCACCCTCGAAGTAGCCCCTGAGCTGCGGCTCTTCGTCCCGCACGACCGCCGTGGCGGGCCCACGCCCCTCGTCACGGACGGCTCCTCGACCCTCGGCCATGTCATCGAGTCCCTCGGCGTCCCGCTCACCGAGGCCGGAACGCTGCTGGTGAACGGCGGCCCGGTGGCCCGCTCGCATGTGCCCGGGCCCGGCGAGCACGTCGAGGTGCGTGCCGTGGAGCGCCCGCAGCGGGTGCCCGGCGCGCCGCTACGCTTCCTCCTCGACGTCCATCTCGGCACGCTGGCACGCCGGTTGCGGCTCCTGGGCGTCGACGCGGCGTACGAGAGCGAGGACATCGGCGACCCCGCCCTGGCCACCCTCTCGGCACGAGAGCGGCGCGTCCTGCTCTCCCGGGACCGCGGGCTGCTGCGCCGCCGCGAGATCTGGGCGGGCGCGTACGTCTACAGCGACCGTCCCAAGGAGCAACTCCGCGACGTCCTCGGCCGCTTCGCTCCGGTCCTGGACCCGTGGACCCGCTGCACCGCGTGCAACGGCACCCTGGCCGGAGCAGCCAAGGACTCCGTGAGCGCACTGCTGGAGCACGGCACGCAGCAGGCGTACGACGCGTTCGCCCAGTGCACGGAGTGCGACCGGGTGTACTGGCGCGGCGCCCATCACGGCCACCTGGAGACGATCGTGTCCGAGGCGGTCCGCGAATTCGGGGGCGCGGTGGCGTAACGGCACGGCGGCGTAACGGCGTAACGGCGAAGGCCCGCCGCTCGGAGGACCTCAGAAGGCGTACGGGTCACCCGTCGAAGGCGCCAGCACCGTGTGCGCGTCGTTCCTGGAGTCCGCGTCGCGCGCCCCGCCGCCCCACACCGTGTCGACCCGCACGACCACCTCGGCCGGGCGGCCGGCGAGCCGCAGGTCCAGCGCGGTCCGCCGGGTCTGCCCGCCCTTGGCCAGCGCGCCCGTCTCGCACAGCACCGCAGCCCTGCCGCCCCACAGGCAGCCCTGCGGAAGCTGCTGCCGTACGGCCAGCGGCTCGGAGAACCGCAGTCGCACCGTCGAGGCGGACACGTCGGCGGGCCCCCGGTTCGCGGTCCGGAGCCGGATCTCCAGCAGGTCGTTCCAGAAGGCGATGTGCCCGTGATGGGCGATGTCCGCCTCGGACGCGGCGGCAGCGGCAGGCGTGGCAGGAGCGGCAGGAGCGGCGGCAGGGGCTACGGGGGCACCGGCAGTGACGGGCTCGGCGGCGAAGGTGACGGGGTCGATATCCGCCGCCGGCACCGACCGCGGTACCGGCACCGGCACCGGCACCGGCACCGCCGTCGCGGCCGGCACGGTCGTCGCCGCGGCCACGGCGACGACGACGGACAGCGGCATCAACAGTCTTCGGCTCAGGATCAGCATGCCGGGAACATACCGATCCCACCGATTAGTCCGATGAACGTACCGCCCTGACGCGCTCTCCCCCACCCGCACAGCCCACCACCGCCCCGCGCGCAGGACCACCGGCCGGCCGCCCGCGCACGGGGCGCACCGCGACGCCTGCCTATCCTTTCCCCGTACCCGATCAGCTGTCCGAGGAGATCGCCATGGCCGCCACCCCCATCGCCGTCATCACCGGCGCGAGCAGCGGCATCGGCGCCGCGACCGCCCGTACGCTGGCCGCCGCCGGCTTCCGGGTCGTGCTGACCGCCCGCCGCAAGGACCGCATCGAGGCGCTCGCCGCCGAGCTCACCGAGGCCGGTCTCCAGGCGACGGCCTACGCGCTGGACGTCACCGACCGTGCGGCGGTCGACGAGTTCGCCACCGCGTTCCGCTCCCTCGCCGTCCTCGTCAACAACGCGGGCGGGGCGCTCGGGGCCGACCCGGTCGCGACCGGCGACCCCGCCGACTGGCGCCAGATGTACGAGACCAACGTCATCGGCACCCTCAACGTCACCCAGGCCCTGCTGCCCGCCCTCACCGCGAGCGGCGACGGCACGATCGTGATCCTCTCCTCGACCGCGGCGCTGTCCTCGTACGAGGGCGGCGGCGGTTACGTCGCGGCCAAGCACGGCGAACACGTCCTGGCCGAGACCCTGCGCCTGGAGATCGTCGGCACCCCGGTCCGCGTCATCGAGGTGGCCCCCGGCATGGTCAGGACCGAGGAGTTCGCCACCACCCGCTTCCGCGGCGACACCGAGAAGGCCGCCAAGGTCTACGCGGGCGTCGACGCCCCGCTGACCGCCGAGGACGTGGCCGACACGATCGGCTGGGCCGTCACCCGCCCCAGCCACGTCAACATCGACCTCCTGGTGGTCCGCCCGCGCGCCCAGGCCTCCAACACGAAGGTCCACCGCACCCTGTGAGCCGGTGAGCGAAGGGCCCGGGACCCGGCGTACCGGTCCCGGGCCCCGTCGGCCGCGCCTGGGCCTCAGCCCACCGTGAACGTCGTCAGGACCGCCGCGTGGTCCGTGGGCCACGCGTTGCCCGCCTGGTCCGGGACCGGCTTCGGGTCGCCGTCGACGAAGGACACCGAGTCCTTCACGGTCAGCTTGTCGCCCGCGTAGTCGATGAAGTCGATCCGGTCCTGCGGCTCGTCGACCCCCGTGGAGCCCTCGTGCTTGGGGTAGACCGGCGACCAGGTGTTGCCGGGAACCGCCGCCGGGTCCGGGTTGGCCTCCCGGAAGGAGTCCTTCAGACCGGCGCCCTCGAAGATCTTGGTGACGGGCCAGTCGACCTGTCCGTAACCGCAGTGGCTGTCCTTGGTCGCCTCGGTCCAGTCCAAGTGCGAGGGCGTGTTGAAGTCGCCGACGAGCAGCACCGGCGTCTCGTCCGCCGCGGCGATCTTCGGCGCGAGGTCCTTGGCGATGGCCTCGGCCTGCGGGGTGCGGCCGGACTGCGCCTCCCGCAGGAAGATCTCCTCGACCGGCATCTCGTCGAAGCAGGCGTCGTACGGGCCGTACGGGTCGTAGCCGAGGTGCGCCGTCCAGAGTTCGACCTCCTGGCCGGTGGCCTCGTCGATCCGGATGCGGACGCCCGCCGCCGCCTCGCTGGTCTCGACCTCCGAGCTGAACGGGAAGCGGCTGATGATGCCCAGGTCGGCATCGGACTGCCAGTGGTCCCAGCCCAGCTCCTCCGCGAGCTCCTTCGCGGAGTGCCCGGAGGTCTCCTGGAGTCCGACCACGTCGGGCCGGTGCTTCTTGATGACGGCGACCTGCTTGGCCAGACCGTCGTCGACCTTGGCTCCGCCGTGCCACAGATTCAGGGTCATGACGCGCAGCTCGCTCGCGGCGGCCGGCCTGCCGGGCTTCCGGGCCTCGTCGGGCTCGGCCGCCGGACCGGCGACCGCCACGGCCGCGGTCGCGGCGAGGGCGACGGCCGCTCCGGTGGCGGACAGGAATACACGGCGCTTGGCACTCACTGGTTGCTCACTCCTTCACTTACACCTTCGGGGACAGGGCGACGGCGCGCTCGGCGACGAGCACGGGGTTCTCGTGCGGGGTGATCGTGCAGCGTGCTCCCGGCGCCAGCGCGGTCGCCTCCCAGCTGGGCAGGTCGGCCTTGCACCCGACGCCGGAGTCGGTGGTGAGGTGCAGCCGGGTGGTGGGGCCGAGGAAGGTCGCCACCCGTACGGTCGCGGGGGTGCCCGCCGCGTCGTCGGCGGCGCCGACCGCCAGCCCCTCGGGGCGCAGCAGGACGTCGACCTCGGTGCCGGCGGCGGGGGTCGCGCCGTGGATGGGCAGCCGCCGCCCGAACAGCTCGACGACCCCGCCGTCCCGGACGGTGCCCGGCAGCCGGTTCATGGTGCCGACGAACTCGGCGACGAACGGCGTGGCCGGACGGTCGTACAACTCACCGGGCGCGGCGCACTGTTCGAGCCGGCCGTCCTTCATCACGGCGACGCGGTCCGCCATGGACAGCGCCTCCTCCTGGTCATGGGTGACGAAGACGGTGGTGATGCCGAGGTCCAGCTGGATGCGCCGGATCTCCTCGCGCAGATTGAGCCGCACCTTGGCGTCGAGCGCGGACAGCGGCTCGTCGAGGAGGAGCACCTTGGGCGAGATGGCCAGCGCGCGGGCGAGCGCCACGCGCTGCTGCTGGCCGCCGGACAGCTGGTGCGGGTAGTGGCCCTCGCGGCCGGGCAGGCCGACCAGGTCCAGCAGCTCCAGGGCCCGCTGCTTGCGCTCGGCGTTCGCCCGGCCGCGGACCCGCAGGCCGTACGCGATGTTCTCGGCGGCCGTCATGTTCGGGAAAAGGCTGTACGACTGGAAGACCATGCCGATGTCACGGCGGTGGGCCGGGACCGAGGTGACGTCCTGGCCGTCCATCAGCAGCTCGCCGCCGTCGGCGCTCTCGAAGCCCGCGATGATGCGCAGCGCGGTGGTCTTGCCGCAGCCGGACGGGCCCAGCAGGGCGACCATCTCGCCGGGGGCGATGTCCAGGTCGAGTCCGTCGAGCGCGACCGTGGAGCCGAACTTCCGGCGCAGTTGCTTGAGTTGCACGGGGACGGTCATGACACGGTCTTCTTTCGGTTCTCGCGGTTCTCGCGGACGGAGCCCGGGCGCGTACGACGGCGGCTACGGCCACCGGCCAGGGTGGTGAGCAGGAGCAGCAGCCCCCAGGTGATCAGCAGGCTGAGCATCGCGGCCGCCACCGACAGCTGGGCCTCGGAGTCCTTGATCTCCACCATCCACACGGAGAACGGGCGGTAGGAGAGCACGGAGGCGACGGTGTACTCGCCGAGCACCATGGCCAGGCTGAGCACGGCGCCGCCCACCACGGCGGTCCGCAGGTTCGGCACGACGACCTGCCACAGGGTCTGCAGGCGGGACGCGCCCAGGCTGCGGGCGGCCTCGACGAGGGTGCGCAGGTCGACGGCGCGCAGCCCGGCGTCCAGCGAGCGGTACAGGAACGGCAGGGACATGACCGTGTAGACGAGCACGAGGATCAGCGGGAAGTCCTCGTCCCGCAGGATCTGGAAAGTCATGTACAGGGGCGTGTCGGCCAGGTCCTGTTCCCAGGACAGCACCGTGGTGACGCCCGCGACCAGCGCGATCGGCGGGACGACCAGCGGCATCATGCAGAGGATCTCGACGATCCGGCGCAGCCTCGGCAGATAGAGCGAGATCGCGACCAGGGTCGGCACCATCAGCAGCAGTCCGCAGACGATGGTGGCCAGGCCCAGGCGTACCGACAGCATCAGGCTGGTGGTCAGCCCCTCGGTGCCGAGACCCTGCGTGTACGCGTCGAAGCTGATGCCCTCGACCTCGTTGACGCTGAACCAGATCGAGGCGCCGATGGGGACCAGGAAATACAGCGCGGCGAGCGGCAGGACGACGCCCCGCGAGGTCAACTTCATCCGAGCCATCGGGTGCTCCTGCGCTGCAGCGGTATCTGTACGGCCATCACGAGCAGCGCGATCACGACCATGTTGAGGCTCATGGCGAGGGCGAGGTTCTCCTGGCCCACCAGGACATTGCCGTTGAGGGCGTTGGCGATCTGGATGGTGATCAGCGGCTGCGAGGAGCCGACCATCACCGCGGCGGTGGCGTGCGAGGCGAACGCCGTGCCGAACATCAGCACCGCGCCGCCGAGCAGCGACGGGGTCAGCACCGGGATGCCGACGTGCCGCCAGTACTGCCCGCGGGTCGCCCCGCAGGACGCGGCGGCCTCCTGCCACTGGGAGCGCAGCCCGTCGAGCGCGGGCAGGACGGTCACCACCATCAGCGGGACCATGAAGTAGAGGTAGGCCAGCACCAGGCCGGTGAAGCTGTAGAGGCTGAAGCCGGTCCGGTCCAGGTGGAAGAGCTGGGTGACGGTGCCGGTGGTGCCGAGCGTCGCGATGAAGGCGAAGGCGAGCGGCGCGCCGGAGAAGTTGGCGAGCACCCCGCTGGCCGAGACGACGACGCCGCGCAGTGCGGGCCGCGGGGAACTGACGACGGCCTGCGCGATCAGGGTGCCGATCACGGTTGCCAGCAGTGCGGTCATGAGCGAGAGCTCGACGCTGCCGGTGAGCCCGGTCGCGTACGCCCCCGACAGAGATCCGCTGACGTTCTCCGTGGAGAAGCGGCCCTCGCCGCTCGCCGGGTCGACGACGGTGAACGCCCCGTACACCATGGTCCCGGCGGGCAGCCCGAAGCACACGGCGAGAAACGCGAAGAAGGGAACGACGACGGGCCACCGGTGCCGCCGCGCGCCACGGCGGCGGGCTCCGCCGTCCCGTACCGGAGGCGCGGGGCGGGCGGGGGCGGCCGGGCCCGCCGCGGGCGCGGAGGCCGCCAGGACGGCGGCTCCGCTGCCCGCGGGGGGAGGTGCGGTCTTGTCGGCCATGCTCAGCTGACCGCCTTGCCCCAGCCCTGCACGACCGTCTCCTTGGCCTTGGCCTCCTGGTCCACGGTCGGCTCCTTGGGAGTTCCGTGGACCTCGGGAATCTTGGCCAGGGCGGCGTTGTCGGCGGTGCCGTCCTTCTTCATCGCGTCCAGGAGCGCCGGGCGGGAGAAGCCCTTGAGCCAGATGTTCTGGCCCTCGGGGCTGTAGATGAACTCCAGCCACAGGCGGGCGGCGGCCGGGTGCGGGGCGTACTTGTTGACGCCCTGGTTGTAGTAGCGCGAGTACAGGCCGTCGGAGGGCACCGCGACCTGCCAGTCGACGCCCTTGGCCGCCAGCTTCTGGCCGTAACCCAGGTTGAGGTAGTCCCAGTCGATCGAGATCGGCGTCTCGCCCTGCTGGATGGTGGCGAGCGTGGACTTCGCGGGCACGAAGTTGCCCTTCTTCTTCAGCTGCTGGAAGAAGTCGAGACCGGGCTGCGCGTCGTCCAGGGAGCCGCCGTTGGCCAGCGACGCGGCGACGACCGCGGCCAGCGCGGAGCTGGACTCGGTCGGGTCGCCGTTGAGCGCGACCTTGTTGCGGTATTCGGGCTTGAGGAGGTCCTTGAACGTCTCGGGGCAGTTCTTCACGGCCTTGGCGTCGCAGCCGATGGAGATGAAGCCGCCGTAGTTGTTCATGAAGGAGGCGTCCGGCTGCTTCTGCGCGTCCGGGATGCCCTTCCAGCCCGCGACCTTGTACGGCGCGAGCAGGCCCTGCTTCTTGGCGTCCTGCATGTACGAGGTGCCGAGGTCCAGCGCGTCGACGGCCCGGTCCTGGCCCTTGCGCTTGGCCGCGGCGTTCAGCGCGCCCTGGCTGCTGCCGCCCGGGTCCTCGTTGTTGACCTCGATGGCGTACTTCTTCTCGAAGGCCGCGATCATCTCGCCGTAGTTGGCCCAGTCCGGCGCGAGGGCGTAGACGTTGAGCTTGCCCTCCTTCTCCGCCGCCGCGACGAGCTTCTCCATACCGCCGAGCGCCGCGGCCGACTCCGCCTTCGCGGCCTTGCTGTTCTTCGCACCCTCGCCGTCGGGTGCGGAGCCACAGCCGGTGGCCACCAGGGCGGTGAGGCCGGCGAGGGCCGCGGCGGTCAGGACGCGGCGGGGATGGTGTGCCTTCACGATGCGTACTCCTGGGTCTGCGGCGAGCCACCTGTATGGACAAGCCATCGTCAGTAAGCCAGGTGAAGCTAGCAGCCAAGTGAGCGGCGGGTAAAGCTTTATGGAGGTAAAAAGTGCAGGTCAGAAGCGTTATCAAGACGTAGGTTTACCTTCTCCGAAACCGGTTAGACGCAGGGTTCGCACTTCGGGTCCACACCTCGGCGGAACACCGATTGCGCGCAGTTCCAAGATGCGACGCACCCCGTGCGGATGACATGATCGTCCCTGCTCACCCGGACCGCACCGCGCGTCCGGCGCACCCCCGGAAGCTCCAAGGAGAGACGTGACCCGACGGCACCAGCAGATCGCCGAGGAGCTGCGCCGCGCCATCGCCGAAGGCATCCACCCCGTGGGCTCCGAGCTGCCGTCCGAGTCCGAACTCGCCCTGTCCCACGGCGTGTCCCGGGGCACCCTCCGCCAGGCCTTCGGCACGCTCCAGTCGGAGGGCCTGATCGGCTCCCGGCAGGGCGCCCGCCGGACCGTCCTGTCCACCACGCCCAGCCAGAGCTTCACCGAGCTGCGCAGCTTCGCCGAGTGGGCCAGGGCCGGCGACCGCGCCCCCGGCGGCCTGGTGCTCCGCTCACGCCGCGGAAAGGCCACCGAGGCCCAGGCCGCCCTGCTCCAACTCGCCCCCGGCGACCCGGTCCTGCACATCCTGCGGGTACGCACCCTGGACGGCGAACCGGCCCTCCTGGAGCGCACGGTGTACGCCGGCTGGGCGGCGGCCGCCGTCGAACGGCTGCCGGACGACTGCGAGTCGGTCACCCGGAGCCTGTACGAGGAGGCCGGCATCGTCATGAGCAACGGCGAGCACCACCTGGACGCGGTCGCCGCGGGCACCACGGACGCCCGCGAGCTGGGCGTCCGGCGCGGCTCCCCGCTGCTGCGGGTGCGCCGCACCACGACCACCTCCGAGGGCCGCCCCGTGGAGACCTCGGAGGACCGCTACCGGCCCGGCTCGGTCGTCTTCACCGTCCGCAACTCGGTGCAGGCCAACCCCCTGGTCCGCACCGCCGCCGACTGACCCGCCGCCGGTCCGCCCCGCCCCCGGCCGGCAGGACGCCCCTCGGCCTACCGGACATCCCCTGTCCGGCCGAACACCCCCCTCACCGCCCTTCCGCCGGCGGTCCACCCCGGCGCAGCCCACCCCCAGGAACAGCGAGCCCCGTATGCCCCCGCTCCCCCGCCCCGCCGCCCTGCTGTGCGACATGGACGGCACCCTCGTCGACACCGAGCACGCCTGGCTGGACACCGTCGCCGGGTTCCTGCGGGCGCAGGGCTCCCCGGCCGACGCCGGCGCCCTCGCCCCGTACGCGGGCGCGGCGGTGGCCGACGCGGCGGACCGGCTCGTGCGCGACGGCCGCACCACCTTGTCGACGGCGGAGACGGCGGCCCGGCTGGACCGGGAGTTCACGGCACAGGTGGCGGCCGGGGTGACCGTCCAGCCGGGCGCCCTCCGCCTCCTGGACCGGGCACGCGCGCTCGGCGTACCGACGGCCCTGGTCACCGCGTCCGAGCGGCACGTGGCCGACCTGGTGCTCGAAACGCTGGGCCGGCACCGCTTCGACACCTCGGTCGCCTCGGGCGAGACGGCACGCGGAAAGCCGCACCCCGACCCGTACCTGGCCGCCGCCGCCGCGCTCGGCGTGGCCCCGCGGGACTGCCTGGCCGTCGAGGACACCCCCACGGGCGCGGCCGCCGCGCTGGCCGCGGGGTGCCGCCTGCTCGCCGTCCCGTCGGTACCCGGCATCCAACCGGGCCCGCGCACGGTCCTGGTCGCGTCCCTGACGGAGGCGGACCTGGCGGGCGGGGCGTAGGGGGTACGGGCCGGGCCTCAGCCCTTCACGCAGATGACCTGCTTGAGCTTCGCGACGACCGCGACCAGATCCCGCTGCTGATCGATGACCTGCTCGATCGGCTTGTACGCGCCCGGGATCTCGTCCACGACACCGGAGTCCTTACGGCACTCCACGCCCTGCGTCTGCTCCTCCAGGTCCTTGGTCGAGAAGCGCTTCTTCGCCGCGTTCCGGCTCATCCGGCGGCCCGCGCCGTGCGACGCCGAGTTGAACGACTTCTCGTTGCCGAGGCCCTTCACGATGTACGAGCCGGTGCCCATGGACCCCGGGATGATCCCGTGGTCGCCGGACCCCGCCCGGATCGCGCCCTTGCGGGTGACCAGCAGGTCCATGCCCTCGTACCGCTCCTCCGCCACGTAGTTGTGGTGGCAGGAGATGACCGGGTCGAAGGTCACCCGGGCCTTCTTGAACTCCTTGCGGACCACGTCCTGGAAGAGCCCCATCATGATCGCCCGGTTGAACTTCGCGTACTCCTGCGCCCAGAAGAGGTCGTTGCGGTACGCGGCCATCTGCGGGGTGTCCGCGACGAACACCGCCAGGTCGCGGTCGATCAGCCCCTGGTTGTGCGGCAGCTTCTGCGCCTGGCCGATGTGGAAGTCGGCCAGCTCCTTGCCGATGTTCCGCGAACCGGAATGCAGCATCAACCAGACAGAACCGGTCTCATCGAGACAGAACTCGATAAAATGATTACCCGATCCGAGCGTTCCCATCTGCTTCGTGGCACGTTCCTGACGGAACTTGACCGCGTCGGCGATCCCCCCGAACCGCCCCCAGAAGTCGTCCCATCCCGCCGTCGGGAACCCGTGCAGCTTCCCCGGGTCCACCACGTCGTCGTGCATGCCCCGGCCGACCGGAATCGCCTGCTCGATCTTGGAGCGGAGCCGTGACAGGTCACCGGGAAGATCGTTCGCGGTGAGGGACGTCTTGACGGCGGACATCCCGCAGCCGATGTCCACCCCGACCGCGGCCGGGCACACCGCGCCCTGCATCGCGATCACCGAACCGACCGTCGCCCCCTTGCCGAAGTGGACGTCCGGCATGACCGCGAGACCCTTGATCCACGGCAGCGTGGAGACGTTGCGCAGCTGCTGCATCGCGACGTCCTCGACCGACGCGGGGTCCGCCCACATCCGGATGGGAACCTTCGCCCCCGGTACCTCTACGTACGACATAACTCCTCGATTCCCCCGAAAAGACTGAAAGCGCAAAACCGGTGCCAAGATCGGCAAACCTGTCGGCCGACCGGCATTCACAGCGGCGCGTGCGATACACATTGTGTCCATCGGCCGCCTTCGAGCGGCAACCCGTTTTCCGTACCGAAGGGAGCCTGGGACGGTGCGACACATGGCGTACGTACCCGGCGTCGCGCTTCTCGCAGCGCTCGTCGTCGGCTGCAGCGCCGACGCCGACAGCAACGCGAGCGGCGCCGACAGCAAGGCGGGCAGCCCGACCGTCACCCCCGCTCCTCCCGGCAAGTACCTGACCCTGCCCGCCCCCTGCCGTGCCGTGCCGCGCTCCACGCTGAAGGACCTGCTGCCCGGCGCCGCGGAGCTGCCCGGGGACCAGCAGGAGAAGGTGTTCCGGGGCACGGCGTCCGTCACGTACGACACCGACCGCAAGGTCGGCTGCGGCTGGAAGTCCGACGCGCCGGACGCCACGCGAAGCCTGTCCATCGACTTCGAGCGCGTCGTCTCCTACGACCCGGCGATCAGCGACGACGACCGGGCCGACACGGTGTACGCGAAGAAGGAGAAGGCCGCGGGGCTGTCGTCCTCGACGACCCCCGGGCCGGACGCGGAGAAGAACTCCGGAACCCCGGACGAGAAGGACAAGGGCAAGGACAAGGGCAAGGAGAAGGGGCAGGGCAAGGGCTCCGGCGAGGGCGAAGGCGGGGCCGAGGGCGCGGCGGGCGACGCCACGGCCTCGTCGGACCCCTCGTCCACCGCCTCGCCCTCCAAGACCCCCGGCGGAGGCGGCAGCGCAAGCAGCAGCGGCAGCCCGGAGGACGTCCTGCCCTCGCGCATCCTCGACAACCTCGGAGATGCCGCATTTCTGCATGATCTGCCCAAACGGTCAGGTTCCACCGCACAGAACCACACGGTGAGCGTGGTATTCCGCACATCGAACGTGGTCGTGACCGTCCGGTACGCCGAGCAGCCGGCCCTCGTCACCCAGGAGCCCGACGGCGCGGAACTCCAGGAGAAGGCCCAGGCACTGGCCCGGAAGCTGGCCGAGACACTCAGCGAATAGACCCCGTCCGACGGGCCCCCGACCGGCCGGATTCCGGCCCCGGGGGGCTCTCGGCGGCGGCACGGGCCGGCCGCCGCCCGTCGTACCGTGGCTGTCCGGAAGACGTACCGACCCGCGACCGAGCCCGCCCGTACACCGCACGAACCGAGACCTCCAGCACCGAGAGCTCCGTGCCATCCGAGTGAAGGAACCATGCACCGATCAGCCCCGCGCCTGTCCCGCATCCTCGCCTGCGCCGCCGTACCGGTGATGCTCGTAGCCGTCGGCTGCTCGTCGGACTCCGACTCCGGCGGCAAGAAGAACGCGGGCTCCTCGTCGTCCGGCTCCCCCAGCGCCAAGCCCTCGGAGCCCACCGTCGAGCCGGCGAAGTTCGCCGATCTGCCCGACCCGTGCGGCTCGATCGCCAAGAAGACGATCGAGGACCTGGTGCCCTCGGCCAAGAAGAAGAACGGCACGGCGGGCCGGTCCAACGACCTGTCGGCCAGGAGCAGCTGCTCCTGGAACGGCCTGGACGACAAGGGCGTCAAGGGCTCGCAGTACCGCTGGCTGGACGTCGGCTTCACCCGGTTCGACTCGGACCAGTCGCTGGGCAGCGGCGCCAAGCGCGCCACCGACGACTACGCGAAGCAGATCGCCAAGACGAAGGCCACCGAGGGCGCCGAGAAGATCGCCGCTGAGCCCACCGCCGGCATCGGCGAGGAGGCCACCCTCGTCACCTACGGCCTCAGCAAGACGGACGAGGACTTCGCGTACGCCACCGTCGTGGCGCGCACGGGCAATGTCGTCGTCACCCTGACGTACAACGGCGCGGGCTACGCGGGCGCGAAGACCCCCTCCTCGGCGGACATCGTCAAGGGCGCCCAGAAGGCCGCGAAGGAAGCGGTCGCCGCGGTCGCCGACTCCGCCGACGCCAAGACCACCCCGCCGGCGAAGGGCGACGCCGAGGACGACGCCAAGGGCGACAAGAAGGACAGCGGGAAGGACGGCAAGAAGGACGCGGCCAAGGGCAAGGCCACGTCGAAGCCGAAGTCGAGCTGACGCGAACACCCCCTCCCAGCACGGCTTTTCCGGAACCCGGCCCTCCCCGAGGGCCGGGTTTCGCGCGTTCGGGCAAACCCCGGCGGCATGTGCCTGTCACCTTCATGCCAACCCTCTCCCGGTTCCGTTCCGAGCGCCGAGAACGCCGTTACGCTCCACGGCGAACCCCGAGGAAAGGCAAGGGAATTGCGCAATCGAATCGCACTCGCCGCAGCGCTCACGACCGGCCTGTTCGCGCTCACCGCCACCGCCGCCACCGCGGCTCCGGCCGAGCCGCGGGCGGCGGCATCGGGCGACGCCCGCGCGTGCGCGGACGTGAAGCTGTCCGGCGCCCTGCCCGTACCGCCCGAGGGCATGGCCGTACGGCAGAACGTCTCCATCGGCCCCGACTGCAAGCCGGTCCTCGGCCCCGCACGGCTGGTGGCGAAGGCCGGTCCGGCCGCGAACGCGCGGACGGCCCGGGCCGCCGCCCAGGGCGACCGCCAGGTCCGGAGCTGGTCCGAGATGTACGACTGCTGCAACATCCGGATGACGGGGCTCTACACGACGTCCGACTGGAGCTCCGACGGCACGGTGGTCACCGCCTCGTCCACCGACGCGACCCAGCAGTGGAACCGTGAGCCGTGGAACGCGGGCTGGTCGCTGAAGTCCTCGGGCAAGTCCGCCGACTGCGTCGCGAACTGCGCGGTCTCCACCAACGTGGCCGACGCCTCGTTCACGTACAAGGGGATCTTCGACCCGACGGGCAACGTGTACGCCAACACGCACCGCTCCACCGTGGCCCTCAAGGCCGACGGGACCGCGTCCTGTGAGTTCGAGGTCGACCTGAAGAACACGTTCATCGGCTGGAACTGGCAGCGCGGCTGCGAGTGACCCTTCGGCGGTGGCGGCGCCCCTCGCCGCCACCGCTGAAGCACCCGCTGAAGCACCCGCTGAAGCCTCTGCCGAAACCGCCGCCGAAGCCCCCACCGGACCCGCGAACAGCCCCGCGAACAACCCCACAACTCCTCCCCGCGTAACGAAACTCGCACGCATGTGCCAGGCTGTGCCATCGCCGGGCGTCTGAAGCCTGGCCGAAAAACAGGGCCGGGCGCACAGGTCGGGTCCGGGCACAGAGGTCGGGGAGGGGATCGCAGGTGGCCGCGATGCAGCTGACACGCACGCACCGCATACTCATCGGGGTCGTCGTCGCGGGTGCGGTGATCATCGCCGCGATCGGTTTCGCGGGCTCCTACGCGGCCGTGCGCGAGCTGGCCGAGGCCAAGGGCTTCGGAGAGTTCTCCCTGGTCTTCCCCATCGGCATCGACGCGGGCATCTGCGTCCTGCTCGCCCTGGACCTCCTGCTCACCTGGATGCGGATCCCGTTCCCGCTGCTGCGGCAGACGGCGTGGCTGCTGACCGCCGCGACGATCGCGTTCAACGGCGCCGCCTCCTGGCCCGACCCGCTGGGCACCGCGATGCACGCGGTGATCCCGGTGCTGTTCGTCGTCTCCGTCGAGGCCGCCCGGCACGCGGTGGGCCGGATCGCGGACATCACGGCCGACAAGCACATGGAGGGCGTCCGCCTCACGCGCTGGCTGCTCTCGCCGATCCCCACGTTCAAGCTGTGGCGGCGGATGAAGCTGTGGGAGCTGCGCAGCTACGAGCAGGTCATCAAGCTCGAACAGGACCGGCTGATCTACCAGGCCCGCCTCCAGGCCCGGTTCGGCCGCAACTGGCGGCGCAAGGCCCCGGTCGAGTCGATGATGCCGCTGCGGCTGGCGAAGTACGGCGTACCGCTCGCCGAGACCGCCCCGGCCGGACTCGCCGCCGCCGGCATCGAACCGGCCCTGCTGCCACCGGTGCCCGCCGAGGCCGACCGCCCGAAGGCCGAGCTGGCGTACGAACCGCACCAGGACCACCAGGACCACCAGGGGCACGGCCCCCGGCAGGAGCAGGCCCAGCCCCACCCCCGGCAGCAACAGCCCCACCCCGCCGCGCTCCAGAAGCAGGTTCCGGCCGGCCCGCCCACCCACGACAGCCCCTGGTTCGCCGCCCAGAAGCTGCCGGACAACGTCCACGAGAGCGCGTACGACCCGCAGTACGTCGAGGGGCTCGAACCCACCCCGGTCCAGATCCCCGCGGGCCCCGGCCGCACCCGCCCGCTGGGTGACGTCGGCACCATCGGCGCGGTCCCGCACCCCCGCCACGAGGAGCCGTCCCCCGAGGACCGGCCCCAGGCCGAGCAGCCCCGCCCCGGGCAGCCCCAGGCCGAGCAGCCTCTGCCGCGGCCCGACGCCGAGGTCCTCGCCCCCGAGGACGCGCCGCAGTTGGAGGAGTGGCCCCAGGAGGACACCGAGTTCGCCGACATGGCCTTCGAGGTGTTCAGCGCGTACACGGACGAGCAGGGCCATCACCCGAGCGCGGAGGTTCTGGACATCCACCTCGCCGACACCCGCAACGTCCGCCACCCGCACTCGCGTGAACTGCTCCAGCGCCTGTGGCCGGAGTTCAAGCAGGCCTACGTCCCGGCGCGGTCGACGGCCGACCAGACCGCCTGACGTACGGCCACGGCCGCCCGGCACGGCGGAGGGCCGCCGCCCGGGAGTGATTCCCGGGCGGCGGCCCTCCGCCGTGTCAGGGTGTTACGCGCCCAGCAGCCTGCGCACCCGGTCCGCCCCCACCGCGAGCAGCAGCGTGGGCAGGCGCGGGCCCGTGTCGCGGCTGACGAGCAGCCGGTAGAGCAGGGCGAAGAAGGACCGCTGGGCGGCCTTCAGCTCGGGCGTCGGCTTGGCGTCCGGCTCCAGGCCCGCCAGCACCTTCGGCACGCCGTAGACGAGCGTGGTGAGGCCGTCCAGCGACCAGTGCGTGTCCAGGCCCTCCAGGAGGAGGCGCAGCGACTCGCGGCCCTGGTCGTCGAGCGAGCCCAGAAGCTCCTTGTCGGGCTCGTCCCGGACGATGGTGCGGGCCTCGGCCGGGACCTGGGTGGTGATCCAGTTCTCGGCGCGGTCCAGGCGCGGGCGCGCCTCGTCCAGCGAGGTCAGCGGGTTGTCCGGGTCCAGCTCGCTGAGGATGCGCAGCGTCTGGTCCTCGGCTCCGGCGGTGATGTCGGCGACCGAGGCGAGCGTCCGGTACGGCAGCGGGTGCGGGGTGCTCGGAAGCTCCCCGGCCGCCGTGCGGACGGCGCGGGAGTAGGCGGCGGCGTCGGCGGGCAGCACCGTGCCGTCGGCGACCTTGCGGCCCAGCGAGTCCCACTCGTCGTACAGCCGCTGGATCTCCTGGTCGAAGGCGATCTTGAACGACTGGTTGGGCTTGCGGCGGGCGTAGAGCCAGCGCAGCAGCGGCGCTTCCATGATCTTCAGCGCGTCGGCCGGGGTGGGCACCCCGCCCTTGCTGGAGGACATCTTGGCCATGCCGGAGATGCCGACGAAGGCGTACATGGGCCCGATGGGCTGCACACCGTCGAAGACCTCGCGGACGATCTGGCCGCCGACGACGAAGGAGGAGCCGGGCGAGGAGTGGTCGACGCCGCTGGGCTCGAAGATCACGCCCTCGTAGGCCCAGCGCATCGGCCAGTCGACCTTCCACACCAGCTTGCCGCGATTGAACTCGCTGAGCCGGACCGTCTCGGCGAAGCCGCACGCCGAGCAGGTGTAGTTCAGCTCGGTGGTGTCGTCGTCGTAGGAGGTGACGACGGTGAGGTCCTTCTCGCAGTTGCCGCAGTAGGGCTTGTACGGGAAGTAGCCGGCGCTGTTGCCGCTGCCGTCGTCCTCGTCGGCCGCGCCGGAGCCCTCGGCGGCCTCCAGCTCGGCCTCGTCGACCTTCTTCTGCTGCTGCGGCTTCTTGCCGCCGCCCTTGCCCTGGGCCGCCGGGTCCTTCTTGGTGCGGTAGCGGTCCAGGACGGCGTCGATGTCGGCGCGGTGCTTCATCGCGTGCAGGATCTGCTCGCGATAGGCCCCGGCGGTGTACTGCTCCGTCTGGCTGATTCCGTCGTACTCGACGCCCAGCTCGTCCAGGGCCGCCGTCATGGCGGCCTTGAAGTGCTCGGCCCAGTTCGGGTACGAGGAGCCGGCCGGGGCGGGCACCGAGGTCAGCGGCTTGCCGATGTGCTCGGCCCAGGACTCGTCCACGCCCGGGACGCCGTTCGGCACCTTGCGGTAGCGGTCGTAGTCGTCCCAGGAGATCAGGTGGCGCACGGTGTATCCGCGCCGGCGGACCTCGTCGGCGACCAGGTGCGGGGTCATGACCTCGCGCAGGTTGCCGAGGTGGATCGGGCCGGACGGGGAGAGCCCGGAGGCGACGACGACCGGTTTGCCAGGCGCACGACGCTCCGATTCGGCGATGACATCGTCCGCGAAGCGGGAGACCCAGTCGGTCTCGGTGCTGGTCTGACTCTCGGCCACGGTCGGCACGTCCTTCTCTCGTCTGTCGTTTCCCGATGGGGTACGGACCATTCTCCCAGCTACCCCCCGCAGCGCGAAAACGGCTTTGCACCCCGTGGGATACTGGGCAGATCCCTTGTACTCCTACGGAAACGGCAGCCGGACATGGCCTCGGTCCCTTCCCTCGCTTCCACGCTCCAGCAGCAGCTGGCGGACGCCCTGACGGCAGCTCTGCCGGATGCCGGCGCCGCGGACCCGCTGCTGCGCCGAAGCGACCGGGCCGACTACCAGGCCAACGGCATCCTGGCGCTCGCCAAGAAGCTCAAGGGCAACCCCCGCGAGCTGGCCGCCCAGGTCACGGCCGCCCTCCCGGCGGGTGAGCTGATCAAGGACATCGAGGTCTCCGGCCCCGGCTTCCTCAACGTCACGCTGAGCGACAAGGCGATCGTCGAGACGCTCGCCGCCCGGGCCGCCGACGCCGAGGGCCGGCTCGGCGTGCCGCTGAAGGCGGAGCCCGGCACCACCGTCATCGACTACGCCCAGCCGAACGTGGCCAAGGAGATGCACGTCGGCCATCTGCGGTCGGCGGTCATCGGCGACGCCATGGTCAAGATCATGGAGTTCACCGGCGAGAACGTCGTCCGGCGGCACCACATCGGCGACTGGGGCACCCAGTTCGGCATGCTCATCCAGTATCTGATCGAGCACCCGGGCGCCCTGAAGCACGAGGGCGGCGCGAGCGACGGCGACGCGGCGATGTCGACGCTGAACCGGGTCTACAAGGAGTCGCGGGTTCTGTTCGACTCCGACGAGGAGTTCAAGGCCCGGTCCCGGGACCGGGTGGTGGCGCTCCAGGCCGGTGACCCGGAGACGCTGGAGCTGTGGCAGGGCTTCGTCGACGAGTCGAAGATCTACTTCCACTCGGTGTTCGACAAGCTCGACATGGAGATCGCCGACGCGGACATCGTCGGCGAGTCCGGCTACAACGACATGCTGGAGGAGACCTGCCGGATCCTGGAGGAGACGGGTGTCGCCGTCCGCTCCGAGGGTGCGCTGTGCGTGTTCTTCGACGATGTGAAGGGCCCAGACGGCAACAAGGTCCCGCTCATCGTGAAGAAGACGAACGGCGGCTACGGCTACGCGGCCACCGACCTCTCCGCGATCCGCAACCGGGTCCAGGACCTCAAGGCCGACACCCTGGTGTACGTGGTGGACGCCCGGCAGTCGCTGCACTTCAGGATGGTCTTCGAGACGGCCCGCCGGGCAGGCTGGCTGAACGAGGACGTCAAGGCCGTGCAGCTCGCGTTCGGCACGGTCCTCGGCAAGGACGGCAAGCCGTTCAAGACCCGTGAGGGCGAGACCGTGCGGCTGGAGGACCTCCTCGACGAGGCGGTCTCCCGGGCCACGGCGGTCGTCCGGGAGAAGGCCGGGAAGGTGGGCCTGTCCGAGGAGGAGATCGTCGAGAACGGCCGGTACGTCGGCGTGGGGGCCGTGAAGTACGCGGACCTGTCGACCTCCGCCGTACGGGACTACAAGTTCGACCTGGACCAGATGGTGTCGCTGCACGGCGACACGTCGGTCTACCTCCAGTACGCCTACGCCCGGATCCGGTCGATCCTGCGCAAGGCCGGCGACGCGGTCCCGGCCGCCCACCCGGAGCTGGAGCTGGCCCCGGCCGAGCGGGCGCTCGGTCTGCACCTGGACCAGTTCGGCGAGGTGCTCGCCGAGGTCGCGTCGGGCTACGAGCCGCACAAGCTGGCCGCGTATCTCTACCAGCTGGCCTCGCACCTGACCACGTTCTACGACCAGTGCCAGGTGCTCAGCCCGGACAATGCCCCGGAGGTCGTCGAGAACCGGCTCTTCCTGGTCGAGCTGACCGCCCGGACCCTGCACCGGGGGATGGCGCTGCTGGGCATCCGGACGCCCGAGCGGCTCTGATCTCTGATCCCGCACCCGGCTGTACGTACGTCGGCCCCGGCACCGTCACAGGTGCCGGGGCCGACGCATGCCGGGGCCGGGTCAGGGGGCGGTGAGTTCCACGACGACGTCGTAGACCGCCGGGTTCGGGGTGATCGGCCGCGCGGTCTGCTCGCGCGCGGCCCGGGTCCGGGAGGCGAAGTCGGGGTCGGCGGTGGCGGCCTCCCACGCCTCCTGGCTCGCCCAGTGGGAGACGTTGACGAGCTGGAAGCGGGAGTCCGAGGAGCGGGCCCGGTGCATCCGGGAGTCGATGAATCCGGGCTTGTCCCGCATGAGGCGGGCCCGCTCCTCCCACTTCGCGACGAACGCGTCGAGTTCGTCGGCGGCTATCTCGAAGACGTTGATGAAGGTGACGGACGAGTCCGGGGTGTCGGTGGTCGAGCCGCTCTCCGTGGTTAAGCCGTTCTCTGTGGTCATGCGGCAACCCTAGGAGGCCGTGGGCTCAGAGGAAGCGGCGGATCGGCGCGACGGCCGTTTCCCGGGCCCGCTGGAGGAGGTCGCGGCGCTTCCACCGGCCGCGCTCGATCAGCACGCTCTTCGCCCGGTCCTCCTCGAAGTGGCCGTCGAGGGTGGCGGTGAAGTCCCGGTCGAGGACGGCGAGCATGACTTCCTCGTCGTGGTCGAGGGAGCGCCGGTTGAAGTTGGTGGAGCCGATGAGCGAGGCGACCCGGTCGACGGTGAGGGTCTTGGTGTGCAGCATCGTCGGCTGGTACTGGTGGATCTTCACACCGCAGCCGGTCAGGTCCTCGTAGTAGCGCTGCCCGGCGAGCTGGCAGACCCGCTTGTCGGTGTACGGGCCCGGCAGCAGGATCTCGACCTCGACCCCGCGCCGGGCGGCGGCGCAGAGCAGCCCGGTGAAGTAGGCGTCGGGGGCGAAGTAGGCGGTGGTGAGGCGGAGGCGTTCCTCGGCGGACTCCAGGACGACCCGGATCAGGGTCTGCATGTCCTGCCAGCCGAAGGAGGCCGAACCGCGCACCACCTGGACGACGGCGTCCCCGTGGTGCTCCTCGGTGATGAACCGGTCGCGCTCGTCGAACAGCTCGTCGTGGCACTCGGCCCAGTTCTGGGCGAACGCGGCGGCCAGCCCGTCGACGGCGGGCCCGGTGACCTGGACATGGGTGTCGCGCCACTCGTGCTCGTTGCGGGCGTCGCCGCACCATTCCTCGGCTATCCCGACGCCGCCGGTGAACGCGGTGCGCTCGTCCACGACGAGGACCTTGCGGTGGCAGCGGTGGTTCTGCTTGAGCGGTGAGAGATAGAGGGGCTTGCGGAACCAGGTGACGGTGACCCCGGCCGCGTCCATCAGGTCCAGCTGGTCCTGCTCGATGAGCCGCGACCCGAACCCGTCGAGCATGAGCCGCACCCGGACCCCGGCCCGGGCGCGGTCGGCCAGCGCCTCGGCGAACCGCAGAGCGATGTCACCGCGCCAGTAGACGAACGTCATCAGGTCGACGGTGTGCTCCGCGCCCCGGATCGCCTCCAGCATCGCGCCGAAGATCGCGTCGCCGTTACGGAGCGGGACGAGGGCGTTCCCCTCGGTGGCGGCGATGCCGATCAGCCGCTCCAGCCTGCGTCTGAGCCGCAGGGACCGCTCCTCGCAGGTGCGGTCGTCCAGGGCCGGCAGGTCGTCCGGGGCCGGTCGGTCGTCCGGAGTCGGTCGGTCGGTGGCTTCGGCAGCAGTGGCGGAAGTGGCGGACATGTGTCACCTGGTCGGGACGGGATCGGGGCGGCCGTACGCCGTCGTCGCACGGCGGCGGGCTGCCAGGGCCTCGCAGACTGTACTCCCGAGTTCCGCACACGTGTACGGCCCTGAAGTCCGGCGGCCCCGGGCCTCAGGGCTGACCGGCACGCTCCCAGCCGTAGCCGGGCCCGCCGTACACATACTCCGGCCGCCCCTTCATCCCGCTGAGCCGGAACGGCTTCCCGTGGTCGTCGATCCGCAGCGTCCCTTCGTTCCCGCCGCTGCTCCACTCCAGCTCCAGGAACCAGGTGACGTCGTAATTCACGGCCTCCATATCGAGGTTGAAGACCTCCACGTCCTCGGACGTCACCTTGTACGGGAAGTCCACGGCCGGCACTTCGACGTCCCCCTGCGTCCCCGGCACCGGCCGGAGGGTGGGGTGCCCGGCGTCGAGGTGGGCCGCGAAGGTCTGCGGCGTGATCCCGCTGCCGCAGCCGTTGCCCATCTTGTACGCCGACCAGGGCAGCGGAGCGTTACGGGAGAGCACCCGGACGTTCATGCCCTTCAGGACGACCGCCTCGCGCGAGGTGCCCTGCACGGTGAGCTGGAGCAGCGCGTTCCCGGCCTCGACCCCGCCGTACGACGCCGCCCAGTCGCGCCGGTCCTGCGGTGCGGGCGGCGGATCGAGCTTGTCGGGGCCCTGGTTGACCAGATAGTGCTGCCCGCAGGGTTCTTCCCAGTTGTACGAGGTGATGTTGACGGTCGGCGGAGCCCCGAGGCCCGTACCGCCGCCGCCACCGCTCTGGGACTGACCGGACCCGGAGCCGGCACCCGCCGAGGGCTTCCCGGACGGCGGCCCGGACGGGGCCCCGGAGGCGCTCGCCGAAGAACCGGACGGGCTCGGGCTCGCGGAGGGCCGGGGCGTACCCGAGGCGGAGCCTTCCGGGGCCGCCGCGAGGCCCCCGCCCGCGTCCTCCACCCGGTCCGCGGCGCTCCCGCCGCCTTCCTTCCCCGACCCGACGAGTTCGACGGCGACGACGGTGCCGGGCACGAGGAGCGCGGCGACCCCGGCGGCGGCGATGAGCACCCGCGTACGCCGGGAGAGCCGGGACCACCGGGAGCCCGGGGCCTGACGACCGGCACCGCCGCCATCGGACGTGACAGACGGCTCGGACGCCACAGACGGCTCGGACACCTCGGGCACAACAGCAGGCGCAGCGACCACCGCAGCCTCAGACGCCTCCGCCTCCGCCTCCGCCACCGGGGCAGGGGCCTCCGCCGCCGAAGGCCGCCGCCGGGCCGCGTCCGCCACGATCCACCGCCGGTGCACCTCCACCAGCTCGTCGCCGCTCGCCCCGCACAGCCGCGCGAACCGCTCGATCGGCGCGTACTCGTTCGGCACGGCGTCACCGTTGCAGTACCGGTGCAGGGTCGACGTACTGACGTGCAGTCTGCCGGCGAGGACCCCGTAGCTGCGCCCCGAACGGTCCTTCAGATCCTTGAGCAGAGCCGCGAACTCCACGGCCTCCGGCGTCGCCACGACGGCGCTCCCCTTCCTCGTGCGTCCCGGAACGGCGTTCCAGGGACGCGGAATTCCCGCAGGTCACCGTACGCGTAGACGTTCCAGCATCCCCAATGGTTCTGCGGGCGTTGCGGCCGGAATCCGCCACCCCACAAGCTCGGACCAGACCACGGCAGCACCGCAGATCAACCGAGTACGGGGAGAACCACCGACATGCGCATCAACCGCATCCGCACCACCGCCATCGCCGCCACCGCCCTCGCGGCCGCTCTCTCGCTCACCGCCTGCGGCGGCGAGGACAAGGCCATGGGGACCAAGCCGGCCGGCACCGCCGAGACGGCGGCCCCCGCGGCGTCGAGCACCGACGGCACCGACGGCACCGACGGCACCGACGGCACCGACGGCAAGGCACAGCCGGATGCGCCGGAGGCCGGCGCACCCGAGACGCAGACCGTTCCCGCCGAGGGCAAGCACGCGGGCGGCAACGGCAAGAAGCCGGAGGCCGCGCCGAACGCGGAGGCGGCGGCGTCGATCCCGGCCTGCACGCCCAAGAACTCCACGGTGAAGGTCTCCTCGGTGAGCCGCCCGATCAACCACCTGCTGCTCACGGTGACCAACACCGGCTCGAAGAACTGCGCCGCTTACCAGGCGCCGTTCCTCCGCTTCGACGACGCGCAGGCGGTGTACCCGATCCTCGACGACAGCAAGCCGCAGGCCGTCGTCACGCTCTCCCCCGGTGAGGAGGCCTACGCGGGCATCTCGCTGCTCGGCGAGCCCGGCGAGAACGAGCCGGTCAAGAGCGACAACCTCGGCGTGATCATGGTCGACAAGAACAACAAGGCGAAGGGCGAGGCCACGCTGAAGCTCCCGGCGGAGACCTACACGGACAGCCTGGGCTTCGTCACCTACTGGCAGTCGGACGTCGAGAACGCCCTGATGTTCTGAGCACCGCAGAACACCGCAGGTCAGGCCAGCGCCTGACGTGCTGTAACCATGGGCGACCCGTACAGATTTGTTGTACGGGTCGCGCATGCGTGAAGCGGGTTCCGGGGTGGGAGTGGGAACCGTATGCACCCCAGAAAGCGACAGCGTAAGAACGCGTCGACGATGAAGCTCGTGGGCAAGCTCGTGGCCCGGTTCCGCACCGAGGCGGGCATGACCCAGGTCGAACTCGCCCAGGCCGCAGGCGTACAGGAGGACACGATCGCCTCCATCGAGCAGGGCAGACGCTCGCTCGTGCCGGATCTGGCGGAGACGATCGACGATCTGCTGGACACCAAGGGCGCGTTGGCGACGGCGGTCGACAACATGCCGGAATACGACCTGATTCCGCTGTGGGCCGAGCACTACCTCAACATGGAACACGAGGCGCTGGCGCTGTCCTGGTACGACAACCAGGTCATCCCGGGCCTGCTTCAGACGAAGGCGTACGCGGAGGCGGTGTTCAGCAACAAGATCCCGGTCTACAGCCCGGAGGAGATCGAGACGCAGACGGCGACGCGACTGCAACGCCAGCAGATCCTGGACCGGAAGAAGCCGCCGACGATCAGCATGGTGATCTGGGAGCCGGTCCTGATGATGAAGCTGACGTCGGACGAGGACCACCAGGAGCAGCTGCGCCATCTCTACGCGATGGCTCAACTCCCGGGCGTCTGCCTCCAGGTGCTCCCGCTGGACAGCAGAGCACACGCAGGCCTCAACGGCCCCTTCATTCTCCTGGAGACACCGGACCACCAACACGCCGCGTACTCCGAGACCCAGCGCGGCAGCCACCTGATCTCGGACCGGAATGAGATCAGCATCCTGGCCCAGAAATATGCGATGCTGCGAGCCCAGGCGCTCACCCCTTTCGAGACCCTGCGCCTGCTGGCCCGTTTACTGGGAGAGACATGAGCACCGCACTGAACTGGTTCAAGTCGAGCTACAGCGGCGACGAAGGCGGCGCCTGCCTCGAAGTCGCTTACGACTGGCGGAAGTCAAGCCACAGCGGCAGCGAAGGCGGGGCCTGCGTCGAGATCGCCGCGCACCCCGCCGCCGTCCACGTCCGTGACTCCAAGGACATCGAGGGCCCGACCTTCACCGTCGCGCCCACCGCCTGGTCGGCGTTCGCCGCCTACGCGGCCACCGCCTGACCGCACCGCCGTCCATCGCACGCCTCACGCCCGGACCGTCTCGTAACGGAGCAGTACGACCCCGTTCCCGAAGGTCCGGGTCTCCAGCAGCCGGAGCCCCTGCCGCTCCTCCGTGTCCCGGAAGAAGGGGCGGCCCCGGCCGAGGATGACGGGGTGGATGTAGATCCGGTACTCGTCGATCAGATCGGCCTGCCGGAACGACTCCAGCAGATCCGCCCCGCCGACCACCAGATCCCCCGACGCGGCGTCCCGCAGGCCGCGCACCTGCTCGGGGTCGACCTCGTGCAGCAGGGTCGCGTTCGGCCCCACGCTCTCCAGCGTCCGCGAGAAGACGAACTTCGGCATGTCCCGCCAGATGCCCGCGAATTCGGCCATCGGACCCTCGTTGTCCGGGTCCTGATCGGCGGTCGGCCAGAACTCCTCCATCAGCTCGTAGGTGACGCGCCCCTCCACGAAGCCGCCCACCAGCCGCAGGTAGTCGTTGAAGTGCTGGTGCACCTCCTCGTCGACCGTGTGCCAGTCGATGTCCTGGTCGGGCCCTTCGAAGAAGCCGTCGAGGGAGAGCGAGATGGACGTGATGATCCTGTTCACGGAGACTCCTGCCGGATCGGCTCGGTCGACGGTGACCGGGCGGCGCACAACGGGGCTCGACGATACGTCCCCCGCACCCGGTCCACCGGGAAGTGAGCCCTCCCGAGACAGGCGTCGGCACGCGGAGGGCGCCGGCGACGAGGCGCCGGCCATGTTCAGCTTCCTGAGCGATCTCGCGGGGGGATGATGAGCCCCGTGACGAAAATAGATGCGCCCGAAGCTGTTGTGGCCCGCCTGCTCCAGGAACTTCTCAGTGAGCGATGGCCTGCCCGGCTGAACAGCGCCGAACGGGCGGGCGTCGACCTGGAGAGACTGGACAGCGACATCGCCGGGTGCGTGACATCGTGGCTGGACAATGGCGGTTCGCTGGACGCGTGGCGGCTCGGGATCCTGGACCGCAAGCTCTCCGAGCTGGAACAGGTACTGCCGGAGCTCGGCGAAGCGGACCAGCCGCGACGGTGGCGGCTGTGGCACGAGATGGTCCGGCTCATCACCGATACCCGCTCGCACCCCGCCACCTGAGACAAGCCTTCGGGGGCCGCACCGTGTCAGGCACCCCGGCCTCGGGGGGCTGACCGGCCGCAGGAGCCGCACGGCTGCGGGGAGCACCCGAGGCCCCTGGGTCCGCCTGCCAAGCTCGCTGTCAGTGCCCCGGCCTAGAGTCACCTCCATGGCGACGCTCCCGAATCCTCTGCCCTCCCTGGCCTCCTCCGGCCTGGATCTCCCGCCCGGCTCCCTGGTGGACGCCACGCTGGACGGCCCCTGGCACGAGCCGCTGCTCTGGTACGCGGACGGCCCGGCGGACCAGCGCGGCTGGTCGGCCCTGCGGACGTCCGGGCGGCGGCTCGGGCTGCTGCCGGTGCTGGTCACCGGCGGCTCGCGCGACCAGTGGCCGGAGGACTGGGACCTCTGCCCGGACGGCACCTCGTACCCCGGCGACCACGACGCCGACGAGGTCCTCGCAGGGTATTGGACGGATTACGCGGACGACGAGGTCGGCGACGGCACGGCGGCCGACGGGACCGGCGAGGAGAGCGAGAGGAACGGGGAGGCCAGAGAGGACGCGGAGGACGGGGAGCAGTCCGGCGGGCCCGGCTCCTGGCCCGGCCTCGCGCCCGTCCCCGCCCGGGAGGCCCCCGAGGACCCGGACGCGGTGGCCGCGGGCCTCGTGGGAGTGATCACCGCCGACGCGGACGAATGGCTCGGCGGAGCCCGCATCGCCCTCGTCCCGGCCCGCCGCAGCGCCGACATACCGGCGGCCATCGGCTGGTCGGGCCCGATGAACCACGAGAACGACGTGGCCCGGCTCTGCGCGGTGCTCCGCTCCTGGGAGGACCGCTACGACGCCCGGGTCGTGGTGCTCGGCTTCGACACGATGATCGTCTCCGTGGGCCGCCCGCCCGCCACGGTCGAGGAGGCCCGCGCCCTGGCCGCCGAGCACTACGCGTTCTGCCCGGACAACATCGACCAGTCCCCGCCGTACGACCTCGGCGTCTACGCGGAGAAGGCCATTCTCAACCAGGAAGCGTGGTCGTTCTGGTGGGACTGAACACGGACCTCAGCAGGATCAAGGCCTGGTGGCGCACCCTGGGCGGCGACCGCTTCGCCGTCCTCCCGCCGCCGACCCGTGGCCGCTACACCCAGTCGGACGGCCACGAGGACGCGGCGGAGATGTTCGCGACCCGAGGCATCGCCACCGACACCTCCTTCGCCTACTGGCACTGGCAGTCCCAGGACGCCTTCGCCCGCTCCGGCGAACTGACCGGTGTGCTGTATCTGCACTGGGGCGGCGACCACGCCACGGTCGCCGCCGGTCTCGGGGAGGGCCCGCCCGGCTACCGGATCGTCAACGGCGGCCCGCAGGGCGCGTTCCAGCTGGACCGGGTCACGGCGACGGACGCCGACGGGCTGCCCGACCCCGAAGACACCGCGGGCGTACGCCAGTTCCTCGCCCGCCTCGACGAGCCCCGCAGCCGGAAGACCCGCGCGCGGGAGTACGACCCGCTGACCGCCGCCGAGGAACGCTGGCTCCACGACCGGCTGGCGGGCCCCGTGGACCTGGCCGCAGCCGTCCGCTTCACCGCCCCGCTGGAACACCGGCAGGCGCTGACCCCGGACGAGACGGCCCGGCTGCTGTCCGCCTGGCGGGAGACGTACGCCGGGCGGCTCGCGGCCTGGCGCGGCTGGCGTTCCGTGCTCCTCGCGCTGCTGCGCCAGGAGCACCCGGAGGCCTGGGAGGTGGCCGCCGAACTGGGAGCCGACGCGGCGTACGCCCTCGCCGCGCATCCGTCCCCGCGCTCGCTGGAGCTGCTGCGTGCATGGGCGCTGACCGGTGACGACGGTGCCGTACGCGGCTGGTTCCGCGCCCACCACGCCCTGCGCGAACCGGACCCGGTGAGGTCGGCCCGCGCGCTCTCCGAGGAGCTGACGGCCCACTCCGCGCCCGAGACCGCGCAGACAAGCCTCCTCCGCGCGCTGCGGGAAGCCGTCACGGACGAACACAGCACCCCCCGCCCGCCCGCCTCCGACGCGTTCTTCCCGCTCCTCCTCGCCACCGTCCGGTTCGCCACGGACGACCGGCTGCCGCGCCCGCTGCGGGTCGCCGCCGCGAAAGCCGCCGCCGACACGGCCGACGGCGTGCGCGAAGCGGCCGGACGCCTCACCGACGCCGCCGAAGCGGCCGAGGCTCTGGCCGCCGTGGAGCGGTACGAGACCGCCCGCGACGACCTCCTCGCCGGCACCGGCCCCGACCTCACCGGCTACGAGGGCGGCCTCGGCGACATCTGGCACCGCTACCGCGCCCTCACCCCGTCCGACGTCCAGTGGCTCCGCGACCGGCTCGCCGCCCCGTCCACCGGCGTCCAGGGCATCGCGTTCTGCCTGGAGTTGCTGTACGCCCACGGCGAGGCGACCGAAACGGAACTGCTCGCCCTCCTCCCCCGCTGGAAGAAGGAGCTGACCAAGCAGTACCGCACCACGTACACCGAGTGGCGTCACCCGCTGGTCACCCTGACCTGCCTCGCCCAGGACCTGGGCCACCCGGCCGCCGAAGCGCTGGCGGCCTGGTGGGCGAAGCCCAAGCCGCTCTGGAAGGGCCCGGTCCGGCTGCTCACCCACCTCGGCGCGCCCGACGAGGCGAAGGCCGCCGAGCTGTGGGAGTTCATCGTCTCCGGCGGGCACGACACCGGGCACCTGATGACCTGGGTGCTGCTCCGCGCCCGCCTCGACGGCATCCACCCGCTGCTCGTCGCGGAGAAGCTGATCGGAGAGCCGGGCGTCCGCGCGTACGTCCTGGAACACGTCCTGATCGGCGTGACCGACCCCGCCCAGCCGCTGTGGCACTACGCGATCGACCCGCGCAGCCACAGCTGGTGGCGGCGCGCCCAGGAGGTGGCGGACCACCCCGGCCTGTCCGCCGAGGCCCGCGCGATCGGCATGAAGGCCGCCCGCAGGCACTGCGTCGCCCGCTACCCGGACCAGGTGCGCCCGCCCCTCACGGAAGGCGAGGTGAACGCGGCGCGCGCCTGGCTGGAGGCCCGCGCCGACCGGACCACCGCCGACTGAGCCCTCGTACTCATGCGGGCGGCGGCCCCAGGCGGTTCACTCGGACACATGAGCGACGACAGGCCCGGGACCGCCCCCGCACCCTCCCCCGACGAGACACCCGACCCCCATGCCTGGATCGCCCCGCTGATCTCCTCGGTCGTCACCGTGCCGCTGGGGCTGCTCGCCCTGCTCTACGGGGCGCTCTCGCCCATGGAGTGCGACTCCTGCAACGGTGCGCTGGCCGAGCGCTTCCACGACAGCTGGATGATCGGGTGGACCGTCCTGTGGATCGGCCTGCTCATCGCCCTGGCCGTGCTGATCGCGAGCTGGGCCGTACCGCACCAACTCCGCTTCGCCGCCCGCCGCGTGGGCCTGGCGCTCGCCGCACCCACCACCGTGGGGGTCACTTTCGTAGCATTCATGGCACTGGTCGACTGGCCCTGACAGAAAGTGTCCACCCCCATGAACGACACGAACGTCCCGACCACGACGGAAGCCGCCTCCGCGACGGAAGCGGCCGAAGTCGCCGAACGCCTGATAGCCGAGTTCCGCGCGCTGCCGCCGGGCAGCGACCGCAAGCGCGAGATCATCACCGAGCTGGACGCCAACGCCCAGGCGCTGCCGTTCCTCGTCTCGGTCGTCGCGGACCCGGGCGAATACGACCTCGCCCGCGTCGAGAGCGCCACCGTCCTGCGCCTGTGGCCCCCGGCCGACCCCGTCCTGCGCCACGAAGCGGGCCGCGCCCTGCTCACGGCCCTGCGCGACCCGGAGGAGGACCTGGTCCGCCAGTACGCGGCGATGTCGCTGGCGCCCTACACCGACGACCCGATCGTCGCCACGGTCCTCGACACCACCGCACGGGCCGACGAGGACCCGCTCGTCCGGGACAGCGCCCGCTTCTCCATCAAGGAGGCCCACCGGCTCCAGGAGACCGGAGCGGGTGGGCCGTGATCACGCGGGGGCTCAGCCCCTGTCGTGTCCGAGCCACTGGGCGACCTCGGTCGCCCAGTAGGTGAGGATCATCTGCGCCCCGGCCCGCCGGATCCCGGTCAGGCTCTCCAGGATCGCCTTGTCGCGGTCGATCCAGCCCTTCTCGGCGGCGGCCTCGATCATCGCGTACTCGCCGCTGATCTGGTACGCCGCGACCGGCACGTCCACGGACTCCGCGACCTTGGCGAGGATGTCCAGATACGGTCCGGCGGGCTTCACCATCACCATGTCCGCGCCCTCCGCCAGGTCCAGCGCCAGCTCCCGCAGCGACTCGCGGGCGTTGGCCGGGTCCTGCTGGTAGGTCTTGCGATCGCCGGTGAGCGAGGAGCCGACGGCCTCGCGGAACGGGCCGTAGAAGGCGGAGGTGTACTTCACGGTGTAGGCGAGGATCGACACGTCCTCGTGGCCGGTCTGGTCCAGGGCGTCACGGATCACGCCGACCTGGCCGTCCATCATGCCGCTGGGGCCCACCACATGGGCCCCGGCGTCCGCCTGGACCTGGGCCATCTCCGCGTACCGCTCCAGCGTCGCGTCGTTGTCCACCCGGCCGTCCGCCGTCAGGACACCGCAGTGGCCGTGGTCGGTGAACTCGTCCAGGCACAGGTCCGACATCACGACGAGGTCGTCGCCGACCTCCTCGCGGACCGCGCGCAGAGCGACCTGGAGGATGCCGTCGGGGTCGGTGCCCGCCGTGCCCCGGCCGTCCTTCTTCTCGTCCTCCGGCACCCCGAAGAGCATGATCCCCGAGACCCCGGCCGTCACCGCCTCGACGGCCGCCTTCCGCAGGGTGTCCAAGGTGTGCTGGTGCACGCCGGGCATGGCCGAGATGGCGACCGGGGCGTCGATGCCCTCCCGGACGAACGCGGGCAGGATCAGGTTCGCGGGGTCGAGCCGTGTCTCGGCGACCATCCGCCGCATCGTCGGGGTCGTCCGCAGCCGCCGGGGGCGGGAGCCGGGGAAATTTGCGTACGCAGTCATCCTTCGACGATAGACCCGTACGCCCCACGGTCTTACCGACACCGGCGCCGGGAAAGAGCCGCGCACAGGCCCCCTAACAGGCCCAGGCGCCGGCCCGGAAAAGGCGGCGGGCCCGGCCGCCGAAGCGACCGGGCCCACCCACCTGCGTAACTGCTACGTCGTCGTCCGACGCCTGCGCGCACCCGGGCGCCGCTCGCTCGGCCGGGTCACCGGGTCGCCGGCCTCCTTCGCCGCGTCCCGGCGCTGCGCGCCGAAGGCGGCGAGCGCCTCGGCGAGCTTGTGCACCGACGGCTCCGGGGACAGCACGTCCACCCGCAGACCGTGCTCCTCGGCGGTCTTCGCGGTGGCCGGGCCGATACACGCGATCACGGTCACGTTGTGCGGCTTGCCCGCGATGCCGACCAGGTTCCGGACGGTCGAGGACGAGGTGAACAGGACCGCGTCGAAGCCGCCGCCCTTGATCGCCTCGCGGGTGTCGGCCGGCGGCGGCGAGGCGCGGACCGTGCGGTACGCGGTGACGTCGTCGACCTCCCAGCCCAGCTCGATGAGCCCGGCCACCAGGGTCTCGGTGGCGATGTCGGCGCGCGGCAGGAACACCCGGTCGATCGGGTCGAAGACCGGGTCGTAGGGCGGCCAGTCCTCCAGCAGACCGGCGGCGGACTGCTCGCCGGAGGGCACCAGGTCCGGCTTGACGCCGAAGTCGATCAGCGCGGCGGCGGTCTGTTCGCCGACCGCGGCGACCTTGATCCCGGCGAAGGCGCGGGCGTCGAGACCGTACTCCTCGAACTTCTCCCGGACCGCCTTGACGGCGTTGACGCTGGTGAAGGCGATCCACTCGTAGCGGCCGGTGACCAGGCCCTTGACCGCGCGCTCCATCTGCTGGGGCGTACGCGGCGGCTCGACGGCGATCGTCGGGACCTCGTGCGGCACCGCACCGTAGGAACGCAGCTGGTCGGAGAGCGACGCGGCCTGCTCCTTCGTGCGCGGGACGAGCACCCTCCAGCCGAACAGCGGCTTGGACTCGAACCACGCGAGCTGGTCGCGCTGGGCGGCGGAGCTGCGCTCTCCGACCACGGCTATGACCGGCCGGTGGCCCTCGGGCGAGGGCAGCACCTTGGCCTGCTTGAGGGTCTGGGCGATCGTGCCGAGGGTCGCCGTCCAGGTGCGCTGGCGGGTGGTGGTGCCCGCGATCGTCACGGTGAGCGGGGTGTCGGGCTTGCGGCCCGCCGAGACCAGCTCACCGGCGGCGGCCGCGACCGAGTCCAGCGTGGTGGAGACGACGGCGGTGGCGTCGCTCGCGCCGACCTCGCTCCAGCACCGGTCGGAGGCCGTACGGGCGTCGACGAAGCGGACGTCCGCGCCCTGCGCGTCACGCAGCGGCACACCGGCGTACGCGGGCACGCCGACGGCGTTCGCGATGCCCGGGACGACCTCGAAGGGCACCCCGGCGGCGGCGCAGGCGAGCATTTCCGCCCCCGCGTCCCCGTCCAGGCCCGGGTCGCCCGCGACGGCACGGACCACCCGCCTGCCGCCCTTCGCGGCCTCCATGACAAGATTGGCCGCATCCCTGAGAACGGGTACCCCGGCGGCTGTTGACGAGACGTCAACAACCGTCAGCTCAGGCGTGCTCACGCCTGCTCGCGCATGGCTGCGAACGACGTCGAGCACATCGGGCTCGGCGACAAGGACGTCCGCGCTCGCGAGCGCCTCGACGGCGCGCAGGGTCAGCAGTCCCGGGTCGCCGGGACCGGCGCCGAGGAAGGTGACCTGGCCTTGGGCGGACAGGACAGGAAAGTCGGATGCGGCGGGGCCGGTGGGGCTCAAAGTGCTCGCTCCCCCATAAGACCGGCCGCACCCTTGGCGAGCATCTCGGCCGCGAGTTCGCGACCGAGGGCCGCCGCGTCGTCGTGCGACGTGGGGACGGGACCGGTGGTGGACAGCTGTACGAGCGAGGAACCGTCGGTGGTACCGACGACTCCGCGCAGGCGCAGTTCGTTGACAACCTGTCCGTCGACCAGGAGGTCGGCCAGCGCACCCACAGGTGCGGAGCAGCCGGCCTCCAGGGCGGCGAGCAGGGCACGCTCGGCGGTCACGGCGACCCGGGTGTACGGGTCGTCGAGCTCGGCGAGCGCGGCGGCGAGGTCCGCGCTGGACGCGGCGCACTCGATCGCCAGTGCTCCCTGGCCGGGAGCGGGCAGGACGGTGTCGACCGGCAGGAAGTCGGTCACCTCACCGCTCCGGCCGAGACGGCTGAGCCCGGCGGCGGCGAGAACCACCGCGTCGAGCTCCCCGTCACGCACGAACCCGATCCGCGTGTCGACGTTGCCCCGGATGGGGACGGTCTCGATCCGCAGTCCGTGGGAACGGGCGTACGCGTTGAGCTGCGCCATGCGGCGCGGCGAACCGGTGCCGATGCGGGCGCCGTCGGGCAGTTGCTCGAAGGTCAGCCCGTCCCGGGCGACCAGCGCGTCGCGCGGGTCCTCGCGCTGCGGCACGGCCGCCAGCACGAGGTCGTCGGGCTGGCTGGTCGGCAGGTCCTTGAGCGAGTGGACGGCGAAGTCCACCTCGCCCCGCAGCAGCGCCTCGCGCAGGGCCGCGACGAACACGCCGGTGCCGCCGATCTGCGCCAGGTGCTCGCGGGAGGTGTCCCCGTACGTGGTGATCTCGACGAGCTCGACGGCGCGCCCGGTCACCTCGCGAACCGCCTCGGCGACGAGTCCGGACTGGGCCATGGCGAGCTTGGAGCGCCGGGTGCCCAGCCGGAGCGGCGCGGGATGGCGCGCGCCCGGGGATGAGTTGTCGGTCATGACCGCCCTCTATTCGGGTCGTTCAGGTCTGCCCGGGAGACGGCGGCCACCGTCTGCGGGTCGAGGTCGAAGAGTTCTCGCAGCGCGTCCGCGTACCCGGCGCCGCCGGGCTCGCTGGCGAGCTGCTTGACCCGCACGGTGGGCGCGTGCAGGAGTTTGTCGACGACGCGGCGCACGGTCTGGGTGATCTCGGCGCGCTGCTTCTCGTCCAAGTCGGGAAGGCGGCCGTCCAGCCGGGCGATCTCGCCGGCGACCACGTCGGCGGCCATGGTGCGCAGGGCGACCACGGTCGGGGCGACGTGCGCGGCGCGCTGGGCGGCGCCGAATGCGGCCACCTCGTCGGACACGATGGTGCGGACCCGGTCCACATCGGCGGCCATCGGGGCGTCGGCGGACGCCTCGGCGAGCGACTCGATGTCGACGAGGCGCACACCGTCGATGCGGTGGGCCGCGCCGTCGATGTCGCGCGGCATGGCGAGGTCGAGCAGGGCGAGCCGGACCGGTCCGGTGGACTGGGCGGGCACGGTGACCCGGCGCAGCGCGGTCGCCGGACCGGCGTGCGCGGCGGAGGTGGCGGAACCGTTCTCCACCCAGGCGGCGTGCTGGTCGACGTCGGCCGGGGCCGGGGTGACGGTGACCGCGGGCTCCTCGGGCGCGGCGTCCAGGGTCACGCCCAGGGCGTCGGCGAGCGCGTCGGCGGTGAGCACGAGGCCCGTGGAACCGGTGCAGGAGACGACGATGTCGGCACGTGTCAGTTCGTCGCCGACCGCGGACATCTCGACCGCGTGCGCGCGCACCTCCGTGTCGTCGCCCTGCTGGAGGATCTCCACCAGGCGGTCCGCGCGGGAGCGGGTCCGGTTGGCGACGACGACCTCGGCGCAGCCGGTGCGGGCGAGGGTCGCGGCGGCCAGCGAGGACATCGATCCGGCGCCGATGACCAGGGCGCGCTTGCCGCGGGCCCAGCACTCGGGGTCGGCGCCGGCGGCGAGCTGCTGGAGCCCGAAGGTGACGAGCGACTGCCCGGCCCGGTCGATGCCGGTCTCGCTGTGGGCGCGCTTGCCGACCCGCAGGGCCTGCTGGAAGAGGTCGTTCAGCAGCCGTCCGGCGGTGTGCAGCTCCTGGCCGCGCGCGAGCGCGTCCTTGATCTGGCCGAGGATCTGGCCCTCGCCGACGACCATCGAGTCCAGCCCGCAGGCCACCGAGAAGAGGTGGTGGACGGCCCGGTCCTCGTAGTGCACATAGAGATACGGAGTGAGCTCTTCCAGCCCGACGCCGCTGTGCTGGGCGAGCAGCGTCGACAGCTCGGCGACGCCCGCGTGGAACTTGTCCACGTCGGCGTACAGCTCGATGCGGTTGCAGGTGGCCAGCACGGCGGCCTCGGTCGCGGGTTCCGCGGCGAGGGTGTCCTGGAGCAGCTTGGCCTGGGTCTCGGCAGCGAGCGACGCCCGTTCCAGTACGGAGACGGGGGCGCTGCGGTGGCTCAGTCCGACGACGAGGAGGCTCATGCCGGCATCACGGCGGGCATGTCCCCGTCGGGTCCCTTCCGGCTGGCGGGCGTGGCACGCATCGGGGGCGCGCCCTCGTCCTCGGCGGCGGAGTCCTCGCCGGCCTTGCGCTGCTCGTGGAACGCGAGGATCTGGAGCTCGATGGAGAGGTCGACCTTGCGTACGTCGACGCCCTCGGGCACCGACAGCACGGTCGGCGCGAAGTTCAGGATGGAGGTCACACCGGCGGCGACGAGCCGGTCGCAGACCTGCTGGGCCGCGCCGGGCGGGGTGGTGATCACACCGATGGACACACCGTTGTCGCTGATGATCCGGTCCAGGTCGTCCGTGTGCTGGACGGCGATCCCGGCCACCGGCGTACCGGCCATGGCGGGGTCCGCGTCGATCAGCGCCGCGACCCGGAAGCCGCGGGAGGCGAAGCCGCCGTAGTTGGCGAGGGCCGCGCCGAGGTTGCCGATACCGACGATCGCGACCGGCCAGTCCTGGGTGAGCCCGAGCTCACGCGAGATCTGGTAGACGAGATACTCGACGTCGTACCCGACACCGCGGGTGCCGTAGGACCCCAGGTAGCTGAAGTCCTTGCGCAGCTTCGCCGAGTTGACGCCGGCCGCCGTGGCCAGCTCCTCGGAGGAGACCGTGGGGACCGATCGCTCGGAGAGCGCGGTCAGGGCGCGCAGATACAACGGAAGTCGGGCGACGGTGGCCTCGGGAATTCCTCGGCTACGGGTCGCCGGTCGGTGAGTTCGGCCAGTTGCCACGGTGCTCCTGCGGGATGAGCGGGGCTGCAGGCGGCCGTATGTCCCAAGACCGCCCCGTCGAATGCAGGCTATGTCTTTGTGAACGCGTGCACAAAGATAGTGTCCGTTTTGTCTGGTCAAAGTGACCGGGGTCACGCACATTTCCCGCGCGATCCCGGAACCGGGGACCGCATCAGCCCGTTGCAGCCTCGAAGGGGGCAAAGCGGTACACACTCCTCACAACTAAGCCCCCGAGGCCACTCAAAACGCCCGCAATGTTAACCGGGTTTCGCGTCCGCACCCAGCGCCTTGCGCAGTCTGGCCGGGTCCACGCGCCAGAACGTGTGCTGTTCGTCATCGATCAGCACCACCGGAATCTGCTCCCAGTACTCCTTGTACAGCTCCTCGTCCTCGGTGATGTCCTTCTCCACCCACGACGCACCGGTCTCCTCGCAGACCGCGCTCACCACCGCCCGCGCGTCCTCGCACAGATGGCAACCGGGCTTCCCGACCAGCGTGACCACCCGCTCGGCGGGCTTCTTCTTCGTACGGCGCAGCAGAGGGCTCATGCCTTCATTCTGCGCCTGCGGACCACCGCCCCGGGCCGCCCGGAATCGCCCGATTCACCATTCCGACCCGAAGCGTTCACGCCCCCGCATCGCGGCAGGTCGGGCAGGTACGGACGGACTGGCTATGCTCACCGCATGGCCGCTCTTGGATGGCTCACACCCCGTAGGCGTTCCGCTACCGCACGGAGCGTCCTGGCAGGCGAGGCCGCCGCCGAGGCCGCGCGCAAGACCTCGGCCGCCGACGACGACTCCGCCCTCCTGACCGGAACCCCCGAAGAAGCTCCCGAGGAGCCCGCGTTCCCCGTCGCCGGGGACGACCGCGCCGCCGCCTTCTTCGACCTCGACAACACCGTGATGCAGGGCGCCGCGATCTTCCACTTCGGCCGCGGCCTCTACAAGCGGAAGTTCTTCGAACGCCGCGAACTCACCCGGTTCGCCTGGCAGCAGGCCTGGTTCCGGCTGGCCGGCGTCGAGGACCCCGAGCACATGCAGGACGCCCGCGACAGCGCCCTGTCCATCGTCAAGGGCCACCGCGTCTCCGAGCTGATGTCCATCGGCGAGGAGATCTACGACGAGTACATGGCCGACCGCATCTGGCCCGGCACCCGCGCCCTGGCCCAGGCCCACCTGGACGCCGGGCAGAAGGTCTGGCTGGTCACCGCCGCACCCGTGGAGACCGCCACCATCATCGCCCGCCGCCTCGGCCTGACCGGCGCGCTCGGCACCGTCGCCGAATCGGTCGACGGCGTCTACACCGGCCGGCTGGTCGGCGAACCCCTGCACGGCCCCGCCAAGGCCGAGGCCGTCCGCGCCCTGGCCGCCGCCGAGGGCCTGGACCTGGACCGCTGCGCCGCCTACAGCGACTCGCACAACGACATCCCGATGCTCTCGCTGGTCGGCCACCCGTACGCGATCAACCCGGACACCAAGCTCCGCAAGCACGCCCGCGCCCGCGACTGGCGGCTGCGCGACTACCGCACCGGCCGCAAGGCGGCCAAGGTCGGCATCCCGGCCGCCGCCGGGGTCGGCGCGCTCGCGGGCGGCACGGCCGCC
>NZ_JAAGMH010000145.1:0-73452 GCF_010548505.1 Streptomyces sp. SID14515 | reverse complement strand
CCCGGCCCAGCACGTCCAGCAGGCCCAGGCTCCCGCGCCGGTCCCGGCGCCCGCGCCCGCGCCGCAGGAAGTACGGCAGGGCCCGGTCCAGGCCCCCGCCGCCCCCGTGACGCCGTCCCCGGCCGCCCCCGCCCCCGAGCCCCCGGCGGCCCTGCACACGCCCCTGACGCCCGGCCCCGGCGGCGGCTCGGCCTCCTGGGCGCAGCAGGTCCACCAACTGGCCCAGCCCGAACCGCAGCTCCAGCCCCAGCAGCCCCAGCAGCAACAACTGCCGCACCAGCACCAGGGGCCCGGCGCGGGCGCGGACCAGCCCGTCGTGCCGTGGAAGCCGCCGGTCGACGACCCCTTCCAGCAACTCGCCCGCAACCAGGCCTCGGCCCGGCCCGCCGGTCTCGGCAAGCGGTTCGCCGCCCGGCTGGTCGACAACCTCGTGCTCGGCGCGATCGTCGGTGCGGCGGCCGTCCCGCTGACCACCCGGGCGCTCGACCACATCGACCGGAAGATCACCGCGGCGAAGGAGACGGGGGAGACCGTCACCGTCTGGCTGCTGGACTCCACCACCGGGGCGCTGCTGGGCGCGCTGCTCGCCGCGTTCCTCCTGCTCGGCTTCCTCCTGGAAGCGCTGCCGACGGCCAAGTGGGGCCGGACGCTGGGCAAGAAGCTCTTCGGGCTCGACGTACGCGACATCGAGTCCCACGACGCGCCCACCCTGGGCGCGGCCCTGCGCCGCTGGCTCGTCTACGGCGTGCTGGGGCTGCTCGTCATCGGCGTGGTCAACGTCCTCTGGTGCCTGATCGACCGCCCCTGGCGCCAGTGCTGGCACGACAAGGCAGCCCGCACCTTCGTCGCCGGCTGACCGGGCGCGGTGGCCGGCCGGCGGTCGGCCGGGCGCGTGGCGACATGCCCGTTTAGACTCGTATGCCGCCCCGCGTCCCCCGAACGCACCTGAGCCGTTGCGGGCCCCGGTGGTGCGGGATGCACTGCCCCCATGAGCAACGACCAGCCGACGCCCGGCCAGCCGCCCGAGGACGACGATCCGTTCCTCAAGAAGCCGCAGGAGCCCCCGCCGTCCGAGGGTCAGCCGCCGTACGGTCAGTCGCCCTACGGCAGTGCGCCGCCCCCGCCTCCTCCGCCACCGCCGAACGACCCGTACGGCGGCGGCGGTGGTTTCGGGGCGCCCGATCCGCTGGCCGGGATGCCGCCGCTCGCCGAGCCCGGCAAGCGGATCCTGGCGCGGCTCATCGACTTCCTCATCATCTCGATCCCGCTGTATCTGATCTCGCTGCCCTGGGGCGGCGCGGTCGACGTCAACGGGGACGGCGACGACGGGTTCGGCGACGCGGTCGCCAACGGGTACGGCGGGCATCAGCTGCTGTGGTCGATCATCGGCCTGGTGGTCTACGTCGCCTACGACACGTACTTCACCCACAAGGACGGCCGCACGGTGGGCAAGCGGCTGCTGAAGCTGCGCGTCGCGATGCTCAACGACGGGCGGGTGCCCGACACCGGGGCGGCGCTGATGCGGGCCGTCGTGCTGTGGGCCCCGGCGCTGCTGTGCTGCCCGTGCCTGTGGTGGCTCATCAACATCGTGCTGATGTTCACCGACAAGCCCTACCGGCAGGGGCTCCAGGACAAGGCGGCGAAGACGGTCGTGGTGGCCGCCCGCTAGCGGCGCAACGAGTGCTCGTCCACCCGCGCGGACGAACGGGGCGCCGGGACCCGCTCCCGGGCCCCGATGCTCTCCAGGGCGTGCTGGGTCCGGGCGGCGTGGGCGGTCGCCGGCTGTCCGGTCCCCTCCGCCGCGGGGTGGCGGGGGAGCGGCAGGCGTACGGCCACCAGGAGGCCGAGGGCCAGTGCGGTCGCGCCGACGGCGGCCACGCCGATGCCGGACTCCGTGCGGAACAGCAGCAGCAGGGCGAGCGTCGTGACGACGACGGTGGCCGAACCGTAGGCGAACTGTGCGGCAGTCGGACGCGGCATGGCGGTTTCCGTCCTCGGGACGTCGGATGGGCGGGCGGTCGACACGGTTGAAGGCGCCGAACGACCCTACGACGGTGGATGCCCGACACGGACCGGTAGTAAGCGTGACCTAACCCACGGTACCGGTGCACAGGGGGCGCACGGAGTCACGTCTCTCACCAACCGGACGGTGGGGCGCGCCTGTTGGAAAGCGCCGACGGCCTGGTCCGGACGTTCGCCGTTCTTTTACCGTTCCCATGCCCTCCTCATACCGTCCGCATACCGGATGAGTGCTCCGCATAGTGCACTTGGTCTGTTCAAGTCAAGGTCTGTCTTTTCTCTCATAACTCCGATCGAATGTCGTCACTTGTGACGCGTTTACGCGCGCGGCCCGCTACATACCCCCCTGGCCGCTGCGCGGACGCCCGGGGAGGACTGCATCAAGTGACCAATCAGAGACGGGCGCTTCGCACCGCCGCCGTTGTCGTGGCCATGGCTGCGACCGCTGCGACGGCGTCGACCTTCGCCACCGCCCAGGCGCATGACAGCTCATCAGGTTCCGGTGTCTCCACCGTCGACCGCCGTGACCCGGCGCCGGCCAAGGGGCATGTGGAGCACAACCTGGAAGGCCCCTTCAGCGAGCAGCAGGCCGCCCAGCGCGAGGCCGCGCTGGAGCAGGTGCTGTCCGGGGACAAGAAGGTGGCGAACCGGAGCGGCTCCAAGGTCGTCAAGCTCGGCGACAAGAAGTACGTGGAGCTCGGCCGGGAGAAGACCGACAAGATCTTCACCATCCTGCTGGAGTTCGGCGACGAGGTCGACGACACCACGATGTTCGACCCGGACGGCGACGGCCCCAAGCCGCCCGTCAAGAAGTACGGCGGCACCCCGGGCCCGGCGCACAACGAGATCGCCAAGCCGGACCCGAAGAAGGACAACAGCACCGCCTGGAAGGACGACTACAACCAGGAGCACTTCCAGGAGCTCTACTTCGGCGAGGGCAAGGGCGTCCACTCGCTCAAGACCTACTACGAGAAGACCTCCTCGGGCCGCTACTCGGTCGAGGGCGAGGTCTCCGACTGGGTCAAGGTCCCCTACAACGAGGCCCGTTACGGCTCCAACTACTGCGGCCAGTCCAACTGCGCCAACGTGTGGGACGCGGTCCGCGACGGCGTGAACGCCTGGGTCGCCGACCAGCAGGCCAAGGGCCGCACCGACGCCGAGATCAAGGCGAACCTGGCCGAGTACGACCAGTGGGACCGCTACGACTTCGACGGCGACGGCAACTTCAACGAGCCCGACGGCTACATCGACCACTTCCAGCTGGTCCACGCCGGCGAGGACGAGTCGGCCGGTGGCGGCGCCGAGGGCGAGAACGCCATCTGGGCGCACCGCTGGTACGCGTACGGCACCAACGCGGGTGCGACCGGCCCCGAGAACAACAAGGCCGGCGGCGCGCAGATCGGCGACACGGGCATCTGGGTCGGCGACTACACCGTCCAGCCCGAGAACGGCGGACTGGGCGTCTTCGCCCACGAGTACGCCCACGACCTCGGTCTGCCGGACCTGTACGACACCTCCGGCGGCGGCGAGAACTCGGTCGGCTTCTGGTCCCTGATGTCGGCGGGCTCCTGGCTCGGCACCGGCAAGGGCGAGATCGGCAACCTGCCGGGCGACATGACCTCGTGGGACAAGCTCCAGCTGGGTTGGCTCGACTACGACACGGCCAAGGCGGGCAAGACCTCGCTGCACAAGCTGGGCGTCTCGGAGTACAACACCAAGAACCCGCAGGCGCTCGTCGTCGAGCTGCCGAAGAAGGCCGTCACCACCACCGTCGTCAAGCCCGCCGAGGGTGCGAAGCAGTGGTGGAGCGACATGGGCGACGACCTGTCGAACACCCTGACCCGCTCGGTCGACCTGACCGGCAAGTCCAAGGCCACGCTGGACCTTTCGGGCTGGTACGACATCGAGGCCGACTACGACTACCTCTACACCGAGGTGTCCGACAACGGCGGCACCAGCTGGACCGCGCTCGACGGCACCGCCGACGGCAAGGCCATCCCGCGCGACGCCAGTGACAAGCCGGCCCTGACCGACGTCTCGGGCGACTACAAGAAGCTCTCCTTCCCGCTGGACGCCTACGCGGGCAAGAAGGTCGACCTCCGCTTCCGCTACCAGACGGACGGCGGCGCGGGCGGCAAGGGCTTCGCGGCCGACGCCATCACCGTCACCGCCGACGGCGCCGAGCTCTTCTCGGACAACGCCGAGGGCGACGACAACGGCTGGACCTCGAAGGGCTTCTCGCGGATCGGCGAGTCCTTCACCCAGGACTACCCGCAGTACTACATCGCGGAGAACCGCCAGTACGTCTCGTACGACGAGACGTTGAAGGTCGGCCCGTACAACTTCGGCTTCTCCGGCACGCGTCCGGACTGGGTCGAGCACTACGCGTACCAGACGGGTCTGCTGGTCTGGCTCTGGGACACCTCCCAGAAGGACAACAACACCTCCGTCCACCCGGGCCAGGGTCTGATCCTGCCGATCGACGCGCACGCCAAGCCGCTCAAGTGGAAGGACGGCTCGCTCCTGCGCAACAAGATCCAGCCGTTCGACGCGCCGTTCAGCTGGTACCCGAACAAGGGCTTCACGCTCCACAACGCGGACGTCCCGCTGAAGATCAAGCCCGCGCTGGGCAACCCGGTCTTCGACGACCGCAAGGGCACCTACTGGTACAAGGAGAACCCCACGGGCAGTGTCAAGGTTTCTGACACGAACACCCGCATCTCCATCGTGCACGAGCCCCTCAACGGACAGACGATGAGCGTGCTGGTCAGCCCCTCGGGTCGCTGATCAAGTAAAACCGCAGGTCAAACCATGATCGGCCGTCGCCCTCTAGCGGGCGACGGCCGATCGTGTTTAGGTGCGTCTTGTTCACATCCTTATTGACACGACGTCTCACGGGGGAGCGTGGAGCATGGCAGGCGGAGGTTTCTGCAGGTTGCCGAACGGCACGGTGGTGGTCGCCCTGACCCTGACCAGACCGGCCGACGGCACCGGATTCTGCGGCGGTACGGGAGCCGGGCCCGGAGCCCCGGTGCGGGTGCTGGTGCACGCGGCGAACCGGGCGCGCGCCCTGACCAGGCTGCGCAATCTGGGGCTGCGGGCGGTCTATCTGCGCGGCAACGACCAGCCGCCGACGCCGGACGAGGTCACGGCGGTGCTGCACCATCCGGACGGGCTGCTGTGGCGGGCCGCCCCACAGGCGGAACCGCCCGGGCGGCCCGGCGGCCTCACGCCGCAGCCGTCACAGCCGCCGCACTCCTATCAGTCGTCCCACTCGGCCCAGGAGCTGTGGCACCCGATCAGGGCCCTGCTGGGCCCCACCGGGTACGCCGGACCGGCCCGCCCGGCCGCGTAGGGCTCGACGGGCTCGGCGGGCGGGTCCTGCCGGAGCGGGTCCGGAGGGCTACGACGCGACGACCGGCGTGCCGGAGAGCTTCACGCCCGCCGTACGCAGCTCCGCCAGGGCCCGTTCGGTGGTCGCCCCGGACACGCCCGCGGTCAGGTCGAGCAGCACGTGCGTGACGAAGCCCTCACGGGCCGCGTCCAGCGCGGTGGCCCGCACGCAGTGGTCGGTGGCGATGCCGACCACGTCGACCTCGGTGACCTCGCGGTCACGCAGCCACTGGGCGAGGCCGGTGCCGTTCTCGTCGGAGCCCTCGAATCCGCTGTACGCGGCCGAATACGCCCCCTTGTCGAACACGGTGTCGATCGCGCCGGAGGCGACGGCGGGCGCGAAGTTCGGGTGGAAGCCGACGCCCTCCGTACCGGCGACGCAGTGCACCGGCCAGGAGTGCTCGAAGTCCGGGCTGGGCGAGAAATGGTCGCCCGGGTCGATGTGGTGGTCGCGGGTGGCCACCACATGGCGGTAACCGGGCTGGGCATCGCCGATCAGGTCGGTGATGGCGGCGGCGACATCGGCACCGCCCGCCACCGCGAGGCTGCCGCCCTCGCAGAAGTCGTTCTGAACGTCCACGACGATCAATGCGCGGTGCATGGCGGGTGTCCTTCGGTGGGGGCGGGAGCGGATGGAGCGGTGGCGGATGCCGGAGCGGTGGGACCG
Organism: Streptomyces sp. SID14515; assembly: GCF_010548505.1. Classification (NCBI taxonomy): domain Bacteria; kingdom Bacillati; phylum Actinomycetota; class Actinomycetes; order Kitasatosporales; family Streptomycetaceae; genus Streptomyces; species Streptomyces sp. SID14515. The sequence goes on along the minus strand of NZ_JAAGMH010000145.1, from coordinate 67,373 downwards.
GGATGGGTGTGCCCGGGTGGGTCCGAGGGTTCGAGCCTAGGCACTGGAACGTCACAATCAAGCCCGTCGGCCAAACCCCCGGTTACGGACCCGGCCGGTCCGGGCCGGCCGGGACGGCCCACCGCGGGCCGCCCCGGGCCGTTCCCCGGCGTTCTCAAGCGTTCTCAGGCGTACTCGGTCGGGATCACCGGCTCGCCGCGCGACAGCTGGATCGCCGACATCGGCAGCTCCGCGCGCGCGGCCACGTGCCGCTCGCGGACGGCGTCCAGGGGCTCGCGCACGAGGACCTCGCCCCCGCGCACCAGCTCCACCAGCAGCGGCCGGCCGGCCGACGCGGGCACAGGACCGGTGCCGATCACCTCGGCCTCGGCGACGCCGTGCTCGTCGGTCCGGCGCGCGGCCCACTTGCGACCGCCCTTCGACGACTTCGCGCCGAGCGACTTCTTCGCCACCGGCACCAGCGGAGCGTCCGGCTCCGCCGAGCCGGCGCGGGCCACCAGCTTGTAGACCATCGAGCAGGTGGGGTGCCCGCTCCCGGTGACCAGCTGGGTGCCGACCCCGTACGCGTCCACCGGCGCGGCCGCCAGCGAGGCGATGGCGTACTCGTCCAGGTCCGAGGTCACCACGATCTTCGTGCCCGTCGCCCCGAGCTCGTCCAGCTGCTGCCGCACCCGGTGCGCGACCAGCAGCAGGTCTCCGGAGTCGATCCGTACGGCGCCGAGCTCGGGCCCCGCGATCTCGACGGCCGCCCGGACCGCCTCGGCCACGTCGTACGTGTCGACCAGCAGCGTCGTGCCCCGGCCCAGCGAGTCGACCTGCGCTCGGAACGCGTCGCGCTCGGTGTCGTGCAGCAGGGTGAAGGCGTGCGCGCTGGTGCCGACGGTCGGGATCGCGTAGCGGAAGCCCGCCGCCAGGTCGGAGGTGGCGTCGAAGCCGCCGACGTACGCCGCGCGGGCCGAGGCCACCGCGGAGAGCTCGTGGGTGCGCCGCGCGCCCATCTCGATCAGCCGGCGGCCCCCGGCGGCGGCCGACATCCGCGAGGCGGCGGCGGCGATGGCGGAGTCGTGGTTGAGGATGGAGAGGATCACCGTCTCCAGCAGCACGCACTCGGCGAAGGAGCCCTCCACCCGCAGGATCGGGGAGCCGGGGAAGTAGACCTCGCCCTCCGGATAGCCCCAGATGTCGCCGCTGAAGCGGTAGCCGGCGAGCCATTCGAGGGTCGGCTCGTCGACGATCTCCTGCTGCCGCAGGAAGCCGATCATCTCGTCGTCGAAGTGGAAGTTCTCCACCGCGTCGAGCACCCGCCCGGTGCCCGCGACGACACCGTAGCGCCGCCCCTCGGGCAGTCGGCGGGTGAACGCCTCGAAGACCGAGTGCCGGTCGGCGGTGCCGGCCTTGAGGGCCGCCTGCACCATGGTCAGCTCGTACTGGTCGGTGAAGAGCGCGGTCGACGGAACGCCGACCCGTCGCCCGAGGTCCGCTGAGTTCATGGCTGGGATGCTACCCCCTATTCGTCAAAGTGACGAGATGTGGGGTCCGTTTGTGCGCCGGACCCGCCCGGGTGGCAGCATGGGACAGGTGAGCGTTGCTACCCCCGTAGAGATCGAACGTCCTGATTCGGCCGAGGAGACCTTCGCGGTCCCCGAGCCGGACGTCCCGTGGGTGACGCTCGTCCACAATGACCCGGTCAACCTCATGAGCTACGTGACCTACGTCTTCCAGGCCTACTTCGGCTACCCGAAGGACAAGGCCCACAAGCTCATGCTGGACGTGCACCAGAAGGGCCGCGCCGTCGTCTCCAGCGGGAGCCGCGAGGAGATGGAACGCGACGTCCAGGCCATGCACGGTTACGGGCTGTGGGCCACCCTCACCCAGGACCGCAACTAAACCCCCTCAGGGCGTCGTCCGTCCGCCGTCACCCGCCCCGCCTCCACCCGCCCCGTTCGATCCACCATCGGAGAATCCATGGCCGGCCATTTCGAGGCCACCCCAGGCGGCGGCGCGGCCGTCGCGCTCGACGAGGTCGAGATCTCCATCCTGCGCTCCCTCGTCGTCCAGCTGCTCGAACTGATCGGCCCGGGCGACCAGCCCGCCGACGGCGAGGACCCGCTCGCCGCCCTCTTCGCCGAGGGCCCCAGCAAGCCGCCCTCCGACCCGGCGCTCGCCCGGCTCTTCCCCGACGCCTACAACGGCCCCGACCGGCCCGCCGACGGCGGAACGCCGGAGGAGGAGCTGCGCGCGCTGTCCGCGGAGTTCCGCCGCTTCACCGAGATGGACCTGCGCTCGCGCAAGCGCGACGACGCCGTCGCCGTCGTGCGCACCCTGGACGCGCTCTCGCCCGTCGGGGACGGCGGCGCGGTCCTCACCCTCACCGGCGACGAGTGCCGCAGCTGGCTCGGCACCCTCAACGACCTGCGCCTGACCATCGGCACCCGGCTGGAGGTCGCCGACGAGGACCAGGGCGAGGAGGGCTCCCTCTACCGGCTCCCCGACACCGATCCGCGCAAGCCCATGGTGATGGCCTACCTCTGGCTCGGCGCACTCCAGGAAACGCTCGTCGAAACGCTGATGCCGTAAATCCGCGGCTCCTCCGCCGAGGCCCTTCCCGCACAGTCCTTCCACGGCCCCTTCGCGGCTCCTTCGTGCCGCCGGAGGGGCCGCTCCGTTCGCTCAACGGACGCTCAGATCCGTATAACGATCGCACCAAGTGACAGGTGGCATTCGTGGCGTACGGAACCCCTTGTCCGCTTTTCCCTGTGGCGTGCGCCACAGAATGTCCCACAGTGTCCCGTGACGGCCGTGATAAATCTTCACGACCGCCCGGGGACGCCACCCCTGTTCCCGGGGGCGCTACAAACCGGCCGAACGCCGGTCGCACTCCATCCATATCCGGGGGGATCAGGACCTGATCCGCAGCCGTCACGGCGCGGATCGGCGTGGAGAAAGGCGCACCACCATGACATCGGCGCAGGTCGACGAGGGACAGGTCGACAAGGGTCAGCCCGGCGGCGACGCCGGGGACGCCGGGACCAGTGGCGAGGGATACCAGCGCGGTCTGGGAGCTCGTCAGATTCAGATGATCGCCATCGGCGGAGCCATCGGCACCGGGCTCTTCCTCGGCGCGGGCAAAGCCATCGACCGGGCCGGGCCCAGCCTCATCCTGGCCTACGTCATCGCGGGCCTGGTCATCTTCTTCATCATGCGGGCACTGGGCGAACTCCTCATGTACCGCCCCGTGTCCGGCTCCTTCTCGGAGTACGCGCGGGAATTCATCGGCCCGTTCTTCGGATTCGTGACCGGCTGGACGTACTGGCTCTTCTGGGTCGTCACCGGAATCACCGAAGTCACCGCCGCGGCCACCTATATGACGTACTGGTGGAACATTCCGCAGTGGCTGTCCGCCCTGGTGTTCACCGTCATTCTGTACGGCGCGAACCTGATCTCCGTGAAGCTCTTCGGTGAGCTGGAGTTCTGGTTCTCCATGGTCAAGGTCACCGCCATCATCGGCATGATCCTGATCTGCGCGGGCGTCCTCACCGTCGGGTTCTCCGACGCCGGCGACACCGCGACCGTCTCCAACCTCTGGAACGACGGCGGCTTCTTCCCGAACGGCATCACCGGCACGCTCATGACGCTCCAGATCGTCATGTTCGCCTTCCTCGCCGTGGAACTCGTCGGCGTCACCGCCGGGGAGTCCAAGGACCCCAAGACCGTGCTGCCCAAGGCCATCAACACCGTGCCGTGGCGCATCGCCGTCTTCTACGTCGGCGCGCTCATCATGATCCTGTCGGTCGTGCCGTGGTCCACCTTCAAGCCCGGCGTCTCGCCGTTCGTGAAGGCCTTCGAGGAGATGGGCCTCGGCGTCGGCGCCGCCATCGTCAACTTCGTCGTCCTCACCGCGGCGCTCTCCTCCTGCAACTCCGGCATGTACTCCACCGGCCGCATGCTCCGCGACCTCGCCCTCAACGGCCAGGGCCCCCGGGCCTTCACCAAGCTGACGAAGAACGGCCTGCCGCTGGTGGGCACCACGTTCTCCGCCGCCCTGATGCTCGTCGGCGTGTGGATCAACTACCAGTGGCCGGGCGAGGCGTTCAACTACGTCGTCTCCTTCGCGACCATCTCCGGCATGTGGGCCTGGATCATGATCCTGATCAGCCAGATCCGCTACCGCCGCCTGGCCGACGCGGGCATGCTGCCGCAGTCCTCGTTCAAGGCCCCCGGCGCCCCGTACACGAGCTGGTTCGCGCTCGCCTTCATCGGCATGGTCATCGTGATGATGGCGATCGACGAGGACGCCAGGATCTCGCTGTACTGCGCACCGCTGTGGGCGCTCATCCTCTTCGTCTCCTACCGGGTGCTCCAGGCGCGCACCCCGGAGGAGACCGGGAAGGCCACCTCCGGCACCCGCTGACCCGGGCGGCGGGCCCCACACCGCCCCCTTCCTCCCGGACCGCCCCCGGCCTCCCCAAAGGCCGACGGCGTCCAGCATGCGGGCCCCCGCGTACCACCCACCGGTACGCGGGGGCCTGCCTGCATATCCTGGCGCCATGCTGACCATCACCCAGACGCTCTACGACCAGATCGTCGCCCACTCCCGCGCCGACCACCCCGACGAGGCGTGCGGAGTGGTCGCGGGCCCGGCCGGGACGGACCGCCCCGAGCGCTTCATCCCGATGCTCAACGCCGCCCGCTCGCCCACGTTCTACGAGTTCGACTCGGCCGACCTCCTCAAGCTGTACCGCGAGATGGACGACCGCGACGAGGAGCCCGTGATCGTCTACCACTCGCACACGGCGACCGAGGCCTACCCCTCCCGCACCGACGTGACGTACGCCAACGAGCCCGGCGCCCACTACGTCCTCGTCTCCACCGCCGACACCGACGGCTCCGGCCCCTTCCAGTTCCGCTCGTACCGCATCGTGGACGGCGAGATCACCGAGGAAGACGTGCAGGTCGTCGAGGCGTACTGAGCACCCGGGCAGCTCGCGGACCCGCCGCACGGGTCTGGCACACTGCACCCCAGACCCGACCACAAGGCAGCAGGAACCAGGAAGCCGGTGCGAATCCGGCACGGTCCCGCCACTGTGACCGGGCCCCCTCCCGTACGGATCCCTCCGCACCGGAGGGCGGCCCGGAAGCCAGGAACTGGCCCGCCGCCTTCTCGCATCGACCAGGGGACGCGGAAATCCCCCGGAGAGGCCCCGCCATGTCCCGGCGCACCCCCGCGCTCATAGCCGCCGCCGTGCTGCTCCCGCTCGCCCTCACCGCCTGCTCCAGCTCCTCCGACGGCGACACCGCCACCGGGGACAAGGCCGCGGCCAAGAGCGACGGCTTCCCGTACACCGTCAAGAACTGCGGCGTCACCACCACGTACGAGGCCCCGCCGAAGCGCGTCGTGACCATGAACCAGCACGTCACCGAGATCATGCTGGAACTGGGCCTGAAGAGCTCCCTCGTCGGCACCGCCTACCTCGACGACCAGGTCCTGCCGAAGTACGCGAAGGACTACGCCTCCGTCCCCGTCCTCGCCAAGGAGTACCCCTCCTACGAGCAGGTCCTCGCCGCCAACCCCGACTTCGTCTACGGCGGCTACGGCAGCGCCTTCACCGCGGGCGACGGCCGCGGCCGCGAGGCGTTCGAGAAGTCCGGCATCGAGACCCGCCTCAACACCGAGAGCTGCACCAAGGGCGACCAGCCCATGGACACCCTCTACGAGGAGATCCGCGAGGTCGGCCGCACCTTCGGCGTCCCCGACCGCGCCGAGGCCTGGATCAAGCAGGCGAAGGCCGACAACGAGGCGACCGCGAAGAAGCTCAAGGACATCGAGCCGCTGCCCGTCTTCGTCTACGACAGCGGGGACAAGACCGCCTTCACCGCGGGCGGCGAGGGCATCGGCAACGAGCTGATCGAGCGGGCCGGCGGCACCAACATCTTCGCCGACCTCGACAAGCCCTTCGGCGACGCCTCCTGGGAGAACGTCGTCGCCCGCAAGCCCGAGGTCATCGTGATCTACGACTACGGCGCCACCACCGTCGAACAGAAGAAGAAGCGCCTCCTGACCGACCCGGCCCTCGCCGACGTCCCCGCCGTCAAGAACAAGCGCTTCGCCGTCATGCCGCTCTCCGACGCGGTCCTCGGCGTCCGCGTCCCCGCCGCCGTCGACAAGCTCGCGGCCCAGCTCCACCCGGAGGCGGTCAAGGCGGCCACCACCCCGTGAGCTGCCGCGCCTCCGCACCGCGGCGGCCGCTCGGTTACGTCCTGGTGCTCGGCGTCCTCGCCGCGCTCCTGGCCGCCGCCGTGCTCGCCGCCCTCGCCCTCGGCTCCGTCCGCATCCCGCCCGGCCAGGTCCTCGACATCCTGACCGGGCGGGCCGAGGCGAGCCCCTTCCGCACGATCGTCCTGGACGTCCGGCTGCCCCGGGTGCTGCTCGGCATCGTCGTCGGCGCCGGACTCGCCGTCATCGGCACCGTCCTCCAGGCCCTCGTACGCAACCAGCTCGCCGACCCGTTCCTCCTCGGCGTCTCCTCCGGAGCCTCCACCGGCGCGGTCCTGGTGATCGTCCTCGGCATCGGCGCCACCCTCGCCACCACCGTCACGATCCCGGCCGCCGCCTTCGCCGGAGCGCTGCTCTCGCTGCTGCTCGTCTACACCCTGGCGCGCGGCGGGGGCGGCCTCACCACCAACCGGCTCGTCCTCGCCGGGGTCGCCGTCTCCTACGTCCTGTCCGCCCTGACCAGCCTGATCCTGGTCACCTCCGCCCGCGCCGACCACCTCCAGGAAGTCCTCTACTGGACCCTCGGCGGCCTCGGCTCGGCCCGCTGGGACATGCTCGCGCTCCCCGCGGTCACCCTGGTCGTCGGCACCGCCGTACTCCTCACCCTGGCCCGGCCGCTCGACCTGCTCCTGGTGGGGGAGGAGGGCGCCACCGTCCTCGGCCTCGACACCGCCCGCTTCCGGGCCGCCGTCTTCGTCCTCGCCTCCCTGATGACCGGAGTGCTCGTCGCGTACAGCGGGGCCATCGGCTTCGTCGGCCTGATGGTCCCGCACATGGCCCGGATGGCCGTCGGCGCCGCACACCGCGCACTGCTGCCCGTGGTCGCGCTCGGCGGGGCGGTGTTCCTGGTCCTCGCCGACCTGGCCGCCCGGACGCTCGCCGCCCCGCAGGACATCCCGGTCGGCGTGCTCACGGCCCTCACCGGCGGCCCGTTCTTCCTGTGGATGCTGCGCCGCAGGCCCGAGGGAGCACCGGCATGAGGCCAGTTCCTGTCCGGAGCACCGGCATGAGGCCTTTCTCCGTCCGGAGTACCGCCATGGGGCCCTTTCCCGTCCGGAGCACCGGCATGAGGCTCTTCTCCGTCCGGAGCACCCGCACGACGACACACGTACGTTCCGCCGAGGGAGCCCGCCCGTGACCACCCTGCGCACCGAGGGCCTCTCGTACGGCATCGGCGAGGGCCGCCACCTCGTCGACGCCGTCGACCTCACCGCCGCCGACGGCGAGACCGTCGGCCTCGTCGGCCCCAACGGCAGTGGCAAGACCACCCTGCTTCGCTGCGTCTACGGCACCCTGCGCCCCACCCACGGCCGCGTCCTCCTCGACGGCGACGACCTCGCCACCCTCCCCGTGAAGGCCCGCGCCCAGCGCATCGCCACCGTCCCGCAGGACGGCCACGCCGGATTCGAGCTCACCGTCGGCCAGGTCGTCGCGATGGGCCGCGCCCCGCACAAGCGGTTCTGGGAGGCGGACACCGCCGCCGACACCGCCCTCGTCACCGAGGCCCTCGCCCGGGTCGGCATCGCCGCACTCGAACCCCGTACGTTCGCCTCCCTCTCCGGCGGCGAACGCCAGCGCGCCCTGGTCGCCCGCGCCCTGGTCCAGCAGCCCTCGCTCGTCGTCCTGGACGAGCCGACCAACCACCTGGACATCCGCTACCAGCTGGAGATCCTCTCCCTGGTCCGCGACCTCGGCACCACCAACCTCCTTGCCCTGCACGACCTCAACCTCGCCGCGTACTACTGCGACCGCCTCTACGTCCTCAAGGACGGCCGCGTCGTCGCCTCCGGCACTCCGGAGAAGGTCCTCACGGCCGAGCTGCTGAGCGAGGTGTACGGCGTGGCCGCCGAGGTCAGCACCCACCCGAAGACCGGCGCACCCACGGTGGTCTACCTACCGCAGGACCACGCCCGGCAGCAGAAGTCCACATAGCGGTCGCCGAGCATCCACCATGCGGGACGGTACTCGGGTTTCCGCACAGGGAATCGATACGATGCCCGCATGGTTCCCCATGACGTGAGCAACAAGACGCCGGGCACGCTGCTCGTCGCGCGGCTGCACGTCGACCTGTGCAGGCTCGCCAGCGCGATCTGTCCCACCGCAGCCTGCCCGTGAGCCGCCCGGCCTGAGCCGCGGTCCGCGCGCCCACCCACACGCACCACCCCCTGCGCGGGGGCAGAAACGCGCGCCCCACGCCACCACTCCGCTTTCGACAGGAGCCCACGCCATGGCCATCGAGGTCCGCATCCCGACCATCCTCCGCACCTACACCGACGGCGCGAAGGCCGTCGAAGGCAACGGGGACACCCTCGCCGACCTCTTCGCCGACCTGGAGAGCCGCCACACCGGCATCCGTGAGCGCATTGTCGACGGCGAACAGCTCCGCCGCTTCGTAAACGTCTACCTCAACGACGAGGACGTCCGCTTCCTCGACGGCATCTCCACCAAGCTCAGCGACGGCGACAACGTCACGATCCTTCCGGCCGTCGCCGGCGGCATGCGCTGATGCGGTACGACTCCCCGCTGGCGGCCGTGGGGAACACCCCCCTCGTCCGCCTCCCGCGGCTGTCCCCGTCCGAGGACGTCCGCATCTGGGCCAAGCTGGAGGACCGCAACCCCACCGGCTCGATCAAGGACCGCCCGGCGCTCCACATGGTCGAACAGGCCGAGAAGGACGGCCGGCTCACCCCCGGCTGCACCATCCTGGAGCCCACCAGCGGCAACACTGGCATCTCGCTCGCCATGGCGGCCAAGCTCAAGGGCTACCGCATCGTCTGCGTCATGCCGGAGAACACCTCCCAGGAGCGGCGCGACCTGCTCGCCATGTGGGGCGCCGAGATCATCTCCTCCCCGGCCGCGGGCGGCTCCAACACCGCCGTACGCGTCGCGAAGGAACTGTCGGCCGAGCACCCGGACTGGGTGATGCTCTACCAGTACGGCAACCCGGACAACGCGGGCGCCCACTACGCCACCACCGGACCCGAGATCCTCACCGACCTCCCGTCCATCACGCACTTCGTCGCGGGCCTCGGCACCACCGGCACCCTCATGGGCGTCGGCCGCTACCTCCGGGAGAACCGCCCCGGCATCCAGATCGTCGCCGCCGAACCCCGCTACGACGACCTGGTCTACGGCCTCCGCAACCTCGACGAGGGCTTCGTCCCCGAGCTCTACGACGCCTCGGTCCTCACCACCCGCTTCTCGGTCGGCTCCGCCGACGCGGTCACCCGCACCCGCGAACTCCTCCAGCAGGAGGGCATCTTCGCGGGCGTCTCCACCGGCGCCGCACTTCACGCGGCGATCGGCGTGGGCAACAAGGCGGTCAAGGCGGGGGAGAGCGCCGACATCGTCTTCGTGGTGGCGGACGGCGGCTGGAAGTACCTGTCGACGGGCGTCTACACGGCGGAGACGACAGAAGCAGCGATCGAAACCCTCCAGGGCCAACTCTGGGCGTAACCCCACCCAGCCCGCCCGGGGCAAACCCAGCCCGTCCGGTGGCAAACCCAGCCCGTCCGGTGGCAAACCCAGCCCGTCCGGGGTAGACCCAGCCCGTCCGGCGCTTGAGGACATCTTTCCTTCAAGCCCGTCCGGGCGCACCTCCCAGCCCGTCCGGCGTTTGAGGACATCCTTTCAAGCCCGTCCGGGCGCACCTTCAAGCCCCTCCGGCGATTGAGGAGCGGGGCCCGGGGCAGCGCCCCGAAAGGGCCCCGCCCTCACCCCGCCCCCAACCCCCGCACGCGCTCCCACAGCTCCGCATCCACCGCCCCCACCCGCCGCCGAAACCCGGCGAGCCGGACCTCGCGCAGCTCATCCGTCTCCAGAAAGCTCTGCCGCCCCCGCTGATCCCCCACCGTCCCGGCGGGCAGCGCGATCACCCCGGGCCGCTCCTCGTGATGCTTGCTGGTGATCTTGGCGACCAGCGCCGTACGCCCCCGGCCCCGCCCCCGTACCGAGATCACCAGACACGGCCGGTCCTTCGACCCGGGCCCGTCCTCGTACGGCACATCGGCCCACCACACCTCACCGGCCCGCGGCGCCCGCCCTTCCGGGGCTGAAGGCCGCGACGGCCGCGAGGGCCGCGACGACGGCCGGGTCGACCCGGCCGGCTGCCGGGGCCGCCGCGAACGCGGCCCGCGGTCCGAGCGCCCCCGCCCGTCCACCACCGCGGCGACGAGCGCGAGCAGAACCACGGCGACCAGCGCCACCCACCAGATCGTGTCCATCCACCGACCGTACCCGTGGGCGCGCTTCCATCGAACCGGTGACAGAGCAGGTGAGTTCCCCCACAACGGAGGGCAGCGGAGGAGCGACGTGGAGTTTCGCGCCTTACGCTCGACAAACCGCAAAACCCGTCCCGCGGGAACCGCAGGAACCGTACGAAGCTCCGGCGGAATCGCACGAACCCTCCCCGTTCCCACGTCTCGGAGGTTCACGCTCCATGAAGCTCACCGTCGTCGGCTGCTCCGGCTCGTTCCCGTCCACGGGTTCGGCATGCTCGAGCTACCTCGTAGAGGCCGACGGCTTCCGGCTGCTCCTCGACATGGGCAACGGCGCCCTCGGCGAGCTGCAGCGCCACGTCGGTCTCTACGACCTCGACGCGATCTTCCTCAGCCATCTGCACGCCGACCACTGCATCGACATGTGCGCGTATTTCGTCGTGCGCTACTACCGGCACGACGGCGCCCGCCCCGTCCCCCTCCCGGTCTACGGCCCCGAGGGCACCGAGCAGCGCCTGACCGCCGCCCACGGCGACACCCCGTCCGACCGGGCGATGAGCGAGGTCTTCGACTTCCACACCCTCAAGTCGGGATCCTTCGAGATCGGCCCCTTCTCGGTCCGTACGGAGAAGGTCTGCCACCCGGTCGACACCTTCGGCATCCGGATCGAGCACGGCGGCTCCTCCCTCGTCTACTCCGGCGACACGGGGACCTGCGACGCGCTGGAGGACCTGGCCCGGGACGCGGACCTGTTCCTCTGCGAGGCGTCGTTCGTCGACGGCAAGGAGGACATCCCCGACCTGCACCTGAACGGCCGCGAGGCCGGCGAGGCGGCGGCCCGCGCCGGAGTGCGCCGGCTCGTCCTCACCCACATCCCGCCGTGGACCGACGCCGACCGCAACGTCGCCGACGCCCGCGCGGTCTACCCGGGCCCGGTGGAGCTGGCGGCTCCGGGCGCGGTGTACGAGATCTGAGAGCCGGCCGCCGGACCGCGGCCCGCTCTGCGAGACTCCCGGGATGATCACGATCAGACCCGCCCGGGAGGGCGATCTCGACGGCTTCCTGACCCTGGCGTCCCAGGTCGAGCACTGGTTCGGGCCGATGGTCGAGGAGCCGGGCTTCCACCGGGCGGTGAACGCCCACATCCGTGACGGGGCGGCCCTGGTCGCCGAGTCCATGGAGTCCACCGAGCCCGCCGACGCGCCCGGCCCGGTCGGCGGTCTGCTGTTCGGCGCCGAGCCGCCCACGTACCACGTGCACTGGCTCGTCACCTCCGAGCGCACCCGGGGCGCGGGCGTGGGCCGCCTGCTGATGGCGGAAGCGATGCGCCGGTACGTCACCGGGCCCGGCACCGTCGAGGTGGTCACCTTCGGCCCCGACCACCCCGGGGCCGTGACGAGCGGGGCCCGCGTCTTCTACGAGAGGCTCGGCTTCCGCCCCGGCGAGCCGACCGGCCCGGGCCCGGAGGGCGGCTCCCGCCAGATCTACCGGCTGGACGTGCCCGTACGGCAGGGCTGACGCGACCGTACGACAGGCGGCTGCCGCACACCGGAGCCCCCGCCCCCGAGAGACATCCTCGGGGAGCGGGGGCTCCGGCGTATGTACGTACGGGTGAGGTGTACGTACGGGTAGAGGCGGAGGCTACTTCGCCTCGGCCTTCTGCAGCTCGGCGAGCTCCTCGTCCGACTCCCGGCCCGGGGTCGGGAGGTTGAACTTGGTGATCGCGAAGCGGAAGATCACGTAGTAGATCACCGCGAAGCAGAGGCCGACCAGGACCAGCAGCCAGGGCTTCGACGCGATACCGAGGTTCAGCAGGAAGTCGACCAGACCGGCCGAGAAGCCGAAGCCGTCCTTCATGCCGAGCGCCCAGGTCAGGGCCATCGACACACCGGTCAGCACCGCGTGGATCGCGTACAGCACCGGGGCGATGAACATGAACGTGAACTCGATCGGCTCGGTCACACCGGTGACGAACGAGGTCAGCGCGAGGGAGAACATCATGCCGCCGACGACCTTGCGGCGCTCCGGGCGGGCACAGTGGACGATCGCGAGGCAGGCCGCCGGGAGGGCGAACATCATGATCGGGAAGAAGCCGGTCATGAACTGTCCGGCGGTGGGGTCGCCCTCCAGGAAGCGGGCGATGTCGCCGTTCTTGCCGTTGTACTCGCCCGCCTGGAACCACGGGAAGGAGTTCAGCAGGTGGTGCATGCCGACCGGGATCAGCGCACGGTTGGCGACACCGAAGATGCCCGCGCCGACGGCGCCGGAGCCGACGAGCCACTCACCGAAGTTGTGCAGACCGGCGCCGAGGACCGGCCAGATCAGACCGAAGACGATGCCGATGACCAGACCGGCGAGGGCCGAGAGGATCGGGACCAGGCGCCGGCCGCTGAAGAAGCCGGCCCAGTCGGGCAGCTTGGTCCGGTAGAACTTCTGGTACAGCAGCGCGACGACGATACCCATCACGACACCGCCGAGGACCTTGGCGTCCACCGGTGCCTCAGTCATGACGATCTTGCCGTCGACGACCTTGGCTATCTTGTCCAGGTTCGGGTCCGTGAACGTGGCCAGCACGTTCTTGAAGACCAGGTAGCCGGTGACGGCCGCGAGGGCGGTTGAGCCGTCCGACTTCTTTGCGAAGCCGATGGCGATACCGACGGCGAACAGCAGCGCCATGTTGTCGAGGAGCGCGCCACCACCTGCGGCCATGTAACCGGCGAGCTTCGTGATGAAGGTCGGGAACGACTCGCGGCCCAGCATGTCTTTGTCGCCGAGGCGGACCAGGAGCGCGGCGGCCGGCAGCACGGCGACCGGCAGCATGAGGCTGCGGCCGATACGCTGCATGACGGCCATCGCGCCGGCGCCCTTCTTCTTCTCGGCCGCGGGTGCGGTCTCAGCCGTGGTCATCAACTTCCTCCATGGGACACGGTGCCGCCCAGGTCGTTGATGCGGGGAGGCGGCGACTCGACAGACCCTGCGGCAGAGCGCCGTGGTCTGGACCACTCAGTGGTGTAGACCAGTTTTAGCACGGTGAGGGTTAGATAAGGAACCTTCAATTCCCTATCTCATTCGCAGTAGCAGACGGGATACGTTCGGTGACATGCCGAAGGCCCCCGGACCGGGTGGTCCGAGGGCCTTGCGGGGGCCGGGGCAAAGCCCCGGTGTGCTGCTACTTCGTCAAATCCTTCTCGATCTCCTTCTCGACCTCCTCCGGTTCGCGCCCCGGTGTCTTGAGGTTGAACGCGGTGATCGCGAAGCGGAAGACCACGTAGTAGATCACCGCGAAGCACGCGCCGATCGGGAGGATCAGCCAGGGTTTCGTATCCAGATGCCAGTTGACGATGTAGTCGATCAACCCGGCCGAGAAGCTGAACCCGGCATGCACCCCCAGCAGCCAGGTGATGCCCATGGAGGCTCCGGTGAGCACCGCGTGCACGCCGTACAGCAGCGGCGCGACGAACATGAACGAGAACTCGATGGGCTCGGTCACACCCGTGACGAACGAGGTCAGCGCCACCGACACCATCAGGCCCGCCACTTCCTTGCGGCGCTCGGGCCGCGCGGTGTGGGTGATGGCCAGGGCCGCGGCCGGCAGGCCGAACATCATGATCGGGAAGAAGCCCGAGGTGAACTGGCCGGCCGTCGGGTCCTCGGCGAAGAACCGGGAGATGTCGCCCTGCACGGTCTGGCCGTCCGACCCGACGAACTCGCCCGCCTGGAACCAGAAGAACGTGTTCAGGAACTGGTGCATGCCGACCGGGATCAGCAGCCGGTTCGCGAAGCCGAAGATCGCCGCGCCCCACGAGCCGAGGTTGATCAGCCGCTCCGAGAACCAGGTCAGCCCGTCGCCCACCGGCTGCCACAGCAGCCCGAACAGCACGCCGAGGATCACGCAGAGGAAGGCCATCAGGATCGGCACCAGACGCCGTCCGTTGAAGAAGCCCAGCCAGTCCACCAGCTTGGTCCGGTGGAAACGCTGCCAGACCACCGCGGTCAGCAGGCCGATGAGGATGCCGCCGAGGACGCCCGGGTTCTGCGGCTCACCGTTGGGCAGCTCGTCCGTGACCGTCCCGTCCATGGGGAAGGCGGTCAGCACTCCGCGGTAGACGAGGAAGCCCACCACGGCCGCCAGAGCGGTGGAGCCGTCCGCCTTCTTCGCGAAGCCGATGGCCACGCCGATGCAGAAGAGCAGCGGCAGGCCGAGTTTGCCGTCGAGGATCGCGCCGCCGCCGTTGAGGAGGACCGAGGCGGTCTTCTCCCAGAAGGAGCCGTGCAGATAGGAGCCGAACAGGTTGCCGAGGCTGACGAGCAGGCCTGCCGCCGGGAGGACGGCCACCGGGAGCTGAAGGCTCCGCCCGACCTTCTGCAGGCCCTGGACCGGTCCGTTCCACCATTTTTGCTGCGGTACCGCAGCGGCGCTCGAACTCATGGGCGTCCTCCCGGAACACTTCACGTTTGGCGGGCGTTGCAAACTGGTGTAGACCAGTTGCGTCACGGTCCGGGGTCCGTCCCGAAGGCAGGGCGCCGGTGATCGTCATCTTTCGGGATCGTCCGGTTACCCGCCCGCGAAGTTGGGCCAACCGTGCGTTACCGTGACGAAACGGACCCGCAGCGGGCGGCCGTCTGCGCGTGAAACAGGGAGAAGGACATGGCCACCAAGGCTGAGAAGATCGTCGCCGGGCTCGGCGGTATCGACAACATCGACGAGATCGAAGGCTGCATCACCCGCCTCCGCACCGAGGTCCACGACCCCAGCAAGGTCGACGAAGCCGCCCTCAAGGCCGCCGGCGCGCACGGCGTCGTCAAGATGGGCACCGCGATCCAGGTCGTCATCGGCACCGACGCGGACCCCATCGCCGCCGACATCGAAGACATGATGTGACCGGCTGACCTCACGCCGGCCCCACGCCCGCGCAGGCCCCGCACCCGACCCGGTGCGGGGCCTGCGCCGTACCCGGACAAGGGCCCGGCGCCGAACGTCCCCCGGACGGCCGCCCACCGCACCCGAACGGAGCCACCCCCGCCAGCGGATAAAGTCGGGCCCATGTCTCGCATCGACGGCCGCACCCCCGAACAGCTCCGCCCCGTCACCATCGAACGCGGCTGGAGCAAGCACGCCGAGGGCTCAGTCCTCATCTCCTTCGGCGACACCAAAGTCTTCTGCACCGCCTCCGTCACCGAAGGCGTCCCGCGCTGGCGCAAGGGCAGCGGTGAAGGCTGGGTCACCGCCGAGTACTCCATGCTGCCCCGCTCCACCAACACCCGAGGCGACCGCGAAGCCGTACGCGGCAAGATCGGCGGACGCACGCACGAGATCAGCCGCCTGATCGGCCGTTCCCTGCGCGCGGTCATCGACTACAAGGCCCTCGGCGAGAACACGATCGTCCTGGACTGCGACGTCCTCCAGGCCGACGGCGGCACCCGTACCGCCGCCATCACCGGCGCCTACGTCGCCCTCGCCGACGCCGTCGCCTGGGCCCAGGGCAAGAAGATCGTCAAGGCCGGCCGCAAGCCGCTCACCGACACCGTCGCCGCCATCAGCGTCGGCATCGTCGACGGCACCCCGCTCCTCGACCTCTGCTACGAGGAGGACGTCCGCGCCGAGACCGACATGAACGTCGTCTGCACCGGCGACGGCCGCTTCGTCGAGGTCCAGGGCACCGCCGAGGGCGCGCCCTTCGACCGCAAGGAGCTCGGCGCACTCCTCGACCTCGCCACCGCGGGCTGCGTCGACCTCGCCGCACTCCAGCGTGACGCACTCGCAACCACGCAGAACGCGTAGCGACTCGCCCTCCCCGGGTAAAGAAGCAACCAAATACGCACCACAGAGCGTCGTTACGGATACGGGCGCACGGGTCGAACCGTGCGTCCGTCCACGTATCGACCCCCGGGGAGGGACCGCACCATGGCTTCGCGCCGCCACCAACGCCTCGCACTCGCCACCGCCGCCACCCTGCTGACGCTGACCACGGCCGTGGGCTGCGCCGGCCTCGACAAGGCGCTCGACTGCGTCCGCACCGCCGACGCCATCGCCACCAGCGTCGGCAACCTCCAGCAGGCGGTCTCCAGCGCCTCCGAGGACATCACCCAGGCCTCCGAGTCCCTGGACGACATCGACCGCGAGCTGAAGAAGCTCGACGACACCACGGACAACGCCGACCTCTCCAAGGCCGTCGACGACCTCCAGGCGGGCGTCACCGACGTCCGCCAGTCCATCGAGCGCGGCGACGCCACCCCCGACATCACCCCGGTGACGGACGCGGCGACGGAGATCGGCAAGGTCTGCAGCCCGTAGCACGCGGGCGAGGGGCGGGCCGGAGGCGCGACCGGCCCGCCGCCCGTCACCCCCTACGGCGATAATCGCCCCATGAAGCGCCTGATCCTCGCCACCCGCAACGCCGGGAAAATCACCGAACTCCACGCCATCCTCGCCGACGCGGGACTCGACCTCGACCTCGTCGGCGCGGACGCGTACCCCGACATCCCCGACGTCAAGGAAACCGGCGTCACCTTCGCCGAGAACGCGCTCCTCAAGGCCCACGCCCTGGCCCGCGCCACCGGCCTCCCGGCGATCGCCGACGACTCCGGCCTCTGCGTGGACGTCCTCGGCGGCGCCCCCGGCATCTTCTCGGCCCGCTGGTCCGGCACCCACGGCGACGACAAGGCCAACCTGGACCTGCTCCTGGCCCAGCTGGGCGACATCGCGGACGAACACCGCGGCGCCTACTTCGCCTGCGCCGCCGCCCTGGCCCTCCCCGACGGCACGGAACGCGTGGTCGAGGGCCGCCTGAACGGCGCCCTGCGCCACACCCCTTCGGGCAGCCACGGCTTCGGCTACGACCCGATCCTCCAGCCGGAGGGCGAGACCCGGACCTGCGCGGAGCTGACACCGGCGGAGAAGAACGCGATCAGCCACCGGGGGAAGGCGTTCCGGGCGTTGGTGCCGGTGGTGCGGGAGCTGGTGGGGTAGGGCGGACAGAAAAACGGCCTGCGCATCAGTGTTTCGATGCGCAGGCCGTTCTCGGTGCGGCCGGTGGGACTCGAACCCACACGGGATCTCTCCCACGGCGTTCTAAGCGCCGCTCGTATGCCAATTCCGACACGGCCGCATCCGACAACCATGCTAGCCGGGACGGCGTCCGGGACGGTACGCGCATACGAATCAGGTTCGCGTCCGACTCCTCGGCCGTCGGTTACGGCACCACGTGTCTGTCAGCGCGTGGCAATTCGGGCACAAGTAGCGCAGGTTTTCTGCCCGGTTGTCCAGCCAGTCACCGTTGATGTGATCGATCTGGAGCGTGAACGACTGCCCCAGCCATTCGCCCGGGTTGCCGCAGGACACACAGCGGTATGGAATACCGACCTCCTGCAGGGCGCGGTGAAGCCGTGTGCGGTTGGTGCGGGATGAGCCGGGAGGTTTGACGATGAGGGTGGTCGGCGCGACCGCGCGAGGCTCGGGCACCTGCTGCGTCGCCCAGGAGCGTCGAATGAAGTGGCCGGTGTCGAGTTTCAGCTGAACAATCTTGCGTCGCACACGGCGATGATTGGTGTCATTGACTTCGAGGCCGAGCGCCCGCATGACGTCCGCGTAGCTGGTGCTCGGGGGAACCACATGCCGCAGGGCGTCCTCCGGTATCGCCAGGCGCGCGTTGCGAAAGTGTGAAGTGTCGACGCCACGCCTCCGCAGCAGGCTCGCCAGCGCCGAGCGTGACCGGCCGTCGTCGGGTATCCCCAGGCTGCGCGCTGTGCCCCGGATGCTCTCGGCCGATGCTGCTGCCGCCCGTAACTCATCGGTGGTGAAGGGGAGATCAGTCTGTGGGCGGTTCAGCCCCGGAAAGTGGCTGACATCGATTCCGGCGGCGGCGATACGGCGGCCGATGTGGGAGAGGGTGCCGCTGGCAGGCGGAACACCGAGTTTGTTGACGACCTCGCGTAGCGAGGTGGAGCATTTCACCGCTGCTGCGATCGCCGAGTCCGGGTACTTCTTCCACGGGCCGCGCTGCTTGAAATGCGAGGTGTCCAGCCCGTACTCCGCAGCCTTCCGCTGGAGCGTGCGTCGTCTGCCGCCGTTCTCCGGCAGCCCCAGTCGGTGCATCAGGTCGGTCCAGGTCGTCGATGCGGCTACGGCCTCCGCCAGCCGCTCCCGTGTGTACGGGCTCCTCCCCATGTCCCCCTCCGTCTCCGGCCGCACGTTCGCAGCCTCGTACGAAGTAACGAACCGCTTATCGGATGGTCACGTCCGGAATCCAGAGGGGGTACGCAAGGTGGGAACGGTGGAAAAGGCGGAACGGGTCAGAACTTCGGGTCGGGCGCCTGTGCCTGCACCAGTTCCGCCGCCTCCTCGTCCGTCTCGACCGACGGCGGGGAGCCGATCAGTGGCTGTTGGGCGGTCTCCTTCATGCAGGCGACCGCGATCACGCCGACCAGGGCCGCCGCCATCGCGTAGTACGCGGGCATCAGATTGGAGCCGGTCCAGCTGATCAGGGCGGTGATCACCAGCGGGGTCGTGCCGCCGAAGATCGACGCGGAGAGGTTGTAGCCGACCGACAGGGACCCGTAGCGGACGTTCGTCGGGAACAGGGCCGGCAGCGCCGCCGACATCGTGCCGAGCATGCAGACCAGGGAGAGGCCCAGCAGCAGCATGCCGACCGTGATCGGGAAGATGCCGTCCACCCGGATGAGGAGGAACGCGGGGAGGGAGAGGAAGAGGAAGCCCAGCATCCCGGTCATCAGCAGCGGTTTGCGGCCGAAGCGGTCGGAGAGCTTGCCGACCTGGCTGATGATCAGCATCAGGAACACCATCACCGCCAGCAGGATCAGCAGACCGTGGGTCTCGCTGTAGCCGAGCTCGTCGGAGAGGTACGTCGGCATGTACGACAGCAGCATGTAGTCGGTGATGTTGTACGCGCCGACCAGGCAGATGCAGAGGATCAGCGTCGGCCAGTACTGCCGGAAGATCTTCGCCAGGTCGCCCTTGGCCGTGGACTCGACGCCGTCCGCCGCCTCGCTCGCGTGCGCCGTGCCGCCCTCCAGCTTCTGGAAGGCCGGCGTCTCGTCCAGGCGCAGTCGCAGGTAGAGGCCGACCAGACCCAGCGGCCCCGCGACGAGGAACGGGATCCTCCACCCCCAGGCCTCCATCTGCGCGTCGTTCAGCAGGGCGTACAGGGCCGTGACGAGGCCCGCCGCGCCGACGTAGCCCGCCAGCGTGCCGAACTCCAGGAAGCTGCCGAAGAAGCCGCGCCGCTTGTCTGGGGCGTACTCGGCGATGAACGTGGACGCGCCGCCGTACTCACCGCCCGTCGAGAAGCCCTGGAGCATCCGGAAGAAGATCAGCAGGACCGCGGCCCATACGCCGATCGTGTCGTGCGAGGGGATCAGGCCGATCGCGAACGTGCCGACCGCCATCAGGATCATCGTCAGCGCGAGGACCTTCTTGCGGCCGACCTTGTCGCCCATCGGGCCGAAGAACATGCCGCCGAGCGGCCGTACGAGGAAGGCCACCGCGAAGGTCGCGAAGGAGGAGAGGAGCTGGGTGGTGTCGTTCCCGGACGGGAAGAACACATGTCCGATCGTGACGGCCAGATAGGAGTAGATGCCGAAGTCGAACCACTCCATGGCGTTGCCCAGCGAGGCCGCCTTCACGGCCCGCTTGACCGCGGCATCGTCCGTGACCGTGATGTCCGTCCGGCGCAGCCGAGGATTCCGCCTCTTCCGGATGGCCCGGAAGAGCGTGGGGTGGCGCTTGACCGCTGCGGGGTCGGCCGCCTGGTGGGGGTCGGGGGCCGCCATGGCCGGGTCCTTTCCTCGGAGTGTGTATCCAGGAAAGGCTTCTGCGCAGTCATGGCGGTCGCAAACCGACTTCGTGGGCCGATGCGATCTCCCTCACATGATCTGAACACGTTCTCCGGCCGGATGCCGCTCGGAATCGCCCCTATTGCCGGAATCGTGCGAGGGGTGGCCCGGGGCCGGAACCCCGGGCCGGGCGGGCGTCAGATGCCCAGATCCCTGATGATCTTCGCGACGTGGCCGGTCGCCTTCACGTTGTAGAACGCGTGCTCGACCTTGCCGTCCTCGTCGACGACGACGGTCGACCGGATCACGCCCGTCACCACTTTGCCGTAGAGCTTCTTCTCGCCGAAGGCGCCGTACGCCTCCAAAGTTTCCTTGGCCGGGTCGCCCACCAGGGTGACCTTGAGGTTCTCCGTGTCGCGGAACTTCGCGAGCTTCTCCGGCTTGTCGGGCGAGACGCCGATGACGTCGTACCCGGCGCTCGCCAGGAGGTCGAGGTTGTCCGTGAAATCGCAGGCCTGCTTGGTGCATCCGGGGGTAAGCGCGGCCGGGTAGAAGTACACGATGACCTTGCGGCCCTTGTGGTCCGCGAGCGACACCTCGTTGCCGTCGGCGTCGGGAAGGGTGAAGGCGGGAGCGGTGTCGCCGGGCTTCAGTCGCTCGCTCATGTGGTTCTCCTCGGGTGGTGCACGGGTCGGACGGGACCGAGGGTAATAGGGGTGCCGTCGGGTGTGCGGAGGTTCGAGCTGACAGACTGTCGACGAAGGCCCAGACGAAGGTTTACCGGACGACGACCACGGAGGCGGCGCAGTGTCGGATGCCAGGACCCCTGCGCAGATCGAGGCGGACATCATCAGCAGGCGCAAGCAGCTCGCTGTGGTGCTCGACGAGATCGGGGTGCGGGTACACCCGAAGACGATCATCGGAGACGCCAAGGCGAAGGCGGCCCAGTCCGTGGACCGGACGGCCGGCCGTGCCTTCGTCGCGGTGAACCGCTCGGTCTCGGAGGTGAAGGCCCAGTTCGTCGCGGAGGACGGTTCGCCGCGGCTGGAGCGGGTGATTCCCGCGGCGCTGCTGGTGGTCGGCGTGGTGGGGCTGCTCACCGTGTCCAAGCGCCGCCGTCGCGCGTGACCGGAACGTCGCGCGTGACCGGAACCCGGAGGCGTACGGCGCCGGGCGCGCCAGGTAGGTTGCGGGCGTGAGCGAGAACACCCACGAGGGCCACCGCGGTGCCACCGGCTCCGCCCACGACGACAAGCTGCCCATCCGGATGCTGCACGACCGGGTGCTGGTGCGGAACGACGCGTCCGAGGGTGAGCGGCGCTCCGGCGGCGGCATCCTGATCCCGGCGACGGCCGCGGTGGGCCGGCGGCTCGCCTGGGCCGTCGTCGTGGCGATCGGGCAGAACGTACGGACGGTGGAGCCCGGCGACCGGGTGCTGTACGACCCCGAGGACCGTGCCGAGGTCGAGGTGCGGGGCGTGGCGTACGTCCTGATGCGGGAGCGCGATCTGCACGCGGTGGCCGCCGACCGGTTCGAGGGTTCGGTGGATTCGACCGGGCTGTATCTGTAGGACCCGCGCTGTTCAGGGATCTGTAGGACCCGCGCTGTTCAGGGCCTGGTGACCGGTGTCACCAGGCCCTTTCCCTGTTTTTTGCTACGGTGGGACCACCCCGACGAGACGCGCCGTACCGGGTTGGCAAAGACGACGCACCCGTTCTGTTCGCGTGGTTTCGTCGGAGGTGCCTGTCATGGCGTGGGTTCTGTTGATCATCGCCGGTCTGCTCGAAGTGGGCTG
Organism: Streptomyces sp. SID14515; assembly: GCF_010548505.1. Taxonomy (NCBI): domain Bacteria; kingdom Bacillati; phylum Actinomycetota; class Actinomycetes; order Kitasatosporales; family Streptomycetaceae; genus Streptomyces; species Streptomyces sp. SID14515. The sequence goes on along the minus strand of NZ_JAAGMH010000145.1, from coordinate 45,295 downwards.
GTCGATCGGGATGAAGTACACCGAGGGGTTCACGCGGCTGTGGCCGAGCGTGTTCACCGGCCTCGGGATCGTGGCGAGCATGGTGCTGCTGTCGCATGCGGCGAAGACGCTGCCGATCGGTACGGCGTACGGCGTGTGGGTCGGTATCGGCGCGGCCGGTGCGGCGATCCTGGGCATGGTCGTGCTGAACGAGCCGGTGACCGCCGCCCGGATCTTCTTCGTCTGTCTGCTGCTGGTGGCCGTGGTCGGCCTGAAGGCGACCTCTGGGCACTGAGGGCGACTTCGGGGCGGTTGAGGCGGGGCCGGTCACACCGGTCGCACCGGTCACACCGGTCGGCCGGCCGGGAAGTCCGGGCCGCGGGCGCCTTCGATGAAGCCGCCCGTGCCGCCGTTGCCGCCGCCGCTGTCCCCGCCTCCGCCGTTCCCACCGCCGTCACCGCCGGTGCTGCCGCCGCCTTCGGCGTTCCCTGTTTCCCCCGAGCCACCGGAGGCGTTGCCTCCGGTGGCTCCGTCGTTCCCGCCCGTCCCGCCGGTGTCCGCACCGGCGGGGGGCGCGGAGCTGACGGTCGGGCTGCTCGGCGTGGCGCCGGACGGGGCGGTGGAGGGGGTCGTGGGGTCCGACGCGGCGGACGGCTCCGCGCTTCCGTCGGGGTTCTCTTCGAGCAGGGGTTCGTCCTCCTCGTCGGAGCCCGGCATCGTCTCCAGGTCGAACTCCTGGGCCGGGGAGGAGCGCAGCGCCGCTTCCGTATAGGCGGCCCAGGTCTCGGCGGGTGCGCCGCCGCCGTTGATGCGGGGCAGGCCGAGTGCTCCGTACAGCGAGGTCTGGGCGCCGGTGTCCGGGTTCTGGCCCATCACGGCGACGACGGTCGCGAGGTCCGGGGTGTACCCGGCGAACCAGGCGGCCCGGTCCTCCTCCGCCGTGCCGGTCTTGCCCACGGCGGGGCGGCCGACCGCCTGGGCCGCGGTGCCGGTGCCGCCCTCCACGACGCTGCGCAGTACGGCGGTGGTGGTGTCGGCGGCCTCGCGGCTGACGGCCTGGTCGGTGGCGCGCTCGGGCAGTTCGACCTCGGCGCCGTCCTTGGTGATCTTCTCGACGAGGACGTACGGGCCGTGCCGGCCGTGGTCGGCGAGGGTGGCGTACGCCTCGGTCATGTCCAGGACGCTGGCGTTGGCGGGGCCGAGCGCGATGGAGGGGGAGGCGGTGAGGTCGGGGGTGTCGGCGGGGATGCCGAGGGCGATCGCGGTGTCCCGGACCTTGCCGGGGCCGACGTCCTGGGCCATCTGCGCGTAGACGGAGTTGACGGACTCGTCGGTGGCGGTGCGCACGGTGATGTCGCCGTGGTCGACGTCGTCCTCGTTGGCGGGGGCGTAGTCGGTGGCGCCCTGCGGGCCGACGACCGCGCGCTTGTTGGTGCCGTCGTAGACGGTGTTGGGCGTGATGGGGCGGCCGTCCTGGGTGGTGGAGTCGTTGACGACGGCGGAGGTGAGGACGAACGGTTTGAAGACGGATCCGACCTGGTAGTCGCGCCGGGTCGCGTTGCTGACGTACTGCTTCGTGTAGTCGATGCCGCCGTACAGGGCGACGACCGCGCCGGTGTCGGGGACGATCGAGGCGCCGCCGACCCGGACGTTGCGGTCGGCCTTGCGGCCGGTGCTGGTCTTGGACATCACGTTGGTATCGACGGCCTTGACGAAGGCGTCCTGCTTGGCCTTGTCGAGAGTGGTGGTGATGCGGTAGCCGCCGGTGGCGAGGGTCTTCTCGTCGAGGATGCCGCGCCGGTCCAGATAGTCCTCGACGGCCTGCACGATGTAGCCGCGCTGGCCGGAGAGCCCGGTGGACGGTTTGGCCTCGCCGGGGGTGGGGAAGCGCGTTGTCGCCCGTTCGGCGGCAGGGAGCCAGTCCTCCTTGACCATGCCGTCCAGGACGTAGTTCCAGCGGCGCTGGGCCGCGGGCTTGTTGTCGGGGTGGGCGACGACGTCGTAGGCGCTGGGCGCGTTGAGGAGGGAGGCGAGGTACGCGCCTTCGGCGGTGCTGAGGTCCTCGACGTTCTTGCCGTAGTAGGCCTGGGCGGCGGCCTGGACGCCGTACGCGTTGCGCCCGAAGTAGCTGGTGTTGAGGTAGCCCTCGAAGATCTGGTCCTTGGTCACCTCGCGGTTGAGCTTGACCGCGATGATGGCCTCCTTGGCCTTGCGCAGGACGGTCCGTTCCTGGCCGAGGTAGTAGTTCTTCACGTACTGCTGGGTGATCGTCGAGCCGCCCTGCTTGCCCTTGCCGGTCACGGTGTTCCAGCCGGCCCGGACCATCGCCTTCACGTCGACGGCGCGGCCGTCGGAGTAGAAGTCCCGGTCCTCGGCGGCCAGTACCGCGTGCTGGACGGTCATGGGGACCTGGGAGAGCTTGACCTTCTCCCGGTTCACGTCGCCGTCACGGGCGATGACGCTGCCGTCGTTGTAGAGGTAGACGTTGGACTGGGCGGTGGCCGAGGCGTTGGCGGCCGGGATGTCGACGAGCTGGTATCCGGCGAAGATCCCGCCGGCGAGGAGGAGGCCCAGGCCCAGCACGGTGCCGAGGACCATCCGCCAGGTGGGGACGGCACGCCGCCAGCCGGTGCGCCGGGGCCGCTGCTTCTTCCCGTTCTTCCCGCTCTTCGCACCCTTTCCGTTCGTCCCGGGCGGCTCGCCCCGGTCGCCGCCGGATGCGGCCGCCGCGTCCGAGGGGTCGCGGGGGGCCCAGTGCTGTGGCGCGTCGCTCATGTCCGTGGGGCTCCTCGGGCGTGGTCAGTTCTCCCATAGTGCCCGTTTAGCCGGGAAACCCTCGGTTCACCCCGGCTCGTTCCCTCCTCCGGTCGTCTCTTAATACGTTCGCGGAGGCCGTCACCCGTGCACTAGGCTCGTGCGCTTTGGTGCCGGGAGCCGGTGGCGGCGGGGGAGAGGGGACGGCGTGCGGCTCTATGCGGTGGTGGCGGGGGGTGCGTTCCGGCGCTACGCCACGTACCGGACGGCCACGGCCGCGGGCGTGTTCACCAACACGGTCTTCGGTTTCATCGTGGCGTACACCTATATCGCCCTGTGGGACGCACGTCCTCAGCTCGGCGGGTACGACACCGCCGAGGCGCTGACGTACGTCTGGCTCGGCCAGGCCCTGTTGATGGCCTGCGCCATGATGGGCGGCGGCTTCGAGGACGAGCTGGTGGAGCGGATCCGCACGGGAGACGTCGCCGTCGACCTGTACCGCCCGATCGACCTCCAGCTGTGGTGGCTGGCGGGCGACCTGGGCCGGGCGGCGTTCCATCTGCTGGGGCGCGGTGTCGCGCCGATGTTCCTGGGGGCGCTCGCCTTCGATCTGGCGCTTCCCGGCTCGCTGTGGACCTGGCCGGCGTTCTTCGTCTCGGTGTTCCTGGGCGTGGTGGTCAGTTTCGCGGTGCGCTATGTGGTCGCGCTGTCGGCGTTCTGGCTGATGGACGGGGCGGGCGCGATGCGGATCGTGTCGCTGGCCGGGCTGTTCTTCTCCGGGATGCTGCTGCCGCTGAACCTGTTCCCCGGGCTGCTCGGCGAGGTGGCGCGGGCGCTGCCGTGGTCCTCGCTGCTCCAGGTCCCGGCCGATGTGTTCCTCGGCAAGCACACGGGGTGGGGGCTGGTGGAGGTGTACGCGTTCCAGGGCGGCTGGGCGGTGGCGCTGCTGCTGGCGGGCCGTCTGCTGCAGACCGCGGCGACCAGGAGGGTGGTGGTGCAGGGTGGCTGACACGGTGGCGGTGCGGACCGGCGGGGAACAGGGCGACCCGGAACCGGGCGGTTTCGCGTTCGAGGAGCGCCCCCGGCTGCTGGAGGGCGTGCGCGCGTACGGGCTGATCATGGCGATGTGGGTGCGCTCGACGATGGCGTACCGGGCCTCGTTCGCCATGACGGCGTTCGGGGACTTCGCGGTGACGGCCTTCGACTTCGTGACGATCCTGCTGATGTTCACGCACGTCGACGCGCTGGGCGGCTACACGCTGCCGGAGATCGCCCTGCTGTACGGGGTGTCGGCCACCGCGTTCGGGCTGTGCGATCTGCTGCTGGGCTCGATGGACCGGGTGGGCCGCCGGGTGCGCGACGGGACGCTCGACACCCTGCTGGTGCGGCCGGTGCCGGTGCTGGCGCAGGTGGCGGCGGACCGGTTCGCGCTGCGCCGGCTGGGGCGGATCACGCAGGGGCTGCTGGTGCTCGGCTACGCGCTCGTCTCGCTGGACATCGCGTGGACGCCGGTGAAGGTGCTGATGCTGCCGATGATGGTGGTGAGCGGGGCGGCGATCTTCGGGGCGATCTTCGTCGCGGGGGCGGCGTTCCAGTTCGTCGCGCAGGACGCCTCGGAGGTGCAGAACTCCTTCACGTACGGCGGGACGACGCTGCTCCAGTACCCGCCCACGATCTTCGCGAAGGACCTCGTGCGCGGGGTGACGTTCGTGGTGCCGCTGGCCTTCGTCAGCTGGCTGCCCGCGCTGTACGTGCTCGGCCGGGACTACCCGGTCGACCTGCCGCGGTGGGTGGCGTTCCTGCCGCCGCTGGTGGCGGCGGTCTGCTGGGTGCTGGCGGGCCTCGCGTGGCGGGCGGGGCTGCGGGCGTACCGGAGCACGGGAAGTTGAGGAATCAGGAGCCGACCATGTCGGACGGGACTACGCGGGAGAGCACGGGCATGGCGGACGACGGCTTCATCACGCTCGACGGCGTCGAGAAGGTCTTCCAGGTCCGCCGGAAGGCCGGCCTGGTGCGCAGGGAACGGCACGAGGTCCGGGCCGTGGACGGGATCAGCTTCCAGGTCGCGCGCGGCGAGATGGTCGGCTACATCGGCCCGAACGGGGCCGGAAAGTCGACCACGATCAAGATGCTGACGGGCATCCTCACCCCGAGCGGCGGCCGGCTGCGCGTCGCGGGCATCGACCCCTCCCGCGAACGTACGCGCCTGGCGCACCGCATCGGTGTGGTCTTCGGCCAGCGGACGACCCTCTGGTGGGACCTGCCGCTGCGCGATTCGTACCGGCTGATGCACCGCATGTACCGCATCCCCGACCGGCGTTACCGGGAGAACCTGGACCGCTGCGTCGAACTCCTCGACCTGGGCGAGCTGTTGGACGTACCCGTACGGCAGCTCTCGCTCGGCCAGCGGATGCGCGGCGACATCGCGGCGGCGCTGCTGCACGATCCGGAGGTGCTGTACCTGGACGAGCCGACGATCGGCCTGGATGTGATCTCCAAGGCCAAAGTGCGGCAGTTCCTCAAGGAGTTGAACGCCGAGCGCGGGACGACGGTCCTGCTCACGACGCACGACCTCACCGACATCGAGCAGTTGTGCAGCCGGGTGATGGTGATCGACCACGGCCGGCTGATGTACGACGGTTCGCTGGCGGGCCTCCACGAGGTGGGGGAGAGCGAGCGCATGCTCGTGGTGGACCTGGAGAGCGAACTCCCCCCGATCGTGCTGGAGCCGCAGGGCGCGGAAGGCGGACCGGCCGTGCGGGCGGTCAAGGTGGAGGGCCCGCGCCAGTGGCTGGCGTTCCCCGCCGCCGTGTCGGCGGCCCCGCTGGTGGCGCGGATCGCCGCGGAGTACCCGCTGGTCGACCTGTCGGTGCGGGAGCCGGACATCGAGGCCGTGATCGCGAGGATGTACGCGTCCGCGCCGTGACGGGCGCCCTCCCGGAGGGCCGCCGGGGCCTTCCTGGTTGCCTTTTCCGGTTGTCTATTCCGGTTGTCTTCCGGCTGTCTTCCGGGGCGGCGCGCGTACGTCGTGGGCCTGCGGGTCTGTGCCGGGAACGGGTCCGTTCAATAGGCTGCGCGGTATGACAAGTGAACGTCCGGAAATGCGCGCCTCCGACGCCGAGCGTGAGCGGATCGCGGAACTGCTGCGCGAGGCCGTGGCCGAGGGCCGACTGGATATGGACGAGTTCGACCAGCGCCTCGAAACGGCCTACAAGGCCCGTACGCACGGGGAGTTGGAACCGCTCGTCCAGGACCTTCCGGCACCCGGATCGGCGGTCGCCCCGGTGGGCTCGTCCGCGCCCGCCCCGCTGCGGGGTTCCGCGGCGAACTGGCCCGCGCGGATCGGCGGCAACGCCACCTCGAAGGGGGCGTTCGCCTTCTGGGGCGGGTTCAACCGGAAGGGCCGCTGGACGGTGGCCCGGAAGTTCACCGCGTTCGCGATGTGGGGCGGCGGCGAGATCGATCTGCGCGAGGCGAACTTCGAGGACCGCGAGGTCGTCATCCGCTGCTTCACGATCATGGGCGGCCTCCATGTGACCGCACCGCCGGAGCTGAACGTCGAAGTCAGAGGCATCGGCATCATGGGCGGCTTCGGCGAGGGCTCCAACGAGGACGGCGAGATCGCCCCCGACTCCCCGCATGTGCGGATCACCGGCTTCGCCCTGATGGGCGGCGTCGGCGTCGAGCGCAAGCGGACGAAGGCGGAGCGCCGCCGCCTGAAGGCCGCGGAGGAAGCGGAACTGGAGGCGCGCCGCCGACGCGGTCTTGAGGGCCCGGACGGCGGCGCGGGCGGTGGCGGCGGCCGCAAGGAACTCTGAGCGCCAAACCCGCCTCGGGCGGCCCGACCGGCCACCCGCCCGACCGGCCCGCCCTGCCCGTACGGACGTCTCCTCAGCGGCTCACAGCGCGTCGGACCGGGGCGCACGGGCCCGGTCCAGGAGCTTCAGGTCCACGTGGTCGCCGAGCGCGCGGTACCCGTCGTCGTTGAGGTGCAGATGGTCGCCGGAGTCGTACGAGGTGAGGATCCGGGTCGGCGCGGCGGGGTCGCGCACCGCCGCGTCGAAGTCCACGTACGCGTCGAAGACCGCGCCCGCCCGGATCTGCTCGTTGACCGCCCGGCGCACGGCCTCGCGCTGCGGCGTCCAGGTGGCGAAGCCCTCGAACGGGGTCAGCGTCGCGCCGACGACCGTGAGTCCGCGGGCGTGCGCCCGGTCGGTGAGGGCGCGCAGGCTGTCCACGATGCGCCGGGGGTCGGCCTCCTGCGGTGACTGCTGTACGTCGTTGATGCCGAGCGCCACGACGACCGTCCGGGCTCCGGCGACCGACAGCACGTCGCGGTCGAGCCGGTCGGTGCCCGCCTGGCCCCCGGTGCCGCGGCCGATGCCCACGACCCGGTTGCCCGCGATGCCCGCGTTGGCGACCCCGTACCGGCCGCCCAGCCGGTCGGCGAGGACGTCGGGCCAGCGGGCGTTGGCGTCGGTGGTGGAGCCGCTGCCCGCGGTCAGGGAGTCCCCGAGGGCGACGACCGCGCCGCGCGCCCGCTCGCTGCGGACGTCCACGGCGGTCAGATAGCGCCAGTGGCTGGTGCTCCAGGTGCCGCGTTCGTCGATCAGATACGAGGTCTGATGGGTGTTGGGGTGGTAGGTGACCGGCCCGCCCGCCTGCGGGGTGCGGAAGCTGACCTGGAGGTCGGAGTCGGGGGCCACGGGCACCACGACCGGGTCGCTGATGACCCGTCCGCCCGCGGCGACGGTGACGGCGGCGGCGCCCTTGAAGGTCACCGGCCGGGTGTTGACGGTGGCCTGGTCGATGACCAGGGGGGCCGTGCCGAAGAGGTTCGACAGGGTGATGCGGGCGACGTTCCCGCCGATGCTGGTGTGCACGACGTTACGGATGGTGCGCCCGGGGAGCCCGCCCTCGGTGCCCGGTTCGCCGCGGACGGGCGCGGCGGTCCAGGTGGCGACCCAGCTGCCGCCCGAGGCGGCGGGGTCGACCGGGTTACGGGCCGCCGCCTGGGTCTCGGCGGGCGGGAGCGGTGTCGACCGGGGACCGGAGAGCAGCGTCGTACCGAAGGCGACGGCGGCGGCGAGCACGGCGGTGCCCGCCACTAGGGCGATGAGCAGGGCATACCCCTGGCGCCTGGGCATGTGCGGTGTTTCTCCTTGTGATGATCGTGCTGGTCCCATGATGCGACAGGCCGTCGGGAACTCGACGTGCGGCCCGGGAGTAGGGGAGGTAGGGACAATGCGTACGTCACGGGGGCGAGACGTACGCGGACGGGTGGAGCGGATGGAACGGACCGGATCCGGCGAGCAGGAGCAGGGCGAGGACGCGGTGCAGGAGTCGGAGCAGTCGCAGGGGCAAGGGCCGGTCGCGGTGCGGGATTCCGGGAGCGCCGGGAGCACCGGAGGCACCGGAGGCAGCGGGGGCGCCGGGGGCTCCGGAGGCACCGGGGGCAGCGGGGGCGCCGGGGGCTCCGGAGGCACCGGGGGCTCTGAGGGCTCCGGGGCGCCGCCGCGCGGAGCGGGTCCCCTGGCCTCGTTCGCGTACACCGCCGCCGACGAGGAGAAACAGCGCGGCGTACGGCGCATGAAACTCACGGCCACCGGCCTCCTTCTGCTCGTCGCGATCGTCTACGTCCTGGCCACCTGGGCGAAGAACTCAGGCGTGGGGGGCTGGCCGGGCTACGTTGCGGCGGCTGCCGAGGCGGGGATGGTGGGCGCGCTGGCGGACTGGTTCGCCGTGACGGCGCTCTTCCGGCGCCCGCTCGGCCTGCCCATTCCGCACACGGCCATCATCCCCACCAAGAAGGATCAGCTAGGACAGTCCCTCGGTTCCTTCGTTGGCGAGAACTTTCTCTCCGGAGACGTCATTCGTGACCGAATTCACGCTCTGGGGGTCGGTCGGAGGCTCGGTGTGTGGCTCGCGGAGCCGGCCCACGCGGACCGGGTCACCGCCGAGCTGGCGACCGCCCTGCGCGGTGCGCTGACGGTCCTTCGGGATTCCGATGTGCAGGCGGTGGTCGGCGAGGCCATCACCCGGCGCGCGGACGCGGCGGAGGTCGGCCCGGGCCTCGGCAAGATGCTGGAGAAGGTCGTCACGGACGGCGGCCACCGCAAGGTCGTCGACCTCGTCTGCGTACGGGCGCACGACTGGCTGGTGGAGCACGGCGACTCGGTGATGAACGCGGTCCAGGGCGGGGCCCCCGGCTGGACCCCGCGGTTCGTGGACAAGCGGGTGGGGGAGCGCGTCTACAAGGAACTGCTGCGGTTCGTCACGGAGATGCGGGACATGCCGGAGCACCCGGCGCGCGGCTCCATCGACACGTTCCTGACCGACTTCGCGGCCGACCTCCAGAGCGACGCCGACACCCGGGCCCGCGTGGAGCGGCTGAAGTCGGAGATCCTGGGCCGCGGCGAGGTCCAGGACGTCATCGCCTCGGCCTGGTCCTCCGTCCGCACGATGATCCTCTCGGCGGCGGAGGACGAGCGCAGCGAACTGCGGCTGCGGGCCCGCGCCTCGCTGATGTCGCTGGGCGCCAAGCTGGCGAGCGACGGACGGCTCCAGGGCAAGGTGGACGGCTGGCTGGAGGACGCGGCGGTGTACGTGGTGACGACGTACCGCGCGGAGATCACCTCGCTGATCAGCGAGACGGTCGCGGGCTGGGACGCGGACCAGACCTCGAAGAAGATCGAGGCGCACATCGGCCGCGACCTCCAGTTCATCCGGATCAACGGCACGGTGGTCGGCGCGCTGGCGGGCCTGGCGATCTACACGGTGTCGCACGCGCTGGGCGGCTGAGCCCTGAGCCCTGCGGGTTCCGGGTGCGTACCCGTCCTGTCGTGTACGGGTACGCACCCGGCTTACGCGGGGGAGTTGCCCGGTAGTACGGGCGCGGAGCGGCGGGCGTTCAGAGCCCTGCCGGCTTCTTTGTGCTTCTTTCCGCCCCGCGAATGCCGGCTCGGGTCTGGCTGGTCGGTGCGCTCTGGGGCCGGGCCCGGGAGAACGCTTCAGGCGCGCGCGACCCGCCGGGTGACGGCCCAGGACGCGGCGGCCACGCCGCCCGCGACCGCGAAGACGGCGGGCCATGCGCCGACCTTTTTGGCGAGCGGGTGTGATCCGGCGAAGGCGGCGACGTAGACGACGGTCAGTCCGGCGGCGGTACGGGGCCCGGCCTGGCGGTTCCACTCGTACGCGGCGATGGACCCGGCGGCGGCGAGCGCGACGCCGCCGAGCGGTCGCTTCTTGGTCCACCGGGCGACGCCGTAGCCTCCGATGAGCCCGCTCGCCGCCACTGCCGCTGCCGGTACGTTCGCCATCGCCGCCACCATCGCTTCCTGTAAGCCGTCGGTATATCCGTGGTTGGCTCCTCCGCCCGAGGCTAGCGTTCAGGGCGACGGTGCCGCCGAGCGGGACGGCGTACGGGGAAGTGACGGGCGGACGGGCGGACGGACGGGGTTTCGGGGTGGGAGCAGTCACGAGCACGGGTACAGGCACAGGTACGAGCACGATCACGGTGACGGTCGAGGAAGGCGGAGAGCCGGGCGGGCCCGGGCCCGTACGCCTCTTCTGCACCGACCACGGCGGCGAGGGCCCGCCCCTGCTCCTGCTGCACGGCCTGGCGGGCCATTGCGGCGAGTGGGAGGCGCTGGCGGCCCGGTTCGCGGCCACGCACCGGGTGGTCGCCTTCGACGCCCGGGGCAGCGGGGCGAGCACCCGCCGCCCCGGTGACGTGACGCGGGCGGCGCACGTACGCGATGTCCTCGCCGTCGCGCACCGGTTCGGTCTGGCCGGGCCGGACACGGTGCTGGTCGGCCAGTCGATGGGCGGCCTCACCGCACTGCTGACGGCGGCGGCGCACCCGGAGGTGTGCCGTGCGCTGATCCTGATCGAGGCGGGCCCGGCGGGCCCGAGCCCGGAGCTGCCGGAGCAGATCGGGCGCTGGCTGGACTCCTGGCCGGTGCCGTTCCCGGACGTGGCGGCGGCCGAGGCGTTCTTCGGCGGCGGCCCTGCGGGCCGGGCCTGGGCGGCGGGGCTCGCGCCCGGCCCCGGCGGACTGCACCCCCGCGTGGACCGGGACGTGATGGTGGCCACCGTCCGGGAGAACGCGCGACGGCACTACTGGGACGCCTGGGACCGGGTGCGTTGCCCGGTGCTGGTGGTACGGGGCGAGAACGGCGCGATGAAGCCGGACGAGGCGGACCGGATGCGGGCCCGGCACCCCGCGACGCGGATCGCCGTGATCCCGGACGCGGGCCACGACGCCCACCTGGACGACACGGCTGCGGTGTACGAGGAGATGGCAGCCTTTCTGGCGCAGGTCCGGGCCGGCCCCGACCCGGCAGGAACGGCGTGCGCATCAACGGCGTGCGCATCGTCGGACGAACCCCGCGCCGAAGGGTGAAGCCATGACCTTGCGTTCCGACGTGGCCGAGTTGCTGACCGGTGCCGGCGTCCTCGACGTGGACATCGACGAGGCCGTCGCGGACGAGCACGTGCGCTCGTCCGCGTACCGACGCGTCGTCTCGGCCACCGCTTCCGCACGGAACCGCGACCAGTGGTCGGCCGGGTTGCTGCCGGAGATCGACAGGCTCAAGGCGGAGGGGAATCGCGACTTCATTCGACGCCGCGTGCAGGACTGGCTGTTCTTCCTGTCCATCAAGGATGGTCACGTGCCGACGTCGGCCGAGCTGCTGAAGGTCTCGGCCTGGATGCAGCGCGTCCTCGCCGAGGGGGCGACGTCGTCGGCGGTACTCGCCCTGCTCGCCGAGTCGGGAAGCGGCAGGAAGAGTCGGAACATCGCGAGGAACCGAGCCGGAAGCCGCGAGCTGAGAACGCGATGAGCGGGTCGGAAGAAGCTGGCGTGAACGGCTCGGAGGCACCCGGGAGCGACCGGAGGCGCCCGGAAGCGACCGAAGGAGCCCGGAAGCCGCGCGAGGCTCACTCGCAGCCGACGCCGTCCCCGTCGCGGTCGAGGTGCCGCCCGTAGCCGGGGTCACCGGCCCGGATGGGTGCGGCTCCCGCGTTCCGTACGGCGGTGCAGTTCGCGTAGGAGGTACTGCCCCCACCGCCCGAACCGGAGCCCGAACCTGAACCGGAGTCCGAATCCGTACCCGAGGTCGATTCCGTACCCGAAGCCGATCCCGTACCCGAGGCCGAGGCCGAGGCCGGGGTCGGAGTCGGCTCGGGGGCGGGCGCGGTGACGGTGATGCGGACGACGGCAGTGGCGGCGGGGACCTTGGTTCCCTTCACGAGAACCCGGTACGTCAGCTCGTCCTCACCGGCGTACCCGTCCCTGGCGGTGTACGTGACCGTGGTCCCGGACACCGAGGCGGAACCATGGCCGGGCGCGGTGTCGATGTCCAGGGACAGTTCGGCGGCGTCGTAGGCGTCGAGCAGCGCCGCTCCGGCCCCGCTCTCCAGGGTGACGGAGTCATTGTCGAGGACGTCCACGTCCAGGCTGTCGCCCGCGTCGACGCTCTGCTCGTCGTCGTCCATGAGGGCCAGCGCCCGCTTCACGGGGGCAGACGAACTGCCCGACGCGGCGACCTCGGCGGCGCCCTGCCCGCCCAGGCCGTCCGCACTGCCGTCGTCGCTTCCGCACCCCGTGAGGATCAGCGCGAGCGCGCCCGCTCCGGCCGCTGTCCGTATCCGGAGGATCCCGCGCCTCGGCCGCCGTGACTGCTTCCTCGTCTGCATGTGTTGCCCCCAAGGCCGAACGCTGTGCGGTGGAGCAGTCGATGCTCGCAGCGCGTCCGGGCGCACATCAGGGGCATGCGGGAAGCGAAGCGGAATTGTGATGAGAGCGTGTACAAAGCGTGCAGGAGTGGTCGGCGGCGCGACCTCACCCGGTGTACCGCTGCCCCAGCAGCTGAGCCTGCGCCTTCTTCAGGGCGGTGAACCCGGTCCGGGCGTAGGCGGCGAGGTCCTGGCTCGGGAACGACACGACGGACAGGTGCTGGTCGTACCGTCCCTCCGCCCACCGGGCCGCCGTGATCTCGTAACCGGACACGTGTGCGCACAACTTGAGCAGAAGCGGAGGCATCTCCGATTCGCGCAGCAGGTCGGCGTGGGTGACCACGAGATCGCGCATGGTCCGGATGTTCGGCAGGAAGACAGTGGTGACCCACAGCCGCCACTCGGCGAGTTCCTCCTCGGTGGGCGGTTCTTCGTGGTCGAAGGGAGAACGTCCGTCGGGCCGGACATTGCGCTGGGCGAAGGCTTCGAAGGCGCGGCTGTTGGCCTCGGTGATGGCGAACAACGGACCGTAGAAGTCGCTGAGTTGCCGATTCACGCGCGCGAGCCGCTCCTGACGCTGGGCCAGCCGCAATCCGTTCAGGTAGGCCGCGACGTACCCGACGAAGGCCAGGGCGATGGTGACGACCAGAGCAGTCATGGAGGGTGATGCTACTGAGCGGGCGCGAGAGGCAACCAGTCCGACGCCGTCGAACGCCAACCACCGCACACAGTCCAGCCGAGCGCCCCACAGGAGGACGACCTCTTCCACAACCGCCAGGTCGTCGCCCTGGGTGACACCGGTCATCCCGACGAGCACGCAAGCCACTCCATGACCTGCTGCCCGCTGCCCGCTGCCCGCTGTCTGCCGGTCTCTCCCCCCACCCATCCACCAAGCCCAAGTCATCGGACCCGCTGATAGATTCCTGCGGTGAGCGAGCAACTACCCAGCGGTGGCGTCGAGCTGTCACCCGACGAGATCGAGGCCCTGGACGCGAGGTGGTCGTCCTGCTGGACCCCGAGCGAGGTCGCGCAGCGGCTGGCAGGGCTCGACACACCCTGGTACGTGGCCGCAGGCTGGGCGCTGGACCTGTTCCGCGGCAGGCAGACGCGTACGCACGGGGACATCGAGATCGGGATTCCGTACGCGAGTTTTCCCGAGGTCCGCCGCCGCTTTCCCGGGTACGTCTTCGACGCGGCGGGCAGCGGCCGGATCTGGGCGGACGCCACGCCGGAGGCGCTGGTCGCCGTACATCAGACGTGGCTCCGCGATCCGGCCACCGGCAACTACCTGCTCGACGTGTTCCGGGAACCGCACGAGGGCGACACCTGGATCTGCCGACGCGACGAGCGGATCCGGCTCCCGTACAGCGAGATCATCCAGCACGATCACGACGGCATCCCGTATCTGGCGCCCGAACTGGTACTCCTGTTCAAGGCCAAGCACGCCCGCGAGAAGGACCGCAGAGACTTCGAGACGACCGTCCCGCACCTGACCCGGTCGCAGCGCGAGACCCTGGCCGAGCTGCTGGCCCGCGTACACCCGGGACACGCCTGGCTCAAGGACCTGTAGCCGACCCCGGTGTACGCGGAAGCCGAACCACGAGCGGGGCGGCGGACGCGTCACCGCTGGTCAGGCAGGGTGACGCGGGCGACGACGGGAAGATGGTCGCTGCCGGTGGCGGGCAGGGTCCGGATGTGGCCGACGGCGGCGGAGCGGGCCATGACCTGGTCGATCCGGGCCAGCGGAAGGGCAGCGGGAAAACTGAAGGCGAACCCGCGCTCGGCGACGTTCAACCGTGAGGTGAGAGGGCTCAACCCCCGGTCCTCCACAGCCCCGTTGAGATCCCCGAGCAGAATGACGGTCTTGACGCTGTCGGCCGCAATGGCGCGCCCCAGCAGCGCGGCGCTCTCGTCCCTTCGCCCGGACGCGAGCCCGCCCGCGCCGACCCGGACGGAGGGCAGATGTGCGACGTACGCGGCGACGTCCCCGTACGGAGAACGGACCACGGCCCGCACACCGCGGCTCCACCCCTCCTCGATGCTCGGCGGCTTGATGTCGACCAACTGCTCGCCGCTGAGCGGGTACTTGGACCAGAGCCCGACGGTGCCGCGTACGACGTGATGCGGATAGTCGGCGGCGAGAACCTTCTCGTACACCGCCAGCTGCGGAACAACCAACTCCTCCAGCGCGATGAGATCGGCCCCGGCCGCGACCAGGGCACGGGCGGTCGCCGCCGGCTCGCGGTTCTCATCACTGACGTTGTGCTGTACGACGACGAGCCCCGGCCCGTCGTCTGCCGCGGCGGGCAGGAACAGTCCCCCGAAGAGATGCACCCACACACCCACCGGCAGCAGCAGGGCCACAAGGGCGACGCCGGACCGCCGCACGAGGGCGACGACCAACAGCACGACAACGAGGACGCCGAGCCAGGGCAGAAAGGACTCCAGCAGACTGCCGATCCGCCCGGGCCGGTTGGGCACGCCCCGATGGAACGCCAACACCCCGGCCAGGGTTGTCGTGATCCCGGCGAGCACGCGTTCCTGTCGCCTAAATCTCAGGCCTGGCACTAGCACTCTCACCCCCCTGCTGACTGGTGGCCGACTTCGCTACTGCCTCCACGTCGCCATCCGCTCGTACCGCCGTAACGCTCATCCGAATCTGCCCTGCACCACAGGACGATCGGCCAGGCAGGCTAAGTTCCATGCGGTAGGAGGTGTGGCCTTCCGGGGTCCGCTGCTGCAATCTGAGGACTGGCTCGTCGCACGTGATCTGAAAGCTCAGCCTCCGAAGGTGAGGGGACGGTTTGCGCAGCGGTGTCCCGACAAGGCCGCACGGATGCATGAGAGGGGTATGCCGCGTCTCCTTCCGAACCAAGGCGGCGACCGGGTTTCTCGAAACGTGAGTGGATTGCCCTGGTATCTGACGCTGAGCAATGCACGTTCTGCAACATCCACTTGGCTTGATCCCGCTCGTCCTCGTAGGCTTCCTCCTGTCGACCTACTGCGAGAAGCAGGACCATTTCGATTACCTAACAGAGTTCACTGGAAATTACCCCCAATGCAAGGAAGAGAAGAGAGCGAATGACTTCAGAAGATATCTACTCAGATCTTGATATCGAGGACGAGATTGACGAAGATTCTGAAGAGGATCTTGGTTCTGACGAGACGGTATTCAAGAACATCACCACTTATACGGTGGACTGGTCGGTTACCACGGTGATTGAACGAATGGAGCGTGGTGCCATCGACGTTTCACCTACGTATCAGCGAAATCCTGTATGGAATAAGGCGAAGACGTGGAGGTTTTTGGAGTCCTTGATGGTAGGGATCCCTGTTCCGCAGCTGGTTCTCGCTGCAAAAAAAGAGGCGCGCAGCAAGTTCGTAGTACTGGATGGGAAGCAGCGTCTGCTTGCACTGAAATTTGCGGCTGATCTTCAGAAGGAGGGGAATAAGCTAAAATTTCCTAAGCTGGAAATTCTCCCCGGTCTTCAGGGGAAGACTTTGAAGAAAGTCCTCGAAGATGACAGGCTGAGTGATCACTGGGAAAGTCTTTTGGTTCAGCCCATTCGAACCGTTGTGGTTCAGGGGTACTCGGATGAGAGAGCGTTGCACGCGATCTTTCATCGACTGAACCAGAACAGTGTGAGTCTTTCTTCGCATGAGCTTCGCAGGGCACTTCACATGAATGATTTCATGCTGTGGCTTGACGAATTCTCAGCCACCTCTGAACCTCTAAGGCGAGCGCGAAGGATTAAGCAGCCAGATTTCAGGATGCGTGATGCGGAAACAGCCTTGCGGCACTTCGCCTTCTCGCGAAGCTATGCCAGCTACCAAGGTGACCTTCGAAAGTTCTTGGATGAGGAGGCGAAGTGGGCTGGAAAAAGTTGGGCACACGCGCGCCCTCTTTATGAGGAGATGGGAAGAAGTCTAAATATTGCGATCGATGCGGCGTTTGATATCTTCGGTTCTACTACGTTCTTTCGCTACACGGGTGAAAAATACCTGCCGAGATTCAACTCCCCGTTGTTTGACGTGGTCACGGCTTCCCTAAAGGACGAGAGTCTAAGGCAGGCGTGTTTCAGCAGGAAACCGCAGCTCAAGGAGGCAGTTGAGGAGCTTTCGGTCGACAGGGAATTTTCGCATTACATTACTTCGACTACGAAGTCGCAAGATGCCGTCCAAGGTCGTTTCAGGCTTTGGGCAGAGATGCTGGAGAGTGTAACGGGACAGAGTGACGTGCTCGCGAAGATGGTGGGATAGTTGGCCAGCATAACCCGCCGACTCAAACGCCTAAAGGAAAGGGAGAGGGTGCTCAGAGAGAATCTCTTGGGGCCTTCTGATTCATGGGGCGCACCGCCTGCAGATGAGGAATATGATAGGGCGTTGGCTTATAGGGTTCTTATGCATGCGGAGATAGAGAGACACTTCGAGGACACCGTCCTGAGTGCACTCCTGAGCAGTCATGAAATATTCAAGAATAAGAATGGAAAGCTGACGCTCCCTGCCGGGTCTGCGCTGGCGCATTATCGATCTAAGTGTTTCATTGAGGGGCAGTCGGCGGCCGAATCGAGCTTCGCTGATTCTCGCTTGATTGCAACTTACGCCGCCTCGAAATTGGAGGAGGCGATAAGGTGGATTGAGACCTCGATTGTAACGAAGAATAATGGAATCAAGCCGACGGATATTCGTAGATTGATGGGGTGGATTGGCGTTGATTCCTCCGATTTGAATGCCGATTTGCTGGAGTCTCTAAAAAGCCTCGGAAATGAGCGAGGCGATGCTGCCCACCTCAGTAGGCGTGAGATTTGGCGAAGATATGAGCGCAAGATCTCTCCGGCTGGGGCATCGAAGATCAGGCGTCTTCCGTCACCGTCGGATGAAGTCGCTGCAGTCGATGCCGTTCTTAAGCTTCTCCCTGAACTCGACCGACTGGTGCAATCGAGACTTCGGTCCACTATTTAATCATCTGATGCTGGTGCGCCTGACTTTGGTATTCGGCGTGAGTCCGGGTGTGCGGCGGTTTCATCAAATGAGATAGGCGAGGCGAGCTGCTTCTGGTTTGCGTTTGCTGGTGATGTGCCATCTTGTCGAACCCATAGGTAATGGTTTCAAGCATGGTGGCGGTCGAACGGCAGCTATCTAGACGAGTAGTAGAGGCCGCCATCCGCGAAGCTGCGGTCGGCGACCTCTACCAGGGGGAAGCAGCAGGCCTCATCCGCCCCCGTGGCACCCCCCATAAGCCTCCCCCGACCCGCACCAGCAGGCGGCCGTGCGGGACGGGGGCCAGGGGGTGGCGCGGCCGCGGGCGGCGAGGGTGGTGGCGTACTGGGGGAGGAGGCCCGGGTCGGACGGGGAGGCGGCTTCCGAGGCGGCGAACGCCTCGTACGACGGGACCGTGCCCGTGACGATGCCCAGGTTCGGGGTGCCCGTCGCGTGGAGGTCGCGGAGGGACGCCTCCAGGCGGGACAGGTGGGTCGCGCGGTCCACGTACTCCTCGGTCAACTCCGGGTATGCCGTGAGAAGTTCGCGTAGTTCGTTCTCGGGCCAGTGCAGGACGGCGACCGGGAACGGGCGGGAGAGGGCCGTGCGGTAGGTGCCCAGCTCCGCGCGGAGGCGGGCGATCTCGGCCTTCAGCTCGACCGGGTCCGAGGAGCCCAGCGACCACAGGCGCTTGGGGTCGTGCAGTTCGTCCAGCGGGACCGCGGCCGTGTGCAGCGCGCCGGCCAGCTCGTCCCAGGCGTCGTGGTCCAGGCCCATCAGCCTGCGCACCCGGTGGCGGCCGGTCAGCAGGGACTGCGTCGCGTACGGGACCTCCTCGCCGGGGGCCAGCAGCAGGGTCAGCGCGGTCGAGAAGAAGTCGTGCGCCGACTCCAGCTCGTCGTGTGCCTCCAGCGTCTCCGCGGCCACCTGCCACGGCGCCGCGTCCAGCGGGCCGGCCGTACGGATGCCGTCGATGATCGCCCGGGCCTCGGCCTCGTGGCCGTACTCCCAGAGGTTGGCCGCTTTCAGGGCCTTGATCAGGTGCGGGTTGTCGACGCTGGACTCGGGGGCCCCGAGCAGATCGTCGTAGAGCGTGCTCGCGCGGGCGCGGTCGCCCGCGAGTTCCAGGTGGGCCGCGGCCTGGAGGATCAGCGGTTCGTGGTCCTCGGGGTACTGCGCCGCGGTGCGGAGCAGACGCTCGGCTTCGGTGGTGTGGTCGGCAGGCGTGTCGGGGCGCATGGACCACACGGTACTGCCGGACGGCGACGGCGGGGAGGAGAGGTCGGGAGATGAGAAACGGGAGAAGTCTGGAGAGTTGTGAGGTTTGCCCTTACCGTGCGCCCCGAGTCTCGACGGTGCGCGGCGTGCGTTCCGAGTTCTTTACGGTGCGCGGCCGTGCGCCCCGAGTCTCGACGGTGCGCGGCGTGCCTTGCGAGCCTTACGGTGCGCGGCTGTGCGCCCCGGGCCTTGCGGTGCGCGGCCGTGCGTTCCGTGTCCTTACCGTGCGGGAGGGTGACGTCGATGCGGAGGCGGGGAGCTGGGGGAGGGCGTGGGGTGCTGTCGGGTGTGCGCGGTCGTGGGGGTGGTCCGCGGGTTCTCGCCCGGGGGCTCTGGGTGTCCGCCGAGCTCGTCGTGACCCTCGGTGTCGTGCTGCTCCTCCTCGTCGCCCATCAGCTCTGGTGGACCAACCGCGAGGCGCGCGCCGACGCCGGGCGTACCGTCCAGAGCCTGCAGCGGGAGTGGGACGGGCCCGACCCCGAATTCGCCGCCGAGTCCGAGTCCGAGTCCGAGTCCGAACCCGATCCGGGTGGTGGTGAGGACGCGCTGGACGGGGAGTCTCGTCCTGCGGGTTCCGGCCGTGGGGGCGAGGCCGCGGGCGACGCCCCGGCCGCTCCTTCCCGTACCGCCCCCCGCTGGGACCAGGCGTACGCCGTCCTGCGCATCCCCCGGATCGGGCTCACCGCGCCCGTCGCCGAGGGGACCAGCAAAGGCGGGGTGCTCGACCGGGGGTACGTCGGGCACTACGAGCGCACCGCGCAGGCCGGGCAGGCCGGGAACTTCGCGCTCGCCGGGCACCGCAACACCCATGGCGAGCCTTTCCGGCGCATCGACCGGCTGCGGAGCGGCGACCGGATCACCGTCGAGACCCGGGACGCCGTCTACACGTACACCGTCGGCAAACGCCTCGCGCGGACCGCCCCGTCCGACAGCGGGGTCATCGCGCCGGTGCCGCGCAGCAACATCACCACCTCCGTCGGCTACAGCGAGCCCGGCTACTACCTCACCCTGACCACCTGCACCCCCGAGTTCAGCTCCCGCTACCGGCTCGTCGTCTGGGGGCAGCTCACCGCGATGCGCCCGCGGTGAGGAACAGCGGGCGACGGGCGTAGGGTCCCTGGGTGCTTGGAGTGATCAGACGGCGTCCCCATCTGTTGTGGCTGCTCGTCCCCTATGTCCTGTATCTCGGTGCGCTGCACCTCGTGAACCGCGTGACCCCGCTGGTGTTCGGCGTGCCCTTCCTCTTCGTGTGGCTCCTCGGGGCGACCCTTCTGACGCCCGTCGCCGTGTGGCTCACCAGAAGAGGGGACCTTCGGGACCGGCGGCGAGGTGGTCGCGCGTGAACGCTGCCGTCGCCACCTCCGTCTTCGGCGTCTTCATGGTCGCCACCGTCGCCCTCGGCCTCCTCGCACTGCGCGGGCGCGGCAAGGGCGGCGGGCTCTCCGAGTGGTCCGTGGGCGGGCGGAGCCTGGGGCCCGTCTTCATCTGGGTGCTGATGGCGGGCGAGGGCTACACCAGCTTCAGCTATCTGGGGGCCGCGGGCTGGGGCTACAACTACGGGGCGCCCGTTCTGTACGTCGTCGCGTACATGTCCTGCGGTTACGCGATCGGGTACGTCGTCGGGCCCATGCTCTGGAGTTACGCCCGCCGGCACGGCCTCGTCGGGATCACCGACATGGTCGCCCACCGCTTCGGCCGGCCCTGGCTCGGCGCTGTGGTCGCGGTGCTGGCCACCGTGTTCCTGCTGCCGTACATCCAGCTCCAGATCACCGGCATGGGTGTCGTGCTCTCCGTCATCTCCTACGGGGCCGTCAGCCTGAACTGGGCCTACTTCGTCGCCTTCGCCGTCACCACCGGCTTCGTCGTGGTCAGCGGACTGCGCGGCAGCGCCTGGGTGTCCGTGCTGAAGGACGTCCTGGTCATCGCCACGCTCGGATTCCTCGCGCTGTACGTCCCGCTGCACTACTTCGACGGATACGGGCCCTTCCTCGACCGGCTCGTCACGGAGAAGAGCGACTGGCTGACCTTTCCCGGACACGGCGGCAGCGGGTTCGGGGAGGTGTGGTTCATCAGCACCACGTTCCTGAACTCGCTGACCGTCGTCATCTTCCCGACCACCGTCGCCGGATACCTCGGCGCCCGGAACGCCGACGCGCTGCGCCGCAACGCCATGTACCTGCCCGCCTACAACGTCCTGCTCTTCGTCCCGATGCTGCTCGGTCTCGCCGCCCTGTTCGTGGTGCCGGGGCTGGCCGGCGCGGAGTCGAACCTCGCGCTGTTCAAGCTGGTCGTCGACGCGCTGCCCGCCTGGGCGGTCGGTGTCATCGGGGTCGCAGCGGCGCTCTCCTCCATCGTGCCCATGGCCGTCTTCATGCTGGTCATCGGGACGATGTGGGGGCGCAGCGTGCTGTCGCTCCTGCCGCGCCTCGCCCACGCCGACCGGCAGAAGTCCGCCGCCCAGGTCGTCGTGGTCGTCGCGGGCTCGCTGGCGCTGCTCCTCACGTACACCGCGCCCAACACCCTCGTACGCCTCTCCCTCATCTCGTACGAGGGGATGGCGCAGCTGCTGCCGATGGTGCTGCTCGCCCTGGTCTGGCGGCGGCTCACCTTCCGGGGCGCGTTCAGCGGGCTGATCGTGGGCGTCGCGGTGGTCTGTGTCCTCGTCTTCAGCGGGAACGATCCGGTGTGGGGCGTGAACGCCGGGCTCGTCGCCCTCGCCGTCAATCTGGCCGTCGCGCTCGCCGTCACCTTCGCCGGGGGCCGGGACGTGGACCCGCGGCCCGACGCCGAGGTGCTGGCCGACGACCGGGACGAGTACGCCGCCGACCCGGTGTGAAACCGATCATCGTGTATAACGAATGGAGTGCCGTACGCGTTCTCGTACGGCGGGAACGAGTCTTACGAGGGTCAGGAGGTGCGCATCGTGCGGGACGCCAACGCCCTGCGCCGCGCCTTCGCCCGGCTGCTCCGGCCCGCCGGACTCCTCGTCCTCTTCCTCACCGAGGTCCTCCTCGCCGAGGGCGGCAGCCTCTCCGCCGCCGTCGCGCTCGCCGCCACCGCGGCCGCCGGTTCCGCGCTCCTCGCCTGCTCCGTCATCAGCGCCCGCTGCGCGCCCCCGGTGCCCCGCACCCGGGTCCGTACGGCCATCAGGGACCGGGAGCAGCGCACCGCGTTCCTTCCGCAACGCGACCCCGACGCCCGGGGCCGCACCAGGCCCCGAGCACCCGGGCACGCCCTCCTGACGGCCGCCGCGTAGCGCACCTTCGCCACCGCCTTTCGTACGTGTCGTACGTGCGGTGCGCCCCCGCGCCGGTCGTCCTGCCGAGTGATCACCCCGTACCTGTCCGCCTTCCGCGCAGGTACCCCCGGCACGACGAGACCCCCGGAGGGCTCACCCATGTCCGCCTTCATGTCCGCTTTCGCGAACCTGGTCGGCTCCATCGCCGATCTGCTCGAACCGCTCTTCCAGACCGCGTCCACCGCCGCCGCGATCATCCTGTTCACCGCGCTCGTCCGGCTCGCCGTCCACCCCCTGTCGCGGGCCGCCGCACGCGGGCAGAAGGCCCGTGGCCGGCTCCAGCCGCAGATCGCCGAACTCCGCAAGAAGCACGGCAAGAACCCCGAGCGGATGCAGAAGGCGATCATGGAGCTGCACGCCGCCGAGAAGGTGTCGCCGCTCTCCGGCTGCCTGCCGAGCCTGCTCCAGATGCCCGCGTTCTTCCTGCTCTACCACCTGTTCTCCAGCAGCTCGATCGGCGGCGAGCCCAACGCGCTGCTCAGCCACGATCTGCTCGGCGCACCGCTCGGCGGGCGCTGGCACGACGCGCTCGCGCACGGCGGGATGTTCGGCGGGCAGGGGCTGGTCTACCTGGGCCTCTTCGTGATCGTCGCCGCCGTCGCCACCTTCAACTACGGACGCACCAAGCGGCAGATGGCCGCCAACCCGATGACCCCCGCCGCGGGCCCCGACGGACAGGCGGTGCCCGGCATGGGCGCGATGACGAAGCTGATGCCGCTGATGTCCTTCTTCACCCTGATCACCGTCGCCGTCGTGCCGCTGGCCGCCGCCCTGTACGTCGTCACCACGACCACCTGGACCGCCGTCGAGCGGGCCTGGCTCTACCGCGACATGCCGGTCGGCGGCGGCGCCATGGCCACGGCGGCGTAGTCGGGCCGTCCGTTGCGCCGGTCCAGTGTGTGAACGAGGTCTTGCGGAGTGATCGCATCTCTTGGACGATCGGCCAAGTCCTCCGTCGGCCCGCACCCCGCCGGAGGGCCCCACCTCGACCAAGAGGAGTTGGACCGTTGAAGCTGCTTCGAGTCGGTACGGCGGGCGCCGAGCGCCCCGCACTTCTCGACCGCGACGGGACTCTGCGTGATCTGTCGGGGATCGTCCCCGACATCGACGGCGGGCTGCTCGCCGACGCCTCCGCGCTCGCCCGGGTACGGGCGGCCGCCGAGGCGCCCGGTGTGCTGCCCGCCCTGGACGCGACCGGGCTGCGGATCGGCCCGCCGCTGGGCCGCATCGGCAAGATCGTGTGCATCGGGCTGAACTACCACGACCACGCCGCCGAGACGGGTGCGGAGATCCCGGCGGAACCCATCCTGTTCTTCAAGGCCCCCGACACCGTCGTCGGGCCCGACGACACGGTCCTGGTGCCGCGCGGCAGCCGGAAGACCGACTGGGAGGTCGAGCTCGCCGTCGTCATCGGGCGCACCGCCCGCTATCTGGAGACGGCCGAGGAGGGCCTCGCGCACGTCGCCGGGTACGCCACCGCGCACGACGTCTCCGAGCGCGAGTTCCAGATCGAGCGCGGCGGCACCTGGGACAAGGGCAAGAACTGCGAGACGTTCAACCCGCTGGGCCCCTGGCTGGTCACCGCCGACGAGGTGCCCGACCCGCAGGCCCTGCCGCTGCGGCTCTGGGTCAACGGCGAGCTGAAGCAGAACGGCACCACGGCCGAGCAGATCTTTCCGGTCGGCGAGGTCGTCCGCTACCTCAGCCACTTCATGACGCTCTACCCGGGCGACGTGATCAACACCGGTACGCCTGCCGGGGTCGCGATGGGGCAGCCCGAGCCTAAGCCGTACCTGAGGGCGGGCGACGTGGTGGAGCTGGAGGTGGAGGGGCTCGGCCGGCAGCGGCAGGAGCTGAAGGGGGCGTAAGCCGGAGCGCGCGGACCGGGGGCGGCGCTGCGACCGCACCCCCGGCCCGGCCTTCGGTACCCGGCCCCGCCTTCGGCACCCGGCCCCGCCTTCGGCACCCGGTCCCGCCTTCGGCCCCGGCCCCGGCCCCGCCCCCGTACGTACGTACGCGCCCCTCACGCCCCCCGCGTCGCCGTGAACCGCTCCAGCGCCTCGACCACCATCGCGTGGTCCTCCGCCTGCGGCAGCCCGGACACCGTGACCGTGCCGATCACGCCCGCGCCCTCCACCGCGATCGGGAACGAACCGCCGTGCGCCGCGTACGTGTCCGGGTCCAGGCGCGAGGACTCCTCGAACGTGGTGCCCTTCGCCCGGAACCGGGTGCCGACCAGATACGAGCTCTCGCCGTACCGCTCGACGACCTTGCGCTTGCGGTCGATCCACGCGTCGTTGTCCGCGCTCGAACCCGGCAGCGCCGCGTGGAACAGCTGCTGCGCACCGCGCCGGATGTCGATCGCGACCGGGGCGTGCCGCTCCCGGGCCAGTGTGACCAGCAGGCTGCCGAGCGCGAACGCGTCGTCGTAACCGAAGTGCGGGAGTGTGAGCCGGCGCTCCTGGGCGATCAGCTCGGAGATGGTGGGGGAGGTGGTGCTCATGCGCGCCGCTCCTCTTCGTCGTGGTGCGGGAGAAGGGTGACCGAGACGCCCTCGCGGGCCGAGCGGCGGGCGGCCTCCAGCACGTCCAGCGCGGCGGCCGCCTGGAGCGCGGTGACCGGGTTGTCGCCGGTGCCGCGCACGGCGGCGGCGACGGCGGCGTAGTACGCGGGGTAGTCGCCGGGCAGCGTACGGACCGGGGCGCCGCCGCCGGTCAGCGGGGACTCGCCGGAACCGATGCGGCCCCACAGCTCCTCCGCCTCCTCGCCCCACGGCACGCCGGCCACCGGGCGCAGCCCCTCGCGCAGGGCCGCCTCCTGCGGGTCCAGGCCGTACTTCACATAGCCCGCCGTCGAGCCGAGCACCCGGAAGCGCGGGCCGAGCTGGGCCGTGGTGGCGCTGACGTACAGGTGCGAGCGGACCCCGTTGGCATGGGTGATCGCGATGAACGTGTCGTCGTCCGCCGCCGCGCCGGGACGGCGTACGTCGGACTCGGCGTACACCTGGACCGCCGGGCCGAACAGCGTCAGCGCCTGGTCGACGACATGGCTGCCCAGGTCGTACAGCAGACCGCCGATCTCCTCCGGGTCGCCCGACTCGCGCCAGCCGCCCTTCGGCTGCGGCCGCCAGCGCTCGAACCGGGACTCGAAGCGCTGCACCTCGCCCAGCTCGCCGTCGGCGATCAGCGCGGCCAGGGTGCGGAAGTCGCTGTCCCAGCGGCGGTTCTGGAAGACCGAGAGCAGCAGCCCGCGCTCCTCGGCGAGAGCGGCCAGCTCGCGCGCCTCGGCGGCGGTCCCGGCGACCGGCTTGTCCACGACCACCGGCAGCCCGGCCTTCAGCGCGGCCGTCGCCAGCGGGACGTGGGTCTTGTTCGGGGTGGCGATCACGACGAGGTCCAGCTCGTCGGCGCGCTCCCACAGCTCGTCCGGCGAGGCGGCGAAGCGGACGTCGCCGAACGCGGCGCGGGCCTCGGCCCGGCGCTCCTCGTTCGACGTGACGACCGTGTCGAGGACCAGGCCCTCGGTCGCGGAGATCAGCGGGGCGTGGAAGACGGAGCCGGCCAGGCCGTAGCCGACGAGGGCGACGCGGAGCGGGGCGCCGGTGGCGTTGGAGGCGTTGGGGGTCATGCATTCCACTTAAGCAACGCTGTTGCCAAAGTGCAAGCGACCGGCACAATGGGACGGTGAACAGGAGTGAGCCGTGAACAGGAGCAGGACGAAGACCCCGGCGGGGGTGAACCTCCCGGCGCTGCGCCACCACAACGCCGCGCTGGTGCTGGACCTGCTGCGGGCGGCCGGGGCGGAGGGCATCAGCCGGCTGGAGCTCGCCGAGGGCACCGGCCTCACCCCGCAGGCCGTCAGCAAGATCACCGCCCGGCTGCGCGAGGACGGTCTGGCCGTCGGCGCGGGCCTGCGCCCCTCCACCGGCGGCAAGCCGCGCACCGTGCTGCGGCTCGTCCCCGACGCGCAGTTCGCCGTCGGGCTGCACCTGGACCGCGACGGGCTCACCGCCGTCCTGGTCGACCTCGCGGGCCGGCCGGTCGCGGTCACCCGCGCGCCCCTGGACCTCGGCGCTCCGGCGGACCGGGTCCTCGCGGACGCGGCCGACGCCGTACGGGACCTGTGCGCGGCCGAACCGCACAAGCCGGTGCTGGGCCTCGGCGTCGCCGTACCCGGCCCGCTGGACCACCGGGACGGAGTCCTGCACCGGGTCACCGGCTTCCCGCAGTGGGACGGCTACCCGCTGCGCGCCGCCCTGGCCGAACGGACCGGGCTGCCGGTGGTCCTGGACAAGGACACCAACGCCGCCGCCCTCGCCCTGGCCCTGTCGTTCGACGAGCCGCGCGCGGACTTCGCCTACCTTCACCTCGGTACGGGGCTCGGCGCGGGCCTGGTCCTCGGCGGCGAGGTGCACCGGGGGGCGAGGACGGGCGCGGGCGAGTTCGGCCACCAGACACTCCAACTGGACGGCCCGCTCTGCGGATGCGGCGGACGCGGTTGCATCGAGGCGCTGTGCCTGGCCGCCGAGGCGCGCGGCGACCGGGCGGAGGCGGCCCGGGTCCTGGGCGCGGGCGCGGCGAACCTGGTCGGCCTGCTCGACATCGGCCGGGTGGTCCTGGGCGGCCGGACGGTGGCCGCCGACGAGGACGCGTACGTACGGGGCGTCCGGGCCGTGATCGAGGAGCGGGCCGCCCGGGGCGGGGCGGGCGCGGGGGTCACCGTCACGGTCGCCGGGGGCGGTGACCGGCCGGTCGCGGAGGGCGCGGCGCAGCTCGTGCTCGCGCCGGTGTTCGGGCGGGTGGGGGAGCGGGGATGACCGGGCCGGCCTGCGGCCCGCCCGCCTGACCGAAGCGGGGTGCAGTCGGGTGATCCTATGAATCAAGTCGGCATGTCGACACTCTGATTCCGCGCGCGCGTGATGGCGTCGGAGGCCACCACCGGAGGCCCCCGCCCCGGTCGTCCGCGAGCAGTGAAGGGTGACCCCTCATGCCCCCCACCTCCAGCGCACGGCTGCGTGATGCCCGTGCGCTCGCCGCCCTCGGGCTGGCCGCCGGGATCACGGTCCCCGCCGCGCTCCTGGGCGGCCCGCAGGCCGCCGCCCTGCCGGCCGCGCCCGCCGCCGCCTCCTTAGCCGCCGATGAGCAGCCCGGCTGCGGCGACCCGGACGCCAAGGAGTTCCCCATCGAGACCCGCATCCAGGACGCCCCGGACCGATACGCCTCCGGCGGCGGTTACGGCACCTGGTTCCTCGACCTCACCAACACCACCGACACCTCCTGCCGGGCCCTGCACCCGGTCCTCGTCCTCGCCGACCGCGACCGCAGGCTGGCCTCGGACCAGATCCAGCTGGAGTTCTCCGAGCCCGGCCGCCCCGGGACCGAACACCGGGTCACCTGGGAGAGCACCGACCGCGACGAGCAGATCGGCGTCTTCGGCGGCGAGGAGGGCGAGAAGGGCGAGAAGGGGGCATCGAACGGCGCCGGCGAGGCGTTCCTCGGGTTCACCGTGCCCGCCGGAAAGACCGTCTCCGTACGCGTCCGGATGGCCTTCACCTCCGACACCGCCCCCGGCCCGGTCACCGCCCACGCCGCCGTCGTCCACCGCCGCCACCAGGACAAGGCCAAGGGCGGCGGGCGCGAGGACGGCGAATGGGTAGGGGAGTCGGAGGAGTACCCCTTCGTGATCGTCGACGGCGCCACGGGCGGCATCCGCGAACCGGAAGGCACCCGCCCCGAGCGCCCGCAGCCGGAAGCCCCCCGGCCGGAGGATTCCAGGTCCGAGCGTCCCGACCCGGAGCGCTCCGGCCCGGGGACCGGCACCCGTACGGAACGGCCCGGCGATCCCGACGGCTCCCGTACGGACCCCGGTACGGGCCGGGACCCGTCCCCGGACCGCGACTCCGGCCCCCGCCCGCCGACCCGCCCCGGAACCGAGGGCGACGGTGGCGAGGAGAGCCCCGGGCTCCCGGCCCGCGACGGCCTGGGGCGACCGCTGCCCGAACTCGCCCGCACCGGACCGGTGTCGCTGCCCTGGACCGGGGCCGCCGCCGGGGCGCTGCTGCTCGGCGGGACCGCCCTGCTGCGGTACGCCCGCCGGGCCCGCCGCGCCACCGGCTGAGAGACCGCACCACCGGCCGGGGCCGTACCCGTACCGGCCCGTTCACCCGCGTCTGCGACGATCGGGCCGTGGACTACCCGAACGACCAGGCACCTGGCGCACCGATCCGCTCCGGCATCCCCGAGCACGGCCGCATCCCGAAGTACTACGCGGTCAAGGCCCGTATCGCGGTGCTGCTGGACGAGTTGGGCGAGGGCGGGCTCCTGCCCACCGAGCGGGAGCTCGCCCAGCGGCACGAGGTCTCGCGCGAGACCGTCCGCCAGGCCCTGCGCGAACTCCTCCTCGAAGGGCGGCTGCGCCGGCAGGGGCGCGGCACCGTCGTCGCCGGGCCCAAGCTGGAGCAGCCGCTCTCGCTGGCCAGTTACACCGAAGGCGTCCGCCGCCAGGGCAGGCGGCCCGGCCGCCACCTCATCGGCCTGGACCGTTTCCCCTGCCCCGAGGCGCTCGCCGCCGAGATCGCGGTCGAGCGGGGCGAGCCGGTCTGGCACCTGGAGCGGGTGCTGCTCGCCGACGACGAGCGCGTCGGGCTGGAGAGCACGTACGTCGGCGTCGCCCGCGTCCCGGACCTGGACACGCGGTTCGACCCGGACTCCTCCTTCTACGCCTACCTCCGCGACGGCCTCGGGATCGTCTTCGGCGACGCCGACGAGCGGATCGAGACCGTGCTCGCGACCCCCCGCGAGGCCCTGCTCATCGGGACTCCGCCCGCCCTGCCGATGCTCCTGATCCACCGGCTCTCCCGGGACACCGGCGGCCGTCCGCTGGAGCGTGTGCGGACCCTGTTCCGGGGCGACCGCTTCTCCTTCTCCGCCCATCTGCGGGGCGAGGGGCGGGACTGAGGGGCCGGCAGGGTCCGCACCACGGCTCACCGGGCGACGCCGTTGACGGCAGGCCTTCGGTAACGGAAACGTAACGGGTCTGGGCCAAACTTGCGGGGTCGTTCACCGTCCCGTCGGCGACCGGACGTGTGCGGGACACCCGTCCCGAGGAGCGTGGCCGTCGTGAGAGTCATCGTCGTAGGAGCCGGCGTGGTGGGAACCATGCACGCCTGGCACGCAGTCAGCCGCGGCCACGAGGTCGTACAGATCGAGCGCGAGAGCGAGGCGCGAGGGGCATCGCTCCGCAATTTCGGACAGATATGGATCAGCGGGCGGGCCGGTGGCGAGGAGCTCGAAACCGCCCTGCGCGCACGTGAGTTGTGGGAGTCCATCGGGGAGCGGGTGCCCGGGCTCGGCTTCCGGGCCTGCGGCTCGCTGACCCCGCTGCGTACCGCGCGCGAGGTCGCCGTCGCCGAGGCGGCCGTCGCCCGGCCCGACGCGGCGGCGCGCGGTTACAAGCTGCTCACCGCCGACGAGGCCCGGGCGATCAACCCGGCCCTGCGCGGGGCGTTCACCGCGGCGCTGTGGTGCGAGCGGGACGCGGCGGTCGAACCCCGCACCGCCCAACTCGCCCTGAAGGAGGAGCTGCTGGCCTCCGGCCGGTACACCTACCTCGGCGGCCGCGAAGTGCGGGAGGTCGTCGGGACCGCCTCGGTGCGCGACGACCACGGCGACGTCCACACCGGCGACGCCGTGATCCTCGCGACCGGCGCCTGGCTCGGCGGCCTCGTCCGTGAACTCGCCGGGCCCGAGCTGCCGGTGCGCCGCGTCCGCCTCCAGATGATGCAGACCGACCCGCTCGGCGAGCCGCTCACCACCTCCGTCGCCGACGCCGACAGCTTCCGCTACTACCCCGCCTACCGGGGCGAGGCGCTCGACGCCCTCGACGCAGGACAGCCCCAGGACCCGGTCGCCGCCGAGCACCGCATGCAACTCCTCATGGTGCAGCGCCGCGACGGCGGGCTGACCATCGGCGACACCCACGAGTACGAGCACCCCTTCGCCTTCGACACCGTCGAGGAGCCCTACGAGCACCTCACCCGGGTCGTCGAGGCCTTCCTCGGCCGCCCGCTGCCGCGGGTCCGCCACCGCTGGGCGGGCGTCTACGCCCAGTGCACCGACACCTCACGCGTCGTCCACCGGCAGCAGGTGCGCGACGGGGTCTGGCTCGTCACCGGGCCCGGCGGGCGCGGCATGACGTGCTCGCCCGCCATCGCCGAAACGACCGCCGACCAACTGGGCTGGTGAACAACATGACTTCCCCGACCGACATGACTTCCCCGGCCGACACGACTTCCCTGACCGACGCGACTTCCCCGACCGACGTCACGCGCGACCCCTACGACCTCGTCGTCCTCGACATGGCCGGCACCACCGTCGCCGACGGCGGCCTCGTCGAGCAGGCCTTCTCCGCCGCCGCCCAACGCCTCGGCGTACGGCCCGGATCCGACGAGCACGCCCGCCAACTCGCCTACGTACGCGCCACCATGGGCGAGTCGAAGATCTCCGTCTTCCGGCACCTCTTCGGCGAGGAGGAGAAGGCCCAGCGCGCCAACACCGCCTTCGAGGAGGCGTACGGAGACCTCGTCGACGGCGGCCGCATCGCCCCGATCCCCGGCGCCCGCGAGGCCGTCGAACGGCTCACCGCCGAGGGCCGCACCGTCGTCCTGACCACCGGCTTCGCCCGCACCACCCAGGACGCCATCCTCGCCGCCCTCGGCTGGCAGGACCTCGTCCCGCTCACCCTCTGCCCCGCCGACGCGGGCGGCCGGGGCCGGCCCTTCCCGGACATGGTGCTGGCCGCCTTCCTGCGCACCGGGGCCGTGGCCGACGTCCGCCGGACCGTGGTGGCCGGCGACACCTCGTACGACATGCTCGGCGGCGTACGGTCCGGCGCCGGGATCGTCGCCGGGGTCCTCACCGGCGCCCACGCGAGGGACCAGCTGACCCGGCACGGCGCGACCCACGTCCTCGGGTCCGTCGCCGAGCTCCCCGACCTCATCGCGCGGGCCGAGGCATGAGCGCCCCGGCCCCCACCGCGTCCGCCGCACCCGGCCCGGACCGGTCCGCGCCCGCCGCCCCCAGCGGCATCCGCTTCGACGGCGTCACCGTCGCCTACGGCGGGAACGTCGTCCTCGACCGGCTCGACCTCACCGTCGAACCCGGCGAGGTGATGGCCCTCCTCGGGCCCTCCGGCTCGGGCAAGACCACCGCCCTGCGCGCCGTCGCCGGGTTCGTCCGGCCCGCGTCCGGGCGGGTGTTCCTCGGCGGCCGGGACGTCACCGCCCTGCCCCCGCACCGACGCGGCATCGGCATGGTCGTCCAGAGCTACGCCCTCTTCCCGCACCTCAAGGTCAAGGACAACGTGGCCTTCGGGCTCAAGGCCCACCGCACCCCGAAGGCCGAGATCCCCGCCCGGGTCACCGAGGCCCTCGAACTCGTCGGCATGGCCGCGTACGCGGAGCGCCACCCGCGCGAACTCTCCGGCGGCCAGCAACAGCGCGTCGCCATCGCCCGCGCGCTGGCCATCCGCCCCGGCGTCCTGCTCCTGGACGAACCGCTCTCCGCCCTCGACGCCCGGCTCCGCTCCGGCATGCTCGCCGAACTGGCCCGGCTGCACCGCGAGTTGCCGGACGTCTCGATCCTGTACGTCACCCACGACCAGGTCGAGGCCCTCACCCTCGCCGACCGGATCGCCGTCATGGACCGCGCCCGGCTCCAGGACTGCGGCACCCCGCAGGAGCTCTACCGCCGCCCCCGTACGGAGTTCACCGCCTCGTTCGTCGGCAACGCCAACCTGCTCCCGGTCACGGTCGCCGGTGAAGGAGCCGTCGCGTTCGCCCGCCACCCGCTCACCGTCCCCACCGACGCCGCCGCACCCGGTTCCACCGCCACCCTCTGCGTCCGGCCGCACCTGGTCGGCCTCGGCGACGGGCCCAACGCGCTCACCGGCAGCGTCACCGAGGTCCAGTGGCGCGGCTCCACCCATCGCGTCCACGCCGACGTCGACGGTCACCGCGTCATGGCCGACCTCCGCGAACTGCGCGAGCCCCCGGCCCTCGGCGACCCCGTCACCCTGCACTTCGCCGCCGAGGACGCGGTGCTGCTGCCGGCCGGAACCGCCGGAGTCGGCCCATGACCCTCACCGCCTCCACCTCCGTCTCCGCCACCACCGAGTCCGAGTTCGAGTTCGAGTCCGACCCCGCCCCTGCCCGGTCCCGCTCGCTCCCCACCTGGGTCTGGGCGCTGCCGCCCGTCGCCGTCCTCGCGCTCGCGTTCCTCTATCCGCTGGCCCTCGTCGTCCAGCAGTCCTTCACCCCCGACGAGGGCGGCGTCTCGCTCGACCCGTACGCCGACGTCTTCGCCTCCGCTGTCTTCCGCGACGCGCTCACCACCACCGTGTGGCTCGCCGTCGGCTCGACCGTGGGCTGTCTCGTCCTCGGGTTCGTCCTCGCGCTGGTCATCGCGTTCGTCCCGTTCCCCGGCGGGAAGGCGGTCGCCCGGTTCGTCGACGTCTTCCTCTCCTTCCCGTCCTTCCTCATCACCCTGGCCCTGCTGTTCATCTACGGCTCGGTCGGGATGGCCAACGGGCTCTGGACCGACGTCACCGGCGCGGCCGACGGGCCCTTCCACTTCCTGACCACCCCCTGGGGCGTCCTGCTCGCCGAGATCACCTACTTCACGCCGTTCGTGATGCGCCCGCTGCTCGCCGCCTTCTCCCAACTCGACACCGGACAGCTGGAGGTCGCCTCCTCGCTCGGCGCCGGACCCGTGCGGATCATCCGGCAGGTGATCCTGCCCGAGGCGCTCCCGGCGCTCGCGGCGGGCGGCAGCCTCGTGCTGGTGATGTGCCTCAACGAGTTCGGGATCGTCCTGTTCACCGGGGCGAAGGGCGTCACGACGCTGCCGATGCTCGTCTACAGCAAGGCGATCCTGGAGTCGGACTACCCGGCCGCCTGTGTCGTCGCCGTCGTCAACATCGCGATCTCCGTGGGTCTTTACGGCCTCTACCGGGTGGTGAGCCGTCGTGCTGGTGCATAGCCGGGCCGGGAAGTGGGCCACCTGGGCCGTCTTCCTGCTCCTCTTCGTCCCGCTGTTCGCGGTGCCGCTGCTCGTCATCCTCGCCGCGTCCCTGGCCACCAACTGGTCCGGCGCCTTCCCCTCCGGGCCCACCGCCGAGCGCTACGCCGCCGCGACCAGCGGCGACTCGCTCCAGGCGCTGACCACCAGCCTCGTCACCGCCGTCGCCGCGAGCGTGCTGGCCCTCGTCCTCGGCGGCTGGGCCGCTCTCGCCGCCGCCTCTCTCCGTAAGCGAGGGAAGCGGCTCCTGGACGCCCTGTTCATCCTGCCGGTCGCCGTGCCCTCGGTGGTCGTCGGCCTCGCGGTGCTGGTGGCCTACAGCCAACCGCCGGTCCTGCTCAACGGGACGCGATGGATCGTGATCCTCGCGCACACCGTGCTTGTCACGGCCTTCGCCTACCAGTCCGTCGCCGCCGCCGTGCGCCGCCTGGACCCGATGTACGAACAGGCCGCCGCCGGTCTCGGAGCGAGCCCCGCCCGGGTGCTGTGGCGGATCCGGCTGCCGCTGCTGCTGCCCTCGCTCACCTCGGCCGTCGGGCTCTGTTTCGCCCTGTCCATGGGGGAGTTGAGCGCCACGATGATGCTCTACCCGCCGGACTGGACCCCGCTGCCGGTGCAGATCTTCGCCGCCACCGACCGGGGCTCGCTCTTCACCGGCGCCGCCCTCGCCGTGGTCCTGATGACGACGACGCTCCTCGTCCTGGCCGCCGTCTCCCGTATCCGGACCCGCGCTTCCTACCGCTGATCCCCACCATGACCTTCTGGAGAAATCCCATGCGCACCCCCGCCCGCACCCTCGCCCTCCCGCTGGCCGTACTCGCCGCCGTCACCCTCACCGCCTGCGGCGGCTCCTCCGCCGCGTCCGACGAGAAGTCCGTCACCGTCTACAGCGCCGACGGCCTCAAGGGCGAGAACGGCGACGGCTGGTACGACAAGGTCTTCAAGGACTTCGAGAAGAAGACCGGCATCAAGGTGAAATACGTCGAGGGCGGCTCCGGCGAGATGGTGCAGCGCGCCGCCCGCGAGAAGTCCAACACCCAGGCCGACGTGCTCGTCACCCTGCCGCCCTTCATCCAGCAGGCCGACAAGAAGGGGCTGTTGACCGCGTACGAGCCGAAGGGCGTCGACCAGGTCGACGGCGCCGACCGGGCGGCCGACGGCAAGTGGACCTCCGTCGTCAACAACTACTTCGGGTTCATCCACAACACGAAGGAGCTGAAGAGCCCGCCGCGCACCTGGGAGGACCTGCTCGACCCCTCGTACAAGGAGAAGGTCCAGTACTCCACCCCCGGCGTCGCGGGCGACGGCACCGCCGTCCTCATCAAGGCGATGCACGACTTCGGCGGGCAGGAGCCGGCCATGGCGTACCTGAAGAAGCTCCAGACCAACAACGTCGGCCCGTCCGCCTCCACCGGCAAGCTCGCCCCCAAGGTCGACAAGGGCGAACTCCTCGCCGCCAACGGCGACGTCCAGATGAACTTCGCCCAGTCCAAGGACATGCCCAACCTCGGCATCTGGTTCCCCGCCAAGGGCGACGGGAAGCCCACCAGCTTCGCTCTGCCGTACGCGGCCGGGCTCGTCGCGAAGGCCCCGCACAGCGAGAACGGCAAGAAGCTGCTCGACTTCATGCTCTCCGAGCAGGCCCAGCGCGACGTCAGCGCGGTCGGCGGGGGCTTCGCCGCGCGCAAGGACATCGAGGCCACCGACGCCAACGCCGTCGAACTGGTCGCGCTGATGGAGGGCGTGGAGATCTTCGAGCCCGACTGGACGGACATCGGGACCAACCTGGACTCGTACATCGACGCCTGGAAGTCGGCCACCGGAAGCTGACCGGCCACCTCTCGGCCACGGATTCCTGCGAAGGTCTGGACCCGGCCCGGATATCTCGCCAAGGTAACGGGTCTGGTCCAGAAGGAAGTTCACGCCCCGTCCCGCTCGCCCCGCCCTCTCCCTGGAGGATCACGTGACCCGGTCCCTGTCCCGCCGCTCCGTGCTCGCCACCACCGCCGCCGCGGCCACGGTCGCCGCCGTCGGCCCGCTCGCCACCGCCACCGCCGCCCGTGCCGCCGCGGCCGCGCCCACCCTCCCCGACGGCACCAGCAAGGACAAGGTGCTCGTCGTCGGCATGGACGGGCTGCGCCACGACGTCATCGCCGCCGCGAACGCCCCGCACCTCAAGTCGATGATGGCCAACGGCACGTACGGCACCTCGCTGCTGTACACGAACCCGATGGCCGCCACCTCCTCCGGACCCGGCTGGTCGACGATCTCCACCGGCGTCTGGCCCGACAAGCACGGCGTCAAGGAGAACTCCTTCGCCGGGAAGAACTACGCGAAGTACCCCGGTTTCCTCGCCCGCCTCGCCCAGGTCCGCCCCCAGCTCTCCACCTACGCCGCCGTCGACTGGAAGCCCCTGGACGCCCAGGGCACCGTCACCCCGGGCGCCGACGCCAAGCTCGTCCTCGACGGCGACGCCGACGGCTACACCGGCCACGACGCCACCATCGCCGCCGAGACCGAGTCGATCCTCCGGAACCAGAACCCGGACGTCCTGTTCGTCTACTTCGGCCAGACCGACATCGTCGGCCACAACTCCGGCGCCGCCAGCCCCAAGTACCGCGAGGCCATCGACGTCCAGGACGGCTACCTCGGCCGCCTCCTCGCCGCGATCAGGGCCCGCCCCTCGTACGCCACCGAACGCTGGACCGTCATCGTCACCACCGACCACGGACACACCGACTCCGGCGGCCACGGCGGCAGCGCCATCGAGGAACGCCGCACCTTCGTCCTCGCCCAGGGCCCCGGCATCGCGGCCGGCGCCCGCCCCGCCGACACCCGCCTCGTGGACGTCGCCGCCACCGTCTTCAAGCAGCTCGGCATCGCACCGGACCCCGCCTGGGGCCTGGACGGCAAGCCGATCCAGGAGCGCTCCACCGACCCCTTCGAGACGCTGTACCCGCAGCTGAAGGCCCGCGTCGACGAGACCGGCATCCCGGCGGGCGTCCTCGGCTGGACCCACACCGCGCCCAG
Organism: Streptomyces sp. SID14515; assembly: GCF_010548505.1. Taxonomy (NCBI): domain Bacteria; kingdom Bacillati; phylum Actinomycetota; class Actinomycetes; order Kitasatosporales; family Streptomycetaceae; genus Streptomyces; species Streptomyces sp. SID14515. The sequence goes on along the minus strand of NZ_JAAGMH010000145.1, from coordinate 9,163 downwards.
CGGCTGGTCCGTAGTGAACTCCGCGATGGGCACCGGAGGCGTCACCGAGTGGCGCGGCTGGTCCTTCGCCACCGACGAGTTCTGGAGCCGCAGCCAGCGCGACCAGTCCCGTGAGCTGAACGTCCGCTCGCGCGGGATCTTCGCGGTCGCCGACTCCGACGAGTGGGACGACAAGGCGTCCTCGGGACCGTACGACTCCACGCTCGTCACTCCGGCGTACGCGGTCGGCGGCAGGTCCACCGTGACGCTCGGCTTCACCACCCTCTACCGGCAGGAGGGCAGCCAGAGCGCCCAGATCCTCGCGTCCTGGAACGGCGGAACGCCCGTCGAGGTGAAGCGCTACACCGCCGACGTGATCTCGCAGCACCAGTCGCTGTCCCTGAGCGTCCCGTCCGGGGCCGCCAACGTGAGCTTCCGGTTCCGCTACACGGGCAGCAACAACTGGTACTGGGTGATCGACGGGGTCACAGTCGCCGCCGCCTAATTATGCTGGGGGTGCACGGACGGCGCGGTCCGGGCACCCCCAGCACGCAGTGCGTACGGCAGGAGTCCCGACACATGGCAGACCGCAAGCCCATCACTTCCTGGCTCACCGACATGGACGGCGTCCTCATCCACGAGGGCACGCCCATCCCCGGTGCGGACGCCTTCATCAAGCGGCTGCGGGATTCCGGGCTGCCCTTCCTCGTCCTCACCAACAACTCCATCTACACCGCGCGCGACCTGCACGCCAGGCTCAAGCGCATGGGCCTGGACGTGCCCGTGGAGAACATCTGGACCTCCGCGCTCGCCACCGCCCAGTTCCTGGACGACCAGCGCCCCGGCGGCACGGCGTACGTCATCGGCGAGGCCGGCCTCACCACCGCCCTGCACGACATCGGGTACGTCCTCACCGACCACGACCCGGACTACGTGGTGCTCGGCGAGACCCGGACGTACAGCTTCGAGGCGCTCACCAAGGCGATCCGGCTGATCAACGCGGGCGCCCGCTTCATCTGCACCAACCCCGACGAGACCGGTCCGTCCGCCGAGGGCCCGCTGCCCGCCACCGGTTCGGTCGCCGCCCTCATCACCAAGGCCACCGGCAAGGACCCGTATTTCGCGGGCAAGCCGAACCCCCTGATGATGCGGACCGGGCTCAACGCCATCGGCGCGCACTCCGAGACCAGCGCCATGATCGGCGACCGGATGGACACCGACGTCCTGGCGGGCCTGGAAGCGGGCATGCAGACCTTCCTGGTCCTCACCGGGCTCACCGCCGTCGCCGACATCGACCGCTACCCGTACGGGCCGTCGCACGTCGTCGAGTCCATCGCCGACCTGGTCGACCTCATCGACCTGCCGGACCAGGCCGACCAGGCGGACAAGGACAAGGCGGCCAAGGCCGTCCCGGCGGACCCCCGCTGACCTGCTGACCCGCTGGCCTGCTGACCCGCTGACCTGCGCTGACCTGCGAGAGCCGCATCCGCAGTCGCCCGAATGGAGGACTGCGGATGCGGGCCGCCGTCGCAGGCGTGAACCTTCCCGTAGGAGGTTCACGATGCGTTCCATGCCCATCACGTTCTGTGCCGCAGCGGCGGCCGCACTCATAGCCGTGCCCGCGCCCGCCGCGCTGGCATCCCCGGCCGCCCCGGCCGGTGACGACGACCGGCGCACCGGCACCGTCTCGGTCACCCCGTCCACGACCGCCCCCGGCGGGCAGGTGGAACTGTGGGTCGACGTCTGCGGCAAGGGCCGCCGGGCCAAGGGCAACTCCGACGCCTTCACCTCGGTCGCCCACTTCCGCCCGGCCGACGACAAAGGCCTCTTCGCGGAGGCCCGGATCCGGTCCGACGCCGAACCCCGCTCCTATGACGTCTGGGTGACGTGCGAGGACAGCGACGGCAAGGCGACCGGCACCCTCACCGTCGTCCACCACAACCGCCCCTCGCCCGCCGCCCCCGTCAAGGCGGGCGGCGGAGGCACCGCCACCCTCGCCGAACGGTCCACCGAGGCCGAGGGGCCCGGCACCCGGCACGCGGTGATCGGCCTGGTGCTCGCCGCCGTCGCGGCCGTCGCCGTCGCCCTGCGCAGCTCGCGCCGGCGCCGCGACCCGGCCGGCAGCTGACATGAGCGCCCAGGACCGCCCGGCAGGCAACGGGCGACTGCTCACCGGAGTGACCTGGGCCGTGCTGCTGCTCGGCCTGTGGCTCTGGGGCAAGGACGCGGGCGGCGGGCTCGGCAGCCTGTCGGGGCCCACCACCGGCGACGTGGCCGCGGTCGGCCGCCCCTTCGGGGCCGAGCTGCCCCCGGCCCACGACCCGCTCGCCGGCGCCGCCCCCGAACGCGTCGAGGTCCCCTCCGTGGGGATCACGGCCCCCGTCATCGCACGCGGCCTCGACCGGGACGGGGCCATCGACCCGCCCCCGTACGGCATGCCGAAGACCGCAGGCTGGTACGGCGACGGCATCCAGCCCGGGGCGAAGGGCGCGGCCCTGTTCGTCGGCCATGTCGACACCGACACCAAACCGGCGGTCTTCTACGGGCTCAGCGCGGTGAAACCGGGCGCCCGGATCGAGGTCACCCGCACCGACGGCAGCGTCGCGGAGTTCACCGTGGACGACGTCCAGCTCGTCACCCGCGAACGCTTCGACGCGCAGAAGGCGTACGGGCCCCGAGAGGACGGCCGGGCCGAGCTGCGGCTGATCACCTGCGGCGGGACGTACGACCACAAGACCCGCTCCTACACGGCGAACGTGGTCGTCTCCGCGTACCTCACCGGCGCGAAGGACGCGAAGGACGCCGGGGAGCGCGTACAGGCCGTGGCCCACGGGAGCCCCGGCTGACCCGCCGCGTCCCGCACCACGTTCAACCCGGCCCGGCCGGCCGCCTCTCACGGGGCGTGCCGGCCGGGCCGGTCCTCGACCGCGTGCGCCCGGCCGCGGGAGTCGCCCGGCGCGGTACGGGAGGTCGGTGCGACGGGAAGGCCCGATCCCTCGCCACTGTAGGGGCCCCGCCGGACGGTTGACCGGCTTTCGAACGGGATGTCCGGAACCGGTGCCCCTGTGTGACCGTTGTACGGGTGGGAGCGTGGGCGCCCGGCCGCTGTGCCAGGATGGATCGGACCGGCAGCACATCGGTGCAACCAGTGAGAAACAGTGCAGGCAGTGCACCCAAGGGGGAGTGGATGTACGGCAGTTACACCGGCCGGTCCCGGACGCGCAGGCGCGCGGCGGGCCTGCGGACGACCGGTACGGCGGCGGCGCTCGGGGCGGCCCTGCTGCTGGCGGGATGCTCCGGCGACGGGGACGGCGGCGGGAAGAAGAGCGCGCCGACCGTCGAGCAGCAGCCCAAGGACAAGGATCCGTATTGGGTCAACCCCGACGGCAACGCGGCCCGTCAGGTCTCCGCGTACACCGAGGACGGCGACGAGAAGAACGCCGCGCTGATCCGGAAGATAGCGCAGCAGCCGGTCGGCGAGTGGATCACCCCGGACAACCCGGAGAACCAGGTGCGGGGCATCACCGAGGCCGCCGCCGCGGCCGACCGGGACGCCCTGCTGGTCCTCTACAACATCCCGCACCGCGACTGCGGCCAGTTCTCCAAGGGCGGCGCCTCCGACGGCAACGCCTACCGCAGCTGGCTGGACGGCGTGGCCAAGGGCATCGGGGACCGCAGCGCCACCGTGATCCTGGAGCCGGACGCCCTGCTGCACCTGGTCGACGGCTGCACGCCGCAGGAGTTCCACGAGGAGCGCTACGACCTCCTCAAGGGCGCGATCCAGCGGCTGAAGCAGCAGCCCGCCACCAAGGTCTACCTGGACGCGGGCAACGCCGGCTGGCAGTCGCCCGACGCGCTGTTCCAGCCGCTCCAGCGGGCCGGGATCGCCGAGGCGGACGGCTTCTCGCTCAACGTCTCCAACTTCCAGACGACGGCCGTCTCCACGGAGTTCGGCAAGAAGCTGTCGGAGAAGATCGGCGACAAGCCCTTCGTCATCGACACCAGCCGCAACGGCAACGGCCCCTACACCGGCGGCGACCCCGCCGAGAGCTGGTGCAATCCGCCCGGCCGCGCGCTGGGCGAGGCCCCGACCACCCGGACCGGCGACGAGCTGGTCGACGCCTATCTGTGGATCAAGCGCCCCGGCGAGTCCGACGGCGACTGCAAGGGCGGCCCGAAGGCCGGCGACTGGTGGCCGGAGTACGCCCTGGGCCTGGCCGGCGCCACGAAGTAGCGGCAACGGCCGGAGGCCGCACACCGGGAGCCCGATCTCCCGGTGTGCGGCCTCCGCCGCGTACGGACGCGGTGCGCGCGCCCACGCTCGCGCTCCTACTCGGGCACCTCCACCCACATGCCCTCGGACGGGGTGCCCTGGTCGTCGGTGACGAACAGCATGTACCAGCCGGCCGGCACCAGCGCCCGGTTCTCCGGCACGGTGACGGTGATCCCGTCCTTCGACTTCTTCATCTCCAGCGCGACGGTCCGCTGGTCGGTGTCGGTGACATGGGTGACCGCCGAGGGCCGCATCAGCTTCGCCGAGGTGATCTTCGAGGCGTGCTGCGTGGTGAACAGGCCCGTGGAGCCGCGCTCGATCTTCTTGGGCCCGGCCGTCAGCTCCGGCCGGGAGTCCCGGTAGAGGTAGGGCGGGGTGTAGATCTCGATGCGCTGCTCGAAGACGCCGGGCCGGGTGTTGGCCTTGTCGGAGAAGAGCGAGTCCGAACCGAAGATCATCACCCGGCCGTCCGGCAGCAGCACCGAACCCGAGTGGTAGTTCCGGCCGACCGCCGGGTCCGCGACCTTCTTGTACGTGTCGCTCTTCGCGTCGTACAGCCGGGCCTGGAGCACGTCCGAGCCGCCGCGCCCGCGGTAGTCGCTGGAGCCGCCGGTGACCAGCAGCGAGTCGTCGGGCAGCAGCGAGGCGCTCGGGTAGCGGGTGCCCTCGGAGAGCGCGGCCCCGTCGGTGAACTTCGGGTTCTTCTTCTGGAGGTCGACCAGCCGGGACTTCTCGCTGGCCTTCTCCGACTCGCCGACCCCGCCGCCGCCGATCACCATGAACTTCTCGTCCTGGGCCGGGGGCAGCCGCACCGTCGCCGAGGTCTCCATCTGGTCCGGGTCGCTGAGCCCGGGGATCTTCTTGAACTTGTTCGTCGACAGATCCCAGACGCCCGGGTCGCGGCCCACGTCCGCCGGACCGTATCCGGCGTTGGAGCCGGAGTAGAAGAGCTTGCCGTCGTTGAGGAGGAAGACCGCCGGATAGGTGGGGAACTTCCGCTCGATGCCGGTGTACTCCCACTCCTTGGTCGCCGGGTCGTAGATCTCGTCCTTGCCGGGGACGATCTGCCCGATCTCGTCCAGGCCCGACAGCGCGAGGACCTTGCCGTCCTCCAGCGTCGTCAGGGTCGGGTACCAGCGGGCCTCGTTCATCGGGTCGACGGGTATGTACTTCTCCGCGACCGGATCGAACTCGAAGGCCTCCTTGATCCCCTGGAAGTCCTTCTTGTCCAGGGCCAGCTTCTGCGCGATGCCGTAGACGTTGCGGGTGTCCGAGCCGGACAGGCCCGCCACCCGGTAGTTGTCCTCGGTGCCGGTCTCGTACTTCTTGCCGGTCTGCTGCGCCTCGACGTAGATCCGGCCTAGCCCGGGGTCGTTGCGCAGGAACGCGCCGGTCTGCTTGTCGAAGACCTTGGTGGCCTTCTCGACCAGGACCGGATCCTTGGAGACGAACGTTTTGCCGTTCTCCTTGCCGGTGAACCGGGTGCCCGCGGGCAGGGTGATCGGCTTGTCCGGGTTCTCGTTGTGGACGATCATCAGGCCGCCGGCCTTGGTGACATCGCCCTGGAGCTTCTCGTACCGCTTGGTGCCGCCGGCTATGAGGAGCTTGCCGTCGGGCAGCTGGGTGTGCCCGGCGCAGAACATGTCCTTGGGGGTGGGGATGTCCTTGAAGACATTGGTCTTCGGGTCCCACAGCACCGAGCGGAAGCTCTTCGCGTCGAAGTTCTTCTGGTTGTTCCCGGAGCCCGCGACGAGCAGCACCTTGCCGGTGTGCAGCAGCGCCGCGTGGATCGTGTTGATCCGGTGCTCGGAGGGGACGTCCAGGAAGTCCCAGTGTCCGTTGGCCGCCTTGTAGTCCGGCTGGTTGATCTTGTACTCGTGATAGCGCTCGGTGCTGAAGCGGTACAGCCACGGCCCGTTCGCCCCCGCGAGCGCGAGAACCACCGCCGTACTGATCGCCAGGCGGCGGGTACGGCGGCTCGGACGGTACTTCATTTCTTACGTCCCCCCAGGGAGATCTGCATGGTCTGGTCGTTTCCGGGTGCTCCGGGCAGCGGCTGGGGCCTCGGCTCCGGGGCCGGTCCGCCGCTGCGGTGCGATCCTCCGCCCGACCGGCGTTTCTTCTTCTCGGCGCGGATCGTGTACCGCCAGCCGATGATCGGCGCGGCGGTGATCAGCAGCGCCAGCGTGGCCCAGGTGACCATCGCGGGGTGGCTGTGGCCCAGGAAGAACGAGGAGATCATCGACGCGCCGAAGACGACGATGAAGAACAGATGGATGCGGAACGTGCCGAACAGGGTGTCCGGGCTGGACGAGTCGCCCTTCGGGGTCACCACGAACGAGCTCTTGCGGCGCAGCACCGCGTCCATCAGCGAGCGGGCGTAGATCGGCGCGGAGAGCGCGGACATCACCATGCCGGCCAGACCGCCGGAGCCCTCGGGCTCGTGCGGCGAGACGTTGTGGCGGCGGTTCCAGATGTACAGGCCGATCTGGAGCGCGGAGGCGTTGCCGTACAGCATCATCCAGATCGTCGGGTCGATCTGGACACCGGAGGCGCCCATGCCGAGGAACAGCGCGCAACTGAGAGCCGCGAGGATCCAGTTCAGGGCCGACATCGGATAGAAGATGATCATCATCGTGTAGTTGAAGAGCTTGCCGGGCGGCATGGTCCCGAAGCCCTTCCAGAACTGCCCGATGATCGTCTCGTAGGTCCCCCGGGACCAGCGCAGCTGCTGGGTGAAGAAGTCCGTCCACGCGGTCGGGCCCTCGCCGACGGCCAGCACGTCCGGGGTGTACACCGAGCGCCACTTCTTGCCGGTGGCCGGGTTGCGGTGGCGGTGGATCTCGAAGCCGGTGGCCATGTCCTCGGTGATCGAGTCGTACAGACCGCCGATCTGCTTCAGCGCCGAGATCCGGACCGCGTTGCTGGTGCCGACGAACATGGGCGAGCCGTAGCGGTTGCCCGCGCGCTGGATCAGGGCGTGGAAGAGGAACTGCTGCGACTCGGCGGCCTTGGTGACGAAGGTGTCGTAGTTGCCGTAGACCTGCGGGCCGATGACGAAGCCGACGTCCGGGTCGCGGAAGTAGCCGAGCATCCGCTCCAGGTAGTTCGCCATCGGGATGTGGTCGGTGTCGACCGAGGCGAAGAAGTCGTAGTCGCCGCCGTGCGCGTCCAGCCAGGCGTTGTAGTTGCCGTGCTTGGTCTTGGCGCGGTGCGGGCCCTTGGCCTGGTTCCAGTGCGCCACGCCCTTGCGGGAGAAGTGGTGCACTCCGAGCCGGGCGCAGACCTCCTTGACCGCCGGGTCGTCGCCCTCGTCCAGCAGCCAGACGTGCATCAGACCGCGGTGGCGGATCTTCACGGCCGCTTCCAGCGTCTTCGTCACCATTTCCAGCGGTTCCTTGCCGGGAACGAAGGAGGTGAGGAAGGCGACCCGGGTGCCGGACTCCGGGATCACCGGGACCGGGTCGCGGGCGACCAGGGTGGCGTGCGCGTTCGACAGGACGTTCATCGTGCGGAACAGCTCGATCAGACCGATCGAGACCAGCATGACGATGTCGAGGACCAGCAGGAGGTCGTTGTCCAGGTTCGGGTCGCGGTCCGTCCAGTGGCTGGGCTGCATCAGCCAGGCGAAGAGACCGAGCGAGACGAGGGGAGCCGCGCCGAGCAGGAGCGCCGCGCGCACCCGGTGCGGCTCCTGCGATATGAGCGAGCGGTACTGGACCTTGTACGGCTTGCCCGCGGGGGGCTGCGTCAGCGGTCCGGCGAGGCGGCTGTAGTGCTCGTAGTCGTAGCGCGGCAGCTCCTTCTTGGCACGCCGCCTCGCCGCGCCGGCCCGCAGCTGCGCCGGTATCCGGAGCTGTGTCGTCCGGGAAGCGTCGTTCTCCTGCCGGTCGCCTGGCGGCGTCGACGTCATGGGTACATCCCCCCGCACGCATGCTGGTGCGTGACTGCTCGGTCTCTCTCTTCGTGCGCGGTGGGCCCCCGTTCTTCACCGGGCACGCACACGGTGGCAAGCCACCGTTCCCACAGACATGGATCGGCGGCCTTCCGGTTGCATGATGCCCCCTCGGCGTCCGCCACCGAGCGGGACCCCCACCCCGCGGCACGGACAACCGGAACGTCACGCTCTGCTGTGCCAACTGTACGGATCAGCAGCCCCCTTGGCGCCCGTCGGGCCCCCAGACAGATTGTCCGACACGGAACGGGATCGCAAGGGTGAAACAGACTGTTTACCGGTCATACGCACGATTTGAACCCCACTTGTGGAGGGGGTGTGACGAAGTGGAGACCGGCGCTCGCGATCCCCTCCGTCACTGCCTCGTGACGGTGTGCGGTTCGATCCGTAGCTGTGCGTGCACGGCCGCGCGGAGCCGGTGGGGTGTCACCGGATGCCGGACGGGGAATGATCAAAGCCCCCTCACTGAACGTGAGAGGGCTTTGACTGTGCGTGCGCCGTCAGGGACTCGAACCCCGGACCCGCTGATTAAGAGTCAGCTGCTCTAACCAACTGAGCTAACGGCGCCTGCTGACCTGGAGAACTCTACCGGACGTCCAGGGGTGCTCCGAACCATTTACCGGCCGCCACGCCCCGTCAGATAGTCGTTTTTTTCCTTTGTTCCGTCAAAATGCGATATGTCGGGAGAGTTGAAACACTGACGCCCGTTGCAGCTGCGCCCAAAGATCTTGACGAATGACGAGTGCGGAGGGGAATCGCATGACTGTGCCGGTCTTCGAGGAGTACGAACCCGCCATCGACTGCGGATGCGCGGGGTGTGCCGTGCGGCGGCGCTCCGCCGCGAGGGCGCTGCCTGTGCGGCGCGGCGGACACCCCGCCGCGCACGGTGCGCGGCGAGCCCTGGTGCTGGCGACGGCCGCCGGGGTGGTCCTCTCCTGCGGAGCGGCGGGCGCGGC
>NZ_JAAGMH010000139.1:0-68367 GCF_010548505.1 Streptomyces sp. SID14515 | reverse complement strand
CGAGGACGACGCCGCCACGCCCCTGACCCCGGCGGCGGATGCGGAGTCCGAGTCCACCGGCGCCGTGCCCGCGTTCGGCGAGAGCGGCCTGCCCAAGCGCCGCCGCGGCCGCACGCTGGCCGCCGCCGAAGCCCGTAACGGCAACGCCACCCCCGGCGAAGCCGACACCCCCCGGGCCCGTACCACCGACCCGAAGGTCCAGGCCGCGCGCTTCAGCACCTTCAGCAAGGCGGTACGAGCCAACTCCACGCACCCGGAAGGCAACACCCGATGACCGCGACCACCGACGAGAAGCTCAACTGGCTGCTGGAGGGGCTGCTCGACCGCACCCCCGGTACCCGCCACGCCCTCGTCCTGTCCCGCGACGGCCTCAAGCTGTGCCGCACCCCCGAGCTCTCCGTCGACCAGGCCGACCAGCTGGCCGCGATCTCCGCCGGGATCCAGAGCCTCTCGCACGGCGCGTCCATCGAGTTCGGCGACGGCACCGGCGGCGTACGGTCCGCGATGGCCGAGTTCTACGGCGGCGTGCTGTTCATCGTCGAGGCGGGGGCCGGGGCCCACCTGGCCGTCGTCGCCGACGAGGACTCCGACGTCGGCCTCGTCGGCCACAACATGAGCGAGCTCGTCGAACAGCTCGGCGAGCACCTCGTCGCACCGCCGCGCAGCCCCGCCGAGGCCCCGGCCGTATGACGACGGCACCCCGCCCCCGACCGGGCCGCGACGACGATCCGGACCGGCTGTACACCCTCACCGGTGGCCGCAGCCGTTCCGACTCCGCCGCCTTCGACCTGGTGACGCTCGTCGTCGCCGAGTGCGATCCGGCCCCCGGGATGCAGTCCGAGCACGTCGCGATCCTGCGGATGTGCCAGGGCCCCACCGCCGTCGTCGAAATAGCCGCGAACCTGAACCTGCCGGTCAGCATCGTCCGCATCATGCTGTGCGACCTGCTCGACACCGGCCGGATCAGCGCCCGCCACCCCCGTACAGCCCGTGTCGCGGACCGGCTCCCCGACCCCGACATCCTGGAACAGGTGCTCGTTGGACTCCGCAACCTCTGACCGCGCCGCCCTGAGCGCGACGGCCGACAACGGACTCAAGATCGTTGTCGTCGGCGGCTTCGGGGTCGGCAAGACCACCATGGTCCGATCCGTGAGCGAGATCCGTCCGCTCAACACGGAGGAGACCATGACCCGCGCGGGCGAGGCCGTCGACGACCTCGACGGCGTCCAGGCCAAGACGTCCACCACGGTGGCGTTCGACTTCGGCCGGATCACGCTCGACGAACGCTCCGTGCTGTACCTCTTCGGCGCGCCCGGACAGGAGCGCTTCTGGTTCCTGTGGGACCGGCTGTTCTCCGGCACGCTCGGCGCGGTCGTCCTCGTCGACACCCGCCGGCTCGCCGACTCCTGGTACGCCATCGACCGCCTGGAGCACCACGGCACGCCGTTCATCGTGGCGTGCAACGACTTCGGCGGCCCGCTCCACAGCGAGCAGCAGATCCGGGAGGCGCTGGACCTCTCGGAGGACGTACCGCTGGTGGAGTGCGACGCCCGCGACCGCTCGTCCAGCAAGTACGTGCTCATCACGCTCGTCGAGCACCTCGCCGCGCTCTCCGCCGCCCGCCTCCACGCCACCGGAACGACCGCCCCCGAGGCGGCCCTGGCGGCGGCCGCCCCGACCCCGGAGCCCGCCCCGTGACCACTGCCTCCGGCTGCCCCGTCACCCACGGGTCCGTACCGCTGTCCGGACCCCGCTTCCAGAGCGACCCCGTCCAGCTCTACCGCGACATGCGGCGCGACCACGGGGCGATCGCCCCGGTCGTGCTGGACGGCGACGTGCCCGCCTGGCTCGTCCTCGGCTACCGCGAGCTGCACCAGGTCACCGGCGACCCGGTCCTCTTCAGCCGGGACTCCGACCTGTGGAACCAGTGGGACCGCATCCCCGACGACTGGCCGCTGCTGCCGATGATCGGGCGCAGGCAGAACTCGATCCTCTACACGGTCGGCGAGCGCCACAGCGTCCGCGCCATGATGATCAGCAACGCCCTGGAGGGCGTCGACCCGTTCTCCCTCAAGCGGTACGCGGAGGAGTTCGCGGACGAGCTGATCGACCGGTTCTGCACCAAGGGCTCGGTCGACATCATCGCGGAGTACGCCAAGCTGCTGCCCGCCCTGGTCCTGGCCAGGATCTATGGCTTCTCCGACGAGGAGGCGTATCCGCTGGTCGGCGCGATCAACGACATGATCGACGGCCGGGAGCGGGCGCTCGCCGGACAGCAGCACCTGGCCACCTCGATGTTCCAGCTCCTCGCCGACAAGCACGCCGAGCCCGGCGACGACGTCGCCAGCCGGATGATCGCCGACACCGGCGGCTTCACCGACGAGGAGGTCGCCCAGGACCTCATGGTGATGATGGCGGCCGGTCACCAGCCGACCGCCGACTGGATGGGCAACTCGCTGCGCCTGATGCTCACCGACGACCGGTTCGCCGCCTCGCTCTCGGGCGGCCGGCACAGCGTCGCCGAGGCGATGAACGAGGTCCTCTGGGAGGACACCCCGACACAGAACGTGGCCGGCCGCTGGGCCGCCCGCGACACCCACATCGGCGGCCGCCACATCCGCGCCGGCGACCTGCTGCTCCTCGGCCTCGCCGCCGCCAACGGCGACCCGCAGGTACGCACCGACGGCTCGGCGCTGACCGGCGGCAACAACGCCTTCCTCTCCTTCGGCCACGGCGAGCACCGCTGCCCGTTCCCGGCCCAGGAGACCGCCGAGGTCATCGCCCGTACCGGCATCGAGGTCCTGCTCGACCGGCTGCCGGACGTGGACCTCGCCGTCCCCGCCGAGCAGCTCACCCGCCGCCCGTCACCGTGGCTGCGCGGTCTGACGGACCTGCCGGTGACCTTCACGCCCACGCCCGCCGTCGGAAGACCCGGAAACTTCGGAGGCCCCGCATGACCCGCATCGCGCTCGACCCGTTCGTCACCGACCTCGACGGCGAGAGCGCCGCGCTGCGGGCCGCCGGTCCGCTGGCCGAGGTGGAGCTGCCGGGCGGGGTGCACGTCTACGCGGTGACCCGCCACGCGGAGGCCCGCGCGCTGCTCACCGACAGCCGGGTGGTCAAGGACATCAACGTCTGGGGCGCCTGGCAGCGCGGCGAGATACCGATGGACTGGCCGCTGATCGGCCTGGCCAACCCGGGCCGCTCGATGCTGACGGTCGACGGGGCCGACCACCGCCGGCTCCGTACGCTGGTGGCGCAGGCGCTCACCGTGAAGCGGGTGGAGCGGCTGCGGGCGGGCATCGAGGCGCTCACGAACGCGAGCCTGGAGAAGCTGGCGGCCCTCCCGGCCGGGGACCCGGTGGACCTGAAGGCGGAGTTCGCCTACCCCCTCCCCATGAATGTCATCAGCGAGCTGATGGGCGTGGACGCGGCGGACCACCCGCGGCTGAAGGAGCTGTTCGAGAAGTTCTTCTCGACGCAGACGCCGCCGGAGGAGGTTCCGCAGATGATGGCGGACCTGGGCGCGCTCTTCACGAAGATCGTCAACGACAAGCGGACCAGCCCCGGCGACGACCTCACCAGCGCCCTGATCGCGGCCTCCGAGAACGGCGACCACCTCACCGACGAGGAGATCGTCAACACGCTGCAACTGATCATCGCCGCCGGACACGAGACCACGATCAGCCTGATCGTCAACGTCGTGGAGGCGCTCCAGACCCACCCGGAGCAGCGCAAGAAGGTCCTGAACGGCGAGATCGGCTGGGACGGCGTGATCGAGGAGACGCTGCGCTGGAACACCCCGACCTCGCACGTCCTGATCCGCTTCGCGACGGAGGACATCGAGGTCGGCGACAAGATCCTGCCGAAGGGCGAGGGCCTGATCATCTCGTTCGGCGCGCTGGGCCGGGACGAGGAGCAGTACGGCCCGACGGCGGGCGAGTTCGACGCCACCCGCACCCCGAACCGCCACATCGCCTTCGGCCACGGCCCGCACGTCTGCCCGGGCGCGGCGCTGTCCCGCCTGGAGGCGGGCATCGCGCTCCCCGCCCTCTACGAGCGCTTCCCGGAACTGGACCTGGCGGTCCCGGCGTCCGAGCTGCGCAACAAGCCGATCGTGACGCAGAACGACCTGTACGAGCTGCCGGTGAAGCTGGGCTGCCCGTTCGGCGGCGACGCGTAGAGGTTCCCTGTCACGGGGGTCCACGGGTCGGAGCGCACGTCTCCGCTCAGCGTCCACGGGTCGGAGCGCACGTCTCATCGGACGGACACGGTTACGAAGCCGTGCCACCGAGGGACTACGCTCCGTCCCGTGGCCGACATCCAGATTCCCGCTGACATCAAGCCCGCCGACGGACGCTTCGGCGCCGGTCCTTCCAAGGTGCGGACGGAGGCGCTCGACGCGCTGGCCGCCACCGGCACCTCCCTCCTCGGTACGTCCCACCGCCAGGCCCCGGTCAAGAACCTGGTCGGCGAGGTACGGGACGGTGTGCGCGCGCTCTTCTCCCTCCCCGAGGGTTACGAGGTCATCCTCGGCAACGGCGGCTCCACCGCCTTCTGGGACGTGGCGACGCACGGTCTGATCGACTCGAAGTCCCAGCACCTGAGCTTCGGCGAGTTCTCGTCGAAGTTCGCCAAGGCCGCGAAGCTCGCGCCCTGGCTGTCCGACCCCACCGTCATCGCCTCCGACCCGGGCACCCACCCGGACCCGCGGGCCGAGGCGGGCGTCGACGTCTACGCCTTCACCCACAACGAGACCTCCACCGGTGTCGCCGCCCCGATCAAGCGCGTCGCGGGCGCCGACGAAGGCTCCCTCGTCCTGGTGGACGCCACTTCCGGTGCGGGCGGCCTGCCGGTCGACATCACCGAGACCGACGTCTACTACTTCGCCCCGCAGAAGTCCTTCGCCTCCGACGGTGGCCTGTGGATCGGCGTGTTCTCCCCGGCCGCCCTGGAGCGCGCCGCCCGGATCCACGCCTCGGGCCGGCACGTCCCGGAGTTCTTCTCGCTCCCGACGGCGATCGACAACTCGCTGAAGAACCAGACGTACAACACCCCGGCGCTGGCCACCCTCTTCCTGCTGAACGAGCAGCTGAAGTGGATGAACACCCAGGGCGGCCTGGACTTCACGACCGGCCGCACGGCGGCTTCGTCGGGCCACCTCTACACCTGGGCCGACGAGTCGAAGTACGCCACCCCGTTCGTCACGGACCCGGCGAAGCGCTCGCAGGTCATCGGCACGATCGACTTCGCGGACGAGATCGACGCGGCGGCCGTCGCCAAGGTGCTGCGCGCCAACGGCATCGTGGACACCGAGCCGTACCGCAAGCTGGGCCGCAACCAGCTGCGCGTGGCGATGTTCCCGGCGATCGACCCGGCGGACGTGCAGGCGCTGACGGCCTGCATCGACTACGTGATCGAGAAGCTTTAGCCCTTCGGTTCTGTACGGCTGTACGGAGGCGGCCCGGCACCCACGTGGGTGCCGGGCCGTTTCTGCTTCACTCGACCGGGTGGCATATGCCAGAAGCGCGATCTCGGGCAGTCCCGCCCTACGATGATGCTCTCGACACCAGCCCATTCCAGGAGGCCCGCAATGTCTGCAGCAGCAGTCGAGCACCCCTGTGACGGTGAGCCGGAATTCTCGCTGCTGGACAGCGCCAACGAACTGTCCGATCAGCTCCCGGGTCGCCGCGTCGAGATCATCGGAGGCGTCATCACCGTGGCCCCATCCCCGGACGGCCCGCACGCCGACGCGCTGACCACACTCGCGCTCCTGTTCGGAGCCGCGGGGCTCCACGGCCAGGAGTCCAGAATCCTTCAAGGGGCCGGCCTCTGGCTGCCCAGTGGCCCCTACGACTATGCCATCCCCGATCTGGCGCTCGTCGACGCGGACTACAGAGACCATCAGGCCGAGAACGCAACCTACGACCCCAGCGTCTTCCGTCTTGTGCTGGAGGTCACCTCCGGGAACTACCAGAACGATCTCCGCAACAAGGTCACCGCCTATGCCCTGGCCAAGATCCCGGTCTACGTCATCCTCGACCGCAAGCACAGCCGGGTCCACGTCCTGACCGAACCGCTCGCCGGTGGTTACGACAACCACCAGGTCTACGCGCCCGGCCAAACGGTCACCCTCCCCGACTCCATCGGCGCCGAAGTCTCCCTGGACGTCGAAGAACTCGTACGCGCGGGCAGCCCGAAACGCTGAGGAAGCGGGCGGCCTACTTCCCCGGCGCCCCCGCCAGCACCGCCCGCAGCGCGGCTATCCCCGCCAGCCACTCCTGGTCCGCACCGGCGTCCGCCCACAGGTCCAGCGGCTCCGCGTTCTTCGCGGTGAGGCGGTCCAGGGCGCGGACGGCCAGCGGGCGCAGGTCGGCGGGGAGCGGCGGCAGGGGCTCCTTCGGGCCGTACGCCGTGGTGACGGGCTCGCCGCCGGGGCACTGGGCGGCGATCAGCGCGGCGGCGGCCACCGCCTCCTCACCGCCGTCCGCATAGTCCTCCGGCCCGGTGTCCGCGACGGCGGTCAGGACGTCCCGGAGCACATCCGCCTTCTTCGCCGTCTCCGCGTCGTCGACCCGACCGCCGAAGTCGGCGGCGGTGTCGTTGTCGAAGTGGCCGATGTCCCAGGCGCCCATGGGGTCCCCCTCAATCCGTGTGCCGGTCAGTCCGTCGTGCTGATGTCCCCATCCTCACAGCCACCACTGACAACCGGCCTGCGCGCGAGGACGAACCCCTGCGGCGCCCGCTCCGGGAACGGCCCGTCCGTCTCCCGCTCCCGCCACACCCGGGACACGACCTCCAGGCCCGCGTCCCGCAGCAGTTCGGCGATCCTCTCCGGCTGCCGCCGGTGGAAGACGAGGGAGATCTCCGCGCCCCACGCCTCCGTCATACGCAGCGGCTCGTCGCCGACCTGGAAGCCCAGCTGTACGTGGGCGCCGGGCGCCAGCACGCGGTGGAACTCCGCGAAGACACGCGGCAGTTCCTCGTCCGGGACGTGGATCGTCGAGTACCAGGCGAGCAGTCCGCCCAGCGACGCGTCCGGCAGGTCGAGGGCGAGCATGGAGCCCTCCTCGAAACGCAGCCCGGGGTGCTCCTGCCGCGCCACCGCGAGCATCCGCGGCGAGAGGTCGATACCGAACACGTCCAGCCCCAGGCCGAGTCCGTGGAGGTGCTCGGTCACCCGGCCCGTTCCGCAGCCGACGTCGGCCACCGGGAGGCCGCCGCCGCTCGCCGCCGCGAGTTCCGCGAACGTACCCAACAGCGCGCGTTCCAGGGGCTTGGCGGCCAGCTCGCCGCGCGCGAACTCGACGTAGGCGGGGGCCAGGGCGTCGTACGAGTCACGGGTGGCGCGCTGGAAGTCGGCGGCCGGGCCGGAGATGGTCATGGCCGTCACTCTAGGCGGAGGGCGGGCGGGGAGAGAGCTGACGTCTCCCCCGCCCGTCCGTCCGCCGTCAAACGGCCTCGGCGTCAGGCAGCGTCGCCGGGGTTCGTCGCGAGGAGCTGCTGCTCCCAGGCGTAGGCGATACCCGAGGCCCCGCCGTGCTGGGCCTGGATCTCGATCACGGCCGGCACGGTCTCCTCGCGGGCCCAGTCGCGCTGCCACTCGGCGAGCACGGCCACCCAGGTGATCGGCACGACACCCGCCTGGACCATGCGTCGCACCGCCGTCTCGTGCGACTCCACCGACGCACCTCCCGAAGCGTCGACGACGGCATAGACCTCGAAACCCTCACCGGCCGCCTGTATGGCGGGCATCGCCAGGCAGACCTCCGTCCAGAGCCCCGCGAGGATCAGCTTCTTGCGCCCGGTCGCCTTGACGGCGTCGACGACGCGCTCGTCCTGCCACGTGTTGACGAGGGTCCTGTTGATCGGCTTCTGCTCCGGGAACACGTCCTGTATCCCCTGGAGGATCAGGCCGCCGCGCTCCTCCAGGACAGTCGTCAGGATGGTCGGGACGCCGAACGCCTTGGCCGCCTTGGCGAGGCCGACGACGTTGTTGACGACCATCGTCGGCTCATGGCTGTTCAGGTTGGCGACCTGGAACGGCTGATGGTCGATCAGCACCAGGACGCTCTCCTCGGGCGTCAGCAGCGCATCGAGTCCGGCCTTGTTCTGGGTGCTCATGGGTTCCCCTTCTGGAGCGTCGCGCCCGTGGATCCGGGCGACGACCGGCATTCCGACATCATTTGGTTGACGCGTCATCCACATTAGGCATGGATGGTTGACGGGTCAACCACCACTCGGTGCGGGCGACTTGGCGCCCCATGCCGAGGATCCGGTGGAGACTGCCCGTACGGCCTCGCTACGCTCCTCGCATGAACGCGACGCCTCGCTGGCTCACCCCGGACCAGCAGGCCGCCTGGGACGGCTTCATCCGCATGCAGGAGAAGCTCATCGGACGGCTCTCCCGCCAGGTCCAGGCAGAATCCCGGATGTCCCCCGCCGACTACATCGTGCTGGCCAAACTCACCGAGGCCGGCGGACGCATGCGCTTCATGGACCTCACCAAACTGGTGGAGTGGGAGAAGAGCCGCATGTCCCACCAGGTGGCACGAATGGCGAAGCGCGGCCTGGTGGCCAAGGAGGACTGCCCCGACGACGGACGCGGATCCTTCATCGTCGCCACCCCGGCCGGCCGGGAGGCGATCGAGGAGGCCGCGCCCCTGCACGTCGAGCATGTCCGCCGACTCTTCATCGACGCCCTCACCCAGGAAGAGCTGGACGCCGTCGCCCGCATCGCGAACCGCGTCCTCGCCCACATGGAGAAGCAGCCCGACTGACCGGCTCCGGACAGCGCCGCGTCGTACGAATCGGCTCGCGAGCAGGGTCAGACGGGCTTGAGCAGTTCACGGAGGTTGCTCATGCTTAGCTTGACGTCGGCGATCTCGGCGGTGTCGGCGGTGCGAGTCGTGTTCTCTTCACCCATGGAGTGGGCTTCACGGCAGGGGCGGCAGAGCCCGTCGAAGAGGGCTTCGGGGCGGCCGGGCCGGCCGCAGTCGGTGCATTCCATGAGGATGCGGCGGGCCGGGGCGGGAGTGCCGGGCCGGGCGTTCTCGGTGGGCAGCCGCGGAGGGATCTTGTCGACGAGACGGCGGCGGAGGAAGCCGACGGGGCTGTCGACCCGGGCGGGAAGCCCTGCCGTGAGGGCGCTGGTCAGGTAGTCGACGGTCACACCCCGGGCGAGCCATTCCGTCGCCTGTGCTTCCAGGCTGGCGCAGTCGGCGGCGGAGAGCGTCAGCCGGTGATCGTCGCGGCCGAGGCGGGCGAGGGCGAGGTAGGCGGGGGAAGCGGCGTCCGGAGCCGGTTCCTGGTCCGGGATGCGCTGGTGCGGTACGGCGGGGAGTTCGGGGACCTGTTCCGTACCAGGGTCTTCCGGGGCGGGCGGCGGTTCCTCGGCCAGGCCCCCGAGTGGCGGGAGCGCTGCGTCGGACTCCGGGATGTCCGGTCCGGAACTCGCGGCCGAGCTGCTGTTCTCGGTGGCGAGGTAGGTGTTCCACCACTCGTTGTCGCGTGCGGTGCGGGACCAGAAGGTGCGGAAGACCCATCGGGTTTCGCCGCTCGCGTTGGTGACGGAGCACCGGACGCGTCGGAGGTGCCCGGCGACGGAGAGGGCGGTCAGGGCGGTGGAGATGGCTTGCTGCCCATAGAGCGGGAGCTGTTTGGCGAGCTGCTTCGCGCTCATCGCGGCACCTTCGGGGAGGTGGTCGACGAATCCGGCGACGTAGCGTTCGCGCGTCGGCAGGAGGCAGAAGTCGTTGCGCGTCCGGGCCTGCTGCCCCGGGGCAGAGCGTTTGCCGTACCCGGGATTGGCCATCGGGAAGGCGGCGGAGAGTGCGGGGGCAGGCGGGGCGAAGCTAGTGTGCTGTGTAGCCACGGGATCGTCTTTCTAGGGTATCGATCTTGCGGTGAGACCCCGGCCTGGTGCGCCAACACCGCGTCGGGGTCGATTAGTTCTCGCACCGTAAACAGTCGTCACGCTGTGCCGCAAGCTGTCACGATTAGTCATACTTCCTGGCCGTGACGGGGGCGGGGAGGGAGGGAAGGTCTTCCCCAACCCCCTTCTTTTCCCCACCGGTTAAAGAAGGCGCTCGAACCTCGGGGCTCGCATCCCGAAGCCCGAGTCTCGGCACCCGAGCTTCGGGCCGGGGCCCCTTCCACGTACCCCCGGAAGAGTGAGTCGGCCGTCCCGAAGCCCGAGGCTTGCGGCTCGGGACCCGAGCTTCGGGGTCGGTAGGGAACTTGGGCGGACCGGCTCGGAACGCCCCGCCAAGCTCAGGACGCTCATGCCAGTACTCACCCACTATCGGTTGCGCGCAACTGCCGTGCCTGGATGACGATCTGCAATTCCTCGCAATGCATTGGTGGCCTCGCGCGATCCGCCGCATTCTGGATTCCCACCCAGCACAGACGGAGGGCTCGATGACGCACCTGAGGTTCCTCGGTACGACCAGCGACGACGGAGACTGCCCCACGCTCTACGAGGTCGAGGGCACCACCGACATCCTTGTCCAGGGCGACCGCGTGACCGACCCCGAGCAGCTAGCCCAGCTCCGCGATGTGAAGGACAGCGAGACGTTCGTACTGGTGCCACGCGACCTCCTGGTCCGCTTCGCTCCACGCACAACCCATCCCGAGATGGTGCCGTTCTCCGAGATCGCCCCGCTGTTCCGCGAGTTCAAGCACACCGCGTTCCGGCTGGAGACCCGTCGCGGATACGCCTCCGACCGCAACGGCCCGAAGTGGGAACGGTGGAAGAGCGGCGCGGACATCGCGACGGAACCGGACAACGCGTGGCGCGAGAACGTCCGCGCGCAGACAGCGGAGGGGAAGCGGTTCGAACGGGTCCGGCTCGTTGACCAGCCCCTCACCGAGGGGCAACGGTTCCTTCTGGACAGCGGCCACAGCAACGTGGCCGCCGGCGAGGACATCCGCAACCTGCCCCGGGCAGAGGCCGAGCGCATCGGCCTGCCGGACCACGACTTCTGGCTGTTCGACTCCAGGCTCGTCGCACGATTCGTCTTCGACGAGAACGACACAACGCTCGGCGTCGTTCTCACAGAGGACCCGGCCGAGGTCGCTCTCGCATGCCAAGCACGAGACGCGGCCTGGCACCACGCGACCCGCACCGCGGACTTCGCGAAGGCGGTAGCTTCGACCGGGTGAGCACCGACTTCCAATCCGCACGGGTCGCTCTTGGAGCACGGCTGCGCGAGCTACGAAGCGAAGCCGGTCTCAACGGCAAGGGAGTGGCTGAGGCGCTCGGCTGGCAGCGCTCGAAGGTCTCACGCCTGGAGACGGGAAAGCAGACCCCCACTGCGAGGGACCTCGCGGAGTGGTCTCAGGCGGTGGGTCGGCCTGACGTGGCAACCGAGTTGCGGGGGCGACTCGTCGGACTGGAATCGCAGTACAGGTCGTGGCGACGACAACTCGCCGCTGGTCACCGGGCACGCCAGGAGCTGGCCGTCACCGAGACGACGACTACGAAGCTCATCCGAGGCGTGGAAGTGTCCCGCATCCCGGGCCTGTTCCAGACTGCGGACTACGCCCGGCACACGTTTCAGGCGAACGCCGAGTTCCGGAGGATCCCTCGGGACATCGAGGCAGCAGTCCGGGCACGTATGCGCCGCCAAGAGGCGTTGTACGAGGCCGGGAAGCTCTTCCGGTTCGTGGTGTGGGAAGCGGCGCTGTACGTATTGACCTGCCCCCGCGAAGTCATGGCCGCGCAGCTGGATCGCCTCCTTGGGCTGATTGGCCTGGACACTGTTGAGATCGGTGTGGTTCCCCTCGGCGCGCAACTGCGGCGTGCACCGGGCCACGGGTTCTGGATCTATGACCGGCGCCGCGTGATCGTCGAGACGATCAACACCGAGATGTGGCTCGACGATGAGGAGAACGTCGTTCTGTACGAGCGGGCGTGGGACCTGATGGCCGAAGCCGCAGTCCAGGGGGCGCAGGCGCGGCGTTTGATCGGTCGGGCGCGGGCGTCGCTGGAGCTCGACTAGGCAACTGCGCTCAACGTGTCGAGCGGGATTCGCAACCCGGCGCAATCGCCCACCACATACCCTCCTCGGCTCTCTAACGTGCTGGTCATGGCAACGCGGACGCGTGCCGCTCCTGCCCACATCTGCCTGAAGGAAGAGCCATGAGTGCGCTGACCATGCCCTCAGCCCGGCCGGAAGCTACCTACCGCAGACTTCTTGGCCACACCACGACCTGCGCCACGTGCCGTGCCGGGGTCGCTTGTCCGACGGCTGTGCGGTTGGGTCGTGTTTGGCGGGAGGCGCGGCGCGGATGAGGTGTTTCGCGGAGGGTGTCGCGCACGAGGTGCCGTCCGAGGACGGCATGGGTGCCTACTGTTCGGAGCATGGGGTGACGCTGTTGTGGCGGGGTGATCCGATCTCTGCCGCCGATGCGGCCGGAGGGTCGGTCGTCGCCCTGGACGCTTTGTCGGTGGGTGCGGAGGGTCCGTGCAGCGTTGTCTGCCGTAGTGCGTTGGTGACGGACCTGGCCGACGTGCATGCCATGTGCCGGCTGCCGGAGTGCGCCTGCCCGTGCCACGCGGCGGTTGCCGCGCTCCGGGATGCCGGATGACCCCCGACCTGTCGGTCACGGATGTCCGTACGTGCGAGGCGTGCTGGCGAGCCCCGGTGACCGCCGTCCGGCGCACCGCCCACGGCCGGGATCTGCTCTGCCGGGCGTGTGCCGAGGGTGGCTGCCCGCGCCGGGTCGACCTCTTTCCGCCGTACGGGATCTACCGACTGCACCACCCTCTCAACCAACCAACTTCACTGATCAAAGGAGATGGACGATGACCAGCACCCCCGTACCCGTCGAGGCCGGCAAGCATGGCGGGCCGCCGTCGGACAAGCCCTGGACCCCGCCCCAGGAACCGAAGCCGTCGCCGGACGGCAGCCGCCCCAAGTTCGCCCCGCAGTCGTGAGCACCGCGCAGGAGGTCCCTACGTACCCGGACCTTGTGCAGGATCTCGCCGATCGGGGCTTGCTCAACGGTCGTTGGCGGCAGGTGTTCGAGGCTGTGCCGCGCAGCGGGTTCGTTCCAGCCGAGGTCTGGCGGCAGTTGCCGGACCGGTGTGAGCCGGTGGTGGGCACGGATGCGTGGCTGGCGTTGGTGAACAGCGACGAGCCGGTCGTCACACAACTCGACGACGGAGCCGAGGGCGGGCCCGGTGTGGCGACGTCGTCGAACTCGATGCCCTCGATGGTCGCCTGCATGCTCGGCCTGCTCGATGTCCAGGACGGTCAGCAGGTGCTGGAGATCGGCACCGGCACCGGATACGTGTCCGCGTTGCTGTGCGAGCGGCTCGGCGACGACCTGGTCCACAGCGTCGAGCTGGACCCGGTCGTGGCCCGGCAAGCAGCCGACGCTCTCGCCCAGGCCGGATACCGGCCGCACCTGCGCGTCGGCGACGGTGAGCAGCCCTGGCCCGGCCTGGGCCCGGTCGACCGGCTCATCGCCACCTGCGCCCTGCGCTACATCCCGTACACCCTGCTCCGACAGGTCCGGCCCGGCGGGATTGTCGTGGCTCCGCTGGCCCGCGAGTTCTGGTCCGGTGCCCTGGTCCGGCTCCACGTCCAGGGCGACGGCACCGCGACCGGCCCGTTCCGCGGCGGAGCCACGTACATGCCCATGCGAGCCCACCGCCTCCCCGATCTCCACGAGGTGGGAGGGAAGGGGCGGCCCCGCGCCGCAGGCCTGGACCCCGCCCAACTCCTCGACCTCGGATTCGCCCTCTACGCCGGGGCCCGGCTCCCCGGCGTACGACTCATCCACCAGAACACCGACAACGGCGTCCAGGTCTGGGCGACCCGCGAGAACGGGAGCGCCGCGACAGCCGCCACCGGAGAGGAAGTGTGGCAGTACGGGCCCGGGTTCCTCTGGGAGGAGATCGAGCAGACCTGGTGGGAGTACGAGACGGAAGGACGGCCCGACGCCGAACAGTTCGGGCTGAGCGTCACCGACCGAGGCCAGCACGTGTGGCTACGAGACCCGCACAAGGTCATCCGGCCCGGCAGGCCCTAACGCGCCCCCGACACGGGCGGATTGCCCGTCCACCGCCGCTCGCCGTCCTCCCACTCCCCCGTCGGCTCGAGCCCCGCCGCCGACGCCACCGCCTCCGACGCGGTGTGGTCGGGGTGGACATGGGCTACGAGCGTCCGGACACCCCCGGCCGAAGCCGAAGTCAGGTGTGCCGCAAGGCCCTTCGCCGCCTCGCTCGCATAGCCCCGGCCCTGCCACGGCGTCCCGACCACCCAGGCGATCTCCGCACGCGGACCCCGTACGGTCGCCTGGACGTATCCGGCGAGGCGACCGTCCGTACGGACCCGGAGCACCCAGTTCCACCACAGCTCCGCGGGGTCCGGCGAACCGGCGCACTGCCGCTCGTACCGCGCCCGCAGCGCGGCCGGTTCCGGCGGGCCGCCCCCGGTGAACACGTACAGCGCCGGATCCGCGAGGACCGCCGCCATCTCCTCGGCGTACGCCGGATCGAGGGGGAGCGCGTCGAGACGAGGTGTGGTGAAGGGCCGGGGCCCGGTGGTGGTCGGCACGGCCCCCGACCCTACGCCGACCGCCCGCACCGAGCACCTGGTTTCGGCAGCTCACGGACGGTGCGGGCGGCCCCTCACCGGCTCAGGCGCTGGAACCGGCGGACCGCCAGCGGCAGGAACACCAGCGTGATCGCCAGCGGCCACACCACCGCCATCAGCAACGCGTGCTCCTCCACCCAGGTGCCGCCGCCCGCCACCGGGTTGCCGAACAGTTCACGGGTCGCCGTCGCGGTCGAGGAGATCGGGTTCCAGGCCGCGACCGCGCCCAGCCAGCCGGGCATCAGGGACGGGGCGACGAAGGTGCTGGAGATCATCGTGAGGGGGAAAGCGACCGCGTACAGCCCGCCCGCCGCCTCCGCGGTGGGCACCAGCATGCCGAGCCAGACGCCGACCCAGATCAGGCTGAACCGCAGCAGCAGGAGCAGTCCGAACGCTCCGAGCGCCGCCATCACCCCGCTGTCCGCGCGCCAGCCGATCAGCAGCGCCGTGACGGCCAGGATGGTCAGCTCGGCGGCGGCCACCACCAGGTCGGCCACCCCGCGTCCGGAGGCGAAGGCGGAGGGGGCCATCGGCATGGAGCGGAAGCGGTCGACGACCCCCTTCGAGGCGTCGGTGACGACGGCCACGGCGGTGTTCATGAAGCCCATGGCCATGGTCATGGCGAACATGCCGGGCATCAGGAACTCCCGGTAGTCCCCGCCCCCGGGCACCTTCATCGCGCCGCCGAAGACGTACCCGTACAGCAGGACGGAGAGGATCGGGAAGCCGAGCTGCCAGACGACGGCGGAGGGGTAGCGCTGGTAGTGGGTGAGCGTGCGGCGGGTGATGTTCCAGCAGTCGGAGGCCGCCCAGTAGGCGAGGCCGTGTTCGCGGGCCCCGCCGGTCGCCGCGGGGTTCTGTTCGAGCGTGGTCATGCCGCCGCCACCTCTCGCGCGTCGTGCTTCCCGGTGCCGTGGGCCGTGTCGTGTTCCGTGCCGTCGGTCGCGCCGTGGCCCGTCAGGCGCAGGAACACGTCGTCCAGGCTCGGCCGGCGCAGCCCGATGTCCTCCACCGCGATTCCGTCGTCCTGGAGGCTCCGGACCACCTCGGTGAGCGCGGCCACCCGGTCGGCGACCTGGGCGTACACCCGGCGGGTGGTGGCGTCGGTGACGACGAGCCCGCCGCCGGCCACCCGGTCCACCACCCTCGCCACCGCGCCGAGGTCTCCCGCTTCGGCGGCCACGACCTCGATCCGGTCGCCGCCGACCCGGTTCTTCAGCGCGTCCGGGGTGTCGTCGGCGATGGTCCGCCCGCGGTCGATGACGGTGATGTGCGAGGCGAGCCGGTCCGCCTCGTCCAGGTACTGCGTGGTCAGCAGCACCGTCGTACCGCCCGCCACCAGGGCCCGGACCGCGTCCCAGACCTCGCCCCGGCCGCGCGGGTCGAGCCCGGTCGTCGGCTCGTCCAGGAAGAGCACATCGGGCGAAAGGATCATCGAGGAGGCGAGGTCGAGCCGTCGCCGCATGCCCCCGCTGTACGCGTCGGCGCTCTTGTCGGCCGCCTCGACCAGGTCGAACCGTTCCAGCAGTTCCCCGGCGCGCTGCCGGGCCCGGCGGTTGCCCAGGTGGAAGAGCCGCCCGAACATCTCCAGGTTCTGCCGCCCGGTGAGGCCTTCGTCGACGGCCGCGTACTGGCCGGTGAGCCCGATCCGGCTCCGTACGCGGCGGGGTTCGCGGGCCACGTCGAGCCCGGCGACCTCGGCCCGGCCCGCGTCGTACCGCAGGAGCGTGGCGAGGACCCGTACGGCGGTGGTCTTGCCGGCCCCGTTCGGGCCGAGCAGTCCGTGGACGGTGCCGGGGCGGACGGCGAGGTCGAAGCCGTCGAGCGCCCGCTTCTCCGTCCCGCCCTTCCCTCGGTACCGCTTCACTACGCCCTCGGTGAGCACCGCGTACCCGGACGCGGACCCCGAGCCGATCTTGGGCATGGGCATGGCGCAACCCCCTGTCTCTCGAACCTCACGGAAGCCAACTGGGTACACCGTACCCTTGATTGGGTACAGCGTACTCCGATACGAGTACGGCGTACCCAAATCTGTTCCGGAGCATTACGCTGGCCCCATGGCGAAAGACGGATCGACAGCGGCGACGGACAGCACGGCCACCGCGAGCGGCGACATCGCGCGCAGCCTGGAGCTCCTGTGGGGCACCGGGGAGCGCCCCAGCCGCGGCCCCAAACCGGGCCTCACGCTCGACCGGATCGTCACGGCCGCGGTCGCCGTCGCGGACGCGGAAGGGCTGGACGCGGTCTCCATGCGCCGGCTCTCCACCGAGCTCGGCACGGGCACGATGTCGCTCTACCGGTATGTCCCCGGCAAGGCCGAACTGCTGGACCTGATGCTCGACCGGGTACTGGGCGAGCCCCTGCCCTCGGGTACGGCCCCGGCCGATGCCGATACGGACCCGCCCGCCGATGCGAACCTGCCCGCCGATACGGACCCCGGCACGGACCTGCCCGCCGACACGTCCGGAGCACCCGCCGACTGGCGGGCGGCGGTCGACACCATGGCCCGCACCCATCTGGACACCCTGCGCCGCCACCCCTGGCTGCTGAAGATCAACCAGGCCCGTACGGTGCTCGGCCCCAGCGCCCTCCGCGGGCTGGAGCTCTCGCTCTCCTCGCTACGGTCCATGGAGCTGCGCGACCCGGAGCTGATCGGCGTGATCATCACGGTGAACAGCTTCGTGGAGGGCCTCGCCCGCTCCGAGGCCGGTGAGGCGGAGGCGATGGCGCAGACCGGGCTGAGCGACGAGGAGTTCTGGGACAACCAGCGCCCCTACCTGGAACGGGCCATGCTCAGTGGCGCGTACCCGATGATGGCGGGCATGTCGGAGGAGACCTTCAGCCCCGAGTTCGACCACTTCGAGTTCGGGCTGCAACGGCTGATCGCCGGTTTCGAGGCCCTGGTCGCGGAGCGGACGGCGGAGCGGGCATCGGAGAGTACGTCGGAGACCTCGGGCTGAACAGCAGCCCGGACATGACAACGCTCCCGGCCCGTGCCCCAATGGATATATGGACGCCAGCCGGGAGCTCGCTCCTTTCGTCAAGCAGTACGCCGTCCTGCTGAGCACCCACCGGCAGGACGGAACCCCCGTCGGCACACCCGTCAACATCGCCGTCGAGGGCGATCACGCGTTCATCCGCACGTTCTCCTCCGCCTGGAAGGTCGAGCGGATGCGCAACCACCCGCAGGTGGAGCTCGCCCCCTGCACAGTCCGGGGCAGACCCACCGGACCGCAGATCAGGGCGCATGCGCGGCTGCTGCGGCCGGGCACGAAGGAAAACACGCACGCCGCCCGGATGATGTCGCGCAAATACCCGATCGTGCAGGGCGTGCTCGTCCCGCTCGCGCACCGCCTGAAGCGGGACCGGACGCTGCACTACGAGGTGTGGCCGGTGACGGACGACACCTGAGAGGCGTGCGGGAGCTGCCGAAGAGGACGGGGCGCACACAACCTCGCTGTGCCCGCCCGCCGTATCACCGTCACGCCGTTCCAGACCTGCGACCACTGCGAACGGGCCTTCCCCTCTCGCGCATGTAGGGAGAGGGCCACTCGCGTTCCCGCGCGGCGGAAATGCGGATGGGAATCTGACTGGAAACGGCTCGCACTCCATTCATTGCTTCCTGGCGTTACTGCAGTTCGGCATCGATCCGTGGAGCCGGGTGGCCAAGGGCCGACGGCACCGGTTCGCTGTCCCAGAAGCAGGGAGAGGTGACGCCGACACTCAGCTGGCCGCCCATCCCCATCGCTACTTGCATGAGAAAATCGTCGGGCTTGCTCCTCAGATTGGCTGCTACCACGCGGCGCCCGTAATCCGGCTCAGCATCAACAACGTGACCAGCTTGCTTCCAGTTCCCGAAAACCTTGCGGACGACATCCTCCCCTGATTCTCGAGGAATGCCTTTCAGCCAGTAATTCCGCGTCAGGGTGACACGCTCCTCGGATCCGCCATCACTGGGTTCCTTGCAGGACTTCACACCTCCCCCGAACGACTCAAGGGTCGGCTCGGGAGTCACCCCATGAATGGCTTCGCGAATCAGCGCCTCAGCCGTTCTCTCCGCCTGGTTCATGTCCATTCCTCTGCCTCCACCCCGAGCAGCAGAACCACTCGATTCACTGCGCCCTGTTGAATCGTCGCCACTTGCAAAACAGCCAGCCGCAAGGAAAGAAATACTGACGATCAGGCAGAGCAGCTGCCCAGTTTTCACTCCGCTTCCGCCCCCTCATCGGATATTCACCGTTCACGATCAGCGCCATATTTCTCATGGATTCAGAGTTCTCATCCCAGATGGGGTCGCGCAGCCCGGCCAGAGCGGGTACCAGCCGGGGCTAATCCCTGCTCCTACCCCCGCTTCCGCCGGAGCGCGAACCATAGGACGCCCACCCCGACAACGATCGCCGCACCGAGCCCGGCACCGCCCTTGCCGTCACCCTCCTTGCCACCGCCGCCCTCGCCATTGCCCTGGTCACCGGCTTCGCCGGCGGCGCCGGTGCCCCCCGAGGGCTTCCCCCGCTCCTGACCGTCTCCGGAGCCGCCGCCCTCCGCCTCCACCCGGACGACACCGCTGCGCGCGCCCTCCGAGCCGAACATCAGGGCCGAGCCGTCCGCCGTGTACGTCACCGACTCCGCCTGCCGCTGGAACGGTGCGGCGACTGGCCGGTCCGCACCGAGGCGGCCGTTCTCGAAGGCGTACTCGCGGGCGCTGAAGTACGAGCGCAGCGCCAGCCGTTTCCCGTCGGGCGAGAAGGCACCGTCCGTCACCCACGGCACCTCGCCCACCCGCCGGAACACGTTCGTGGAACCGGCGGTCAGCTTCGCGGGCCCTTCGTAGAGGCCGCCGCCGTCCTCGTTCTTGGAGGCGATGTAGACCCGGCCGGTCTTCGGGTGGACCATCAGCGCCTCGGCGTTGCGGGCCCCGTCGGCGTACTTCACGTCGTACTGGACGGCCGTGACGGTCGCGTCGCGCAACTGCTTCGGCTCGGGGAACCGGTAGATCCAGACGTGGTCCCAGCTGCCGTCCAGGTTGTCCCCGATGTCACCGACGTAGATGTCGCCGTCCGGGCCGATGGAGATGCCCTCGACGTCCCGCGGCTCCCCCACGCCGCGCATGGTGATGGTGGCGAGGGTCTTCCCGGTGCGGGAGTCGACGGCGAAGACGTAGGGGCCGTCGTCGCTGTCGTTGTGCGTCCAGTAGACGCCGGGGTGCGCACGGCTGGCGGCGAGGCCGCTGGACTCGGTGATGCGGGGGTCCTCGATCGTGAAGTCACGGTCGGGCCGCCCGTCGTCGGCCACGGCCGGACCGGCCCCGGCGAACAGCGGCAGAGCCACGGCGAGGGCGGCGGCGAGCGGGGCGGCGGCGCGGCCAGCCGGGCCGGTCGGATACGAACGCATGGCCCAAGTGTCCATCGTCACGTCGCAGGCCGGAGCCGTGATCGGCCATGATGACGCCATGCGTTTCCTCTTCGTCGGCGATTCCATGACCATCGGGAGCGCCGGCGACGTCACCTGGCGCTACCGGATGTGGCAGCACCTGGAGGCGTCCCCCGGCCTCCCGTACGAGATCGTCGGCCCGCGCTCGACGCTGTACGACACCGGAGCGAACGCCCCGCTCTCCCACGCGTACGCCGACCCGTCCTTCCCGCCCGCCGCCCGCCGGCACCTGTCCGGCTGGGGCGAGGGCTGGCTGCACATGGCCCCGGTGATCGCGGACGCGGTGCGCGAGACGGAAGCGGACGTCCTGCTGGTCTCGCTCGGACTGATAGACCTCGGGTTCTACACGGACGCCGAGCAGACGGCCGCCAACGCCCGCGCGTTCGTCACGGCGGCGCGCACGGCGAACCCGCGCATCCGCATGGTGCTGCTCCCGGTGATACCGAACGTCCGGGCCGAGACGGACGCCCCCTTCGCCGCCTCCTGCGCGCACTTCAACGAACTGCTCGCCAAGGCCGTCGCCGACCTCGACACCCCGTCCTCCCCGCTCCTGCTGGCCTCGCACCCACCGGCGTACGACATCCACACGGACACCTACGACGGCACGCACCCGGGCCCGACGGGCGAGCACAAGCTCGCCGCCGCCTTCGCCGACGCGATGCACCAGGCGTGGGGGCTGGGCGGACCGTACGCCGAGCGACAGGTTCCGGCACAGCCCCTGCCCGCCTGACGCCCTTCCGGCTCACTCCTCCGTCCGCTGCGACCCCAGCATCGACAGCGCCAGCTGGGTCAGCTCGCCCGAGACCTCGCCGGGGCGGGCCCGGCGGCAGCGGCGGGCGTGGTGGGCCATCAGTTCGTGGACCGTGCCGACCATCACCATCACATCGACCCGGTGGTCCCGGTCCTCCGCCTCGCCGCGCTCCACCGCCCGCTCGGCCTCGCCGGTCAGGAACTCCGTCCACAGCGCCCGCCAGAGCTTGCAGTGCTCGTCCACCACGGCGCTCACGCCCAGCACTTCGACGAACGTCACGCGGGCCTCGCGCGGATCGCTGGTGACGGCCTCCACATAGGCGTCGAAGAGCCGCCGGACCCGCTCCGCGATCGAGCACTCCTCGATGCCCTCGGTCAGCAGGGCGCTCTCCGCCGCCCGCAGCCCGGTCGTCGTGACCCGGTTGTGGAGGGCGATGAGCAGCCCCTCCCGGGAGCCGTACTCCTGACGCAGCACCTCGACCGGCACGCCGGCCGCCTCGCACACATCGTGCTCGGCGGTCTCCCGGTATCCGTTGACGCCGTACAACTCCCTGGCTGCTTCCAGAAGTTGTTCCCGCGCCTGGGTGCGCGCGACATCCCCGGGCCCGGTCCGCTGAACCGTCCAGCTCTCCGCCACCGGTCCTCCTTGAGCGCAAGGTGCGGGAGAGGGGCCTGCGCGCCTCTGCACGAACCGCCGCCCCATTGTGCTCGCCCCACCGCCGTCCGGACGGCCGCGCCACACCCGTACGGGCGAATACCCGCACGCGGAAACGCTTCTTCTTTGCACGCCCCGGATGCGCCCCACACTCGCTCCGCCCCCGGCCCGCGCTCGGCCCGAACTCGGCCCGAACTCGGCCCGAACTCGACCTGCGCGTGCGCCGCATCGCGCGGAGAACCCCGCGTTGAACGCGTTCAAACGACTCTGACACGATGGCCGCAGCTGCCGCCCCAGCCGGGCGTGCCGCGTACATCACCGTGCGCGAGGGGGACTGAAACAGTGGAAACGGTGGAGAAGAAGCGGCCTTACGGGCTGTCGTTGCTGCTCTCGACAGTGATCCTGTCGGTGGAGGCGACACTCGCACTCGTCGTGGCCGTCCTGTACGGCTTCACGCAGGAGTCCTGGGCCATGGCCCCGACCGGCGGCTCCCCGCTCTCCGTGGTGCTGCTGCCTCTGTTCGTGCTGTGGGCGGCCACGATCGCCGCCGCACTGTCGGTGGCCCTCGTCCTCCCGACCGCCTGGCTGAGCAATGTGCTGGGACGCCGGTCCGGCGGGCGCGAGGTGTGGTGGTGGGTTCCGGTGGTGGCGGCGGTCGTCTCGCTCCTGATGGTCGGGACCGTTGTCGCTCTGTCCGGGGGCGCGGGGCCCGTCGCCGTCGCCACGGGCTGGCTGCTGACCACGGCCGCGCTCACTGTTCCGGCACTGGTCTGCCGGTCGCGCCGGAAGCGGGTCTTCGGGCCGGTGACGCTGTGGGGTGTGGTCGCCGTGGCCCTCACCGCCGTTCTCGGCGGCGTCTCCCTCTCCACGGGCGTCCTGACGATGTACGAGCCGCCGAGGCCGGCCCGGGCCGAGCTCGTGGGAACCTGGTCCGACGGGAGAGGCGGCACGCTGACCCTGTCGACCGACGGCCGGGCCACGACCTCCGGCATCGACGACAGCCCCCGCGACGACCTCAAGGGCTGTACGAGCGAGGGCACTTGGGGGTACGGCACGGGAACGAGCCGCCAGTACCGCGGCGTCGGCGTGGACGTGCCCACGTGCGGCCGGGAGGTCTGGAACGTCGGCGGCACCGAGAACCGGCCCGTCCTGTACCGGAACGTCCTGCGATCCGTCGAACGGGACGACGCGGACCGGTACGAGCTGACGAGAGCGGCAGCGCGATGAAGAAGACGGCGGAGAAGACCCGGCCTCACGGGAAGAAGCGCCTCTGGGGGCTGTCCCTGCTGCTGTCGATCCTGGTTCTGCACCTGGAAGGGGCGATCGCGCTCGTCGTGAGCATCGTGTACGGCGTCACGCAGGAGTCGCCGAACACGGGCGTCGGCGGTTCGGCGATGTTCGTGCTGCTTCTGCCCGTGATCGCCGTGTTCACGACCATCGCCGCGGCCGCACTGTCCATGGCCCTCGTCCTCCCGACCGCCTGGCTCAGCGACGTACTGGGCCGCCGGTTCACCGGGCGCGAGGCGTGGTGGTGGGTTCCGGCCGTGGCGGCGGTCGCCTCGCTCCTGGTGGTCGGAGCCGTTGTCGCTCTGTCCGGTGGCGCGGGGCCCGTCGCCGTCGCTCTGGGCTGGCTGCTGACCACGGCCGCGCTGACCGTTCCGGCCCTGCTCTGGCGGTCGCGGCGGAAGCGCATCTTCGGGCCCGTGCTGCTGTGGGGCGCGGTCGCCGTGGTCCTCACCGGCGTCCTCGGCGGCGTCGGTCTGTCGACGGGGCTGCTCCGGGAGTACCGTCCGCCGGCGGTCACCTCGGCGGACATCGTCGGCACCTGGTCCGACGGGAAGGGCGGAACGCTCACCTTCACGGCGGACGGCCGGGTGACCGCCGTCGACGTCGACGAGGAAGCGCTCGACGTCTGGGGCGAGTACGACGCGACGGACCAGGAGTCGTCGGGCCCGCAGGACGGCCACAAGAGCTGTACGGGGCAGGGCAGCTGGACTTTCGAGCCCGGCGTGGACCGCTGGTCGCAGGGCGTGGACGTGAGCTTCGAAGCGTGCTCGTACGCCACCTGGAACATCGGCGGCACGAAGAGCCGGCCCACCCTCTACCAGTACATCGGCGACCCGGACTCCTGGGACCTGTACAAACTGACGCGGCACTCAGGCGGCTCCTAATGCCCCGGGGCTCCGGCGGCCCTTCGGCTTGACCCTCACGTACGGGGCAGGGGTTAGCGTCACCGCACCCCGAACCCCAGCCCCGTCAGGGCCAGAGCCGAGGAGCCCGTCCATGCCCGTCGTCCCTCACCCGCCCCGTACCGCGCGCGAGGTCCGGCTGACCTCCGTACCCGAAGGCCTGCCCGCGCCGGAGAACTTCGCCGTCGTCGAAGCACCGCTGCCGACGCCCGGAGCCGGCCAGGTGCTCGTCCGGAACCGCGCCTTCCTCGTCTTCCCGGGGCTGCGCACCCTGATCGGCGGCGAGGTCGACGGAGTGCCGCTCCCGGCCCTGCGCGGCGGCGACACCCTGTTCGGCCCCGCGGTCGGCAAGGTGGTCGCGGCGGCGGAGGGCGGCCCGCTGCGGCCGGGCGACACCGTCACCCACCTCCAGGGGTGGCGGGACCACGCCGTGGTCGACGCCGCCCACTGCACGCCCGTCCGGGACGTCCTGCCGGATCCCGTCGCCCACCTGGCCCAGGGCTCGTCCGCCTACGGGGCCCTGACCCGCCTGGCCGGTGTCCGCGCCGGTGACACCGTCCTGGTCACCGGCGCGGCCGGAGCCGTGGGCACGCTCGCGGGCCAGATCGCCCGGCTGCTGGGCGCGGGGCGGGTGATCGGCAGCACCCGGTCCGCCGGGAAGGCCGAGCGGCTGGTCGCCGAACTCGGTTACGACGCCGTCCTCCTGCGCGACAGCGACACCCCGTTCGCCGCCCAGCTCGCCGCGGCCGCGCCCGAGGGCATCGACGTCCTGCTCGACAACGTCGGCGGTGAACAGCTCGCGGCGGCCGTCCACGCGGCCCGCCAGGGCGCCCGCTTCGCCCTGGTCGGCGCGCTGTCCGGGCAGCTGTCCGCGCGGCGGGCGGGCGGAAGCGCGCCGGTGGAGATCGATTCGTTCCGGGTCATCACCCGGGGCGTCTCGCTGCGCGGCTACAGCGGCGCGGACCACCCCGACGTCGAGCAGGAGTGGACCGAACGGTTCGGGCAGTGGCTGCGCTCCGGCGAGATCGCCTTCCCCCACACCCGGATCGCGGGCATCGATCGCGCTCCGCAGGCGTTGCAGGAGTTGATCGGGGGCCGGCACTTCGGCGCGGTGGTGGTGGAGTTGCCCTAGGGGGCGACGAACGCGGAGGTGTCATGCGGATCGGTGAGGCGGCAGCGGCGGCGGGCTGCACCCCGAGAGCGCTGCGGTTGTACGAGGAACGCGGTCTGCTCCCGCCGCCCGGCCGCACGGCCTCGGGCCAGCGCGACTACCGGCCCGCCGAGGTCGCCCTGCTCCGCGTGATCCGCGAGCTCCTGCGCTCGGGGTTCACCATCGAGGACCTGCGCTCCTGCGCCGACCGCCTGCATCTCCTCACCGAGGACCCACCGCCGCGGTGCGGCGCCGCCGACGCTCCGGAGGGTTCCGGGTCCGGTGTCGTCGGCCGTCGGCTCGCCGCTCTCGACGCCGAGATCGCCCGGCTCGTCCGGCTCCGCGAGGACCTGGCCCGCCGGGTGTTCGGCGACGACGCCCGACAGCCCGCCCCGGAGCCGGTAACGGAGCCGGTCACGAACCCGGTCATGGAGCCGGACGCGGAGCCGACCCCCGAACCGGCCTCGACCCCGGTGACGGCCCCGGCCACCGCCCCGGTCACGGAGCCGACCGTCACAGTCGGGCCACGGGTCCTTCTCGACTGAGCCACCATCAAGGTCACAGAACGTACGGTTCGCAAACCGGAACGCCCCGTTCTAGCGCTTCCCGTACCTTTTGGCCGCCCTGCTCACGGCCCCCAGCGGCCCCATCGGCCACACAGGGTTGTCACAGGCGCAACTTAGGCTCCCTTTATGCGTATCTCCAAGAACCTCATCGGGCTGGCCGCCGTCGGCATTCTGGCGGCCGGTTGCGGCTCCTCGTCGAGCGACGACTCCGCCGGCTCCGCCGGATCGGCCGGCTCCGCCAGCCAGGCCCCCAGCGAGGAGGCCAAGGCTCCTGAGCCGGGCGCGGACCTCGCGGTTCCGGTGACCGGGCCGCAGCCGGACGTCCTCGCGTCCAGCTCCGACCCCAAGCTCAAGGTCACCCCGAAGCCCGACAACGGCGCGTCGTTCACCGAGAAGGTCGAGCACAAGCTCCAGGAAGACCTGCTCGGCCGCCTCAAGGTGCCGGGGAAGACCAGCGCGAACTGCCCGGATGGGGTGACCCAGAAGGCCAGCGCCGTCAGCATCTGCAACGTGACCTACGAGGGCGCGACCGTCCCGTACGAGATCGAGATCAGCGAGAAGTACAAGCCGGGCAGCTTCCTGACCTTCTACAACAGCACCCCGAAGAAGGGCCTGCTGGTCGCCAAGAACGCCTACGACCGGTTCTGGACCGCCAACAAGGGCCGTTCCGACATCAGCAAGCTCTCCTGCGAGGAGCTGCCTGCGGCCAAGGCCGTGGACGAGGAGACCGAGACCGGCTTCCACTGCCAGTACTGGGGCAAGTACGGCGGCGAGGACGGCAAGGGCGGCTTCGTGAAGCTCGGCATCAAGGTCAACCGGCACAACGTGGACTTCTTCGAGGTCCGCTGACGTCCGACGGCTACGGGGACATCACCGATGGGACCGCTCCCGCGGTCAGGCGCGGGGCGGTCCCATCGGCGGCTTCGCCGTCACGGTCCGGGGCTCAGCCCTTGACCGTGAACTCCCCCCGCAGCAGGGCTTCGTCGCGGGACGACGGGCCCACCAGCAGCTCGAAGCGGCCCGGCTCCACGATGCGGCGGCCCGCCGCGTCCACGAGGGTGCAGTCCGCGGCCGGAAGCTCGAAGAGGACCTCGCGCGACTGCCCGGGGGCCAGCTCCACCTGGCGGTAGGCCTTCAGCTCCTTCTCCGCCCAGGTCACCGAGGTCACCGTGTCGCTCACGTACACCTGGACCGTCTCCAGCGCGGGCCGCGCACCGGTGTTGGTCACCGTGACCCGGGCCCGTACGGTCTCCGACTCGTCGACCACCGCCGTCAGCACCTCCAGGTCCGTGTAGGCGACCGTCGAGTAGCTCAGCCCCTCGCCGAACGCGAACGCCGGGCGCTGGGTGAGGTCCGCGTAGCGCGTACCGTGCTGGCCGCGCACCTGGTTGTAGTACGTCGGCTGCTGGCCCGCGTGCCGGGCGAAGGAGAGCGGCAGCCGGCCGGTCGGCTCGATCAGCCCGAGGAGCAGTTCGGCGACGGCCGGGCCGCCGAGCATGCCCGGGTTGGCCGCGTACACGATCGCCGCCGCACCGAGCGCGGACGGCGGCAGCACCAGCGGCTTGGAGCTGATGACCACGACG
Source organism: Streptomyces sp. SID14515 (assembly GCF_010548505.1). Lineage (NCBI taxonomy): Bacteria > Bacillati > Actinomycetota > Actinomycetes > Kitasatosporales > Streptomycetaceae > Streptomyces > Streptomyces sp. SID14515. Next base: position 41,438 of record NZ_JAAGMH010000139.1, on the reverse strand, counting down.
ACGAACGGCTTGCCCGTCGCGGCCAGCGCGTCCAGCAACGCGACCTGGTCGCCCACGAGTTCGAGGGTGGCCGTCGACTTGCCCTCGCCGATCAGCTCGATCCGGTCGCCGACGACGGCCACCACATGGTCGGCGGCCTCGGCGGCGGCGACGGCTTCGGCGATCAACTCCGCGTCGGGGGCGGCCGGGTGGACGACCTCCGGGCGGGGCTGCCCGTCCGGGAAGAACTCCCCCTCCGGATCGGGCCCGACATCCAGGATCCGGGCGCCGGGCGCGTACGAGACGGTCCAGTCGGCGGGCACCCGGTCGCGGAAGCCGTCGAGGACCGTACGGATCATGGCGCGCGGCTGGCCGTCCGGCAGCCAGTCGGCCTGCCCGGAGGAGCCCGCCCAGTCGCCCAACTGGGTCTGTGCGTCATCGGCGTTGGGGCCGATGACCGCCACCGTACGGGGACCGAGCCCGGTGGCCCGGCCCTCCCCTTCGGCCTCCAGGCCGCCCGCGAACGGCAGCGTGCCGTCGTTCGTCAGCAGGACCAGCGAGCGGCGGGCCGCCTCCAGGTTCAGCTCGGCGTGCGCGGCGCTGCCGATGAACGCGGCCTGCCGGTCGGCGTCGGGGTGGCGGGGGTTCTCGAAGAGGCCCAGCTCGAACTTGAGCGTCAGGATGCGGCGTACGGCGGCGTCGATCTCCGCCTCCGACAACTCGCCCTGGGCCACCGCCTCCTGGGCTCCCTCGAAGAAGTTCGACGTGGTCATCACCATGTCGTTGCCCGCCCGGACCGCCGCCGCCGAGGCCTGCGCGTAGTCGGCGTAGACCTTCTGTTCCCACACCATCCGGCCGACGTTGTCCCAGTCGGTGACCAGCGTCCCGGTGTAGCCCCACTCGCCGCGCAGCACCTCGTTGAGCAGCCAGTTGTTCACCGTGATCGGCACGCCGTCCATCGACTGGTAGCCGAGCATGAACGTACGGCAGCCCTCCTTGGCGACCCGCTCGAACGGCGGCAGGAACCAGGAGCGCAGCTTGCGCCGCGAGATGTCCGCCTCGCTGGCGTCCCGGCCGCCCTGGGTCTCGGAGTACCCGGCGAAGTGCTTGGCGCAGGCCAGGATCGCGGTCGGGTCGTCGAGGCCGTCGCCCTGGTAGCCGCGCACCATCGCGGAGGCCAGCTCGCCGATCAGGAACGGGTCCTCGCCGAAGGTCTCGCTCACCCGGCCCCAGCGCAGGTCCCGGGTGATGCAGAGGACCGGCGAGAACGTCCAGTGCACGCCGGTCGCCGCGACCTCGACCGCCGTCGCCCGCGCGATCCGCTCCACCAGCTCCGGGTCCCAGGTGGCGGCCATCCCGAGCTGCGTCGGGTAGATCGTGGCGCCCTCCCAGAAGGAGTGGCCGTGGATGCAGTCCTCGGCGACGAGCAGCGGGATGCGCAGCCGGGTCTTCGCGGTGAGCGCGGCGGCCTCGCGCACCCGCTCCGGCGAGGCGTGCAGGATCGAGCCGGCGTGCAGGTCCTCGACGAGGTGCCGCACCCCCTCCTTGGCGTTGAGCTGGAGCATCTGGCCGACCTTCTCGGGCAGCGTCATGCGCCCCAGGAGGTCGGCGACCCGCTCCGCGACGGGCAGCTCGGGGTCGAGATACGGCGGCTTGGGACCCACAGGACTTCCTTTCACGACGGCCACGACGGCACTCGCAGTACCGTACGCTCAATCCCGACCGCTTGGTAAGTATTGGGGGAACCGGGATTCGGTCCTGCGAGAATCTGGGCCGGAGCGGTGGAGCGAGAGAGGTGTCCGATGCGCACGAGGATGCGGACGACGGCGGGTGACGGCGCGTGACCTCCGGACCGGGGCGCGGCTACGCCAAGGGCCGGGCCAAGCGGACCGAGATCCTCGACCAGGCGATGGCCCTGTTCGGCGAGGCCGGCTACCGGGGCGCTTCGCTCCGGGTGATCGCCACCCGCTGCGGCATCTCCCACCCGGGCCTCCTGCACCACTTCCCGACGAAGGAGGCCCTGCTCCTCGCCGTGCTCCAGCGCCGCGACGACGTGGACGACGAGTGGCTGTCCCTGGGCGTGACGCGGGGCATCGACCATCTGCGCCGGCTGACCGACCTCGCGGAGCTGAACGCGAAGCGGCGCGGGATCGTCGAGCTGTTCTCGGTGGTCGCGGCGGAGGCCACATCGCCCGACCATCCGGCGCACGCGTATTTCGAGGCCCGCTACCGCACCTCGGTCGCCAACACCGAGCGGGCCTACCGCCAGGCCCGGGAGGCGGGCGAACTCCGGGACGACGTCGATCCGTCGGCGGCCGCGCAGCAGCTCATCGCGCTGATGGACGGCCTCCAGATCCAGTGGCTGATCAGCGACTGCGCGACGGACATGGCGGGAGTGCTGCGGGCGCACGTCCGGGCGCAATTGACCGTGCCCTTCTGACTTTTCACCGCAGATCCTGTTTCTCCGATTCTGCCGTGTAAGGCCGTTTCCCTATCCGATGCCCCATCCGATGCCCCATCGTGTCGGAACTCTTGCCGCAATTGCCGCAATCGAGAACAGGGATGTGCGGCCGATGCGCACGGAATGGTCATAAGTGAGGTCGGCAGGTGTAGACCTGGTGATCGACTCGGGCTAAAGTCCGAGAGGCGCACCCGGAGCGCATGTCGATGCGCCGGGAGTCGATGCGGAAGGCCCATAGGAGTGCCGACGGGGTTCGGCATACCTGAAAGGAATTGCTTCATCGCTCTCGCGGGAATGCCGCCGCAGAGACCCTCACCGTTCACATCATCCGGCCCGACGGGCCGCTCGCAGTGCTGCCCGAAGAGCTACCCGAAACACGTGCCCGGCACTTACCCGCACACATCGAAGAGTTGAAGGAGCGGTCTGCCTCCATGGCTGACGAGATGGTTCTCCAGGCCCAGAAGTGGGTCAACGCGACGTACAAGAACGTCGCCGGATACAACCCCGTGACGGAGGACGGGAAGACCGGTTGGAACACCATGTACTCCCTGACCCGGGCACTTCAGCACGAGCTCGGGATCACGGCTCTCTCCAACTCCTTCGGCCCCACCACGCTGGCGATGCTGGAGGCCAAGGGGCCCATCACCGTCGGTGAGTCGAACAAGAACATCGTCAAAATCATCCAGTCCGGCCTGTGGTGCAAGGGCTACAGCGCCGGGGTCATCGACGGTGACATGTCGTTGGCCACCCTGGGCGGGTTCAAGGCGATGATGACCAATATGGGTCTTCCTTCGACGGACATCGGCAATGCCCTGCCGGCCAAGGTCTTCAAGGCCCTGCTCACCATGGACGCCTACATCTTCCTGTCCGGCGGGCTGGAGCAGATCCGCCTCATGCAGCAGTGGCTCAACGCCCGCTACTGGAAGAAGTCGACCTTCTTCATCGGCCCGTGCGACGGATTCTTCTCCCGTGACGTCCAGCAGGCCCTGATGAAGGGGATCCAGTACGAGTCGGGAATTCCCGAGGGCTCGGCCAACGGCGTCTTCGGTCCCGCCACGGAGGCGGCCCTGCGGTCCCACACGCTCGCCGAGGGCGACACCGGCACCTGGGTGCAGCTGTTCTCGGCCGCCTGTGTGGCGAACGGACCGTCCAACACCAGTGGTGACATAGCCAGCTTCAGCTACGAGTTCGGCCCGAAGCTGCGGAGCTGGGTGGAGAAGTTCCAGAGCTTCTCCGCGATCGGCACGACGGGCAGGGCCGACTTCGACACCTGGGCGCAGCTGCTGGTCTCCTACGGCAATCCCGACCGGGACGTGAACTGCTGCGACACCCGGTTCACCATCACCGCCTCCCGGGCGAAGGCGCTCTACAGCGCCGGCTACCGCGCCGTGGGCCGCTACCTGGACGAGCCGGCCAACAGCACCCTGAACAAGGAGATCCAGCCCGGAGAGCTGGACGCGATCTTCTCCGCCGGTCTGCGCGTCTTCCCGATCTGGCAGTACGACGCCCGGAGCCTCGCGGACTTCTCGTACGCCAACGGCTACTACCACGGCCGCAGGGCGCACGAACGGGCCGAAGGCTATGGATTCAACCGGAGCACGGTGATCTACTTCGCGGTCGACTACGACGCCACGCAGGCGGACATGAGCAAGATCGTCGACTACTTCCTCGGCGTGAACGACGCCCTCAAGGGGAACGGCAGCAAGTACATCACCGGCGTGTACGGTTCGCGGAACGTGTGCGCGAGCGTCTCCGCCGACGCGTATGTTCCGTACGCCTTCGTCTCGGGCATGTCCTACGGATTCTCCGGCAACCTCGGATTCCCGCTGCCGCAGAACTGGACGTTCAACCAGATCAAGGAGTTCGAGTTCTCCGCGGGTTCGGACTCGTTCGCACTGGACCGGGTCGCGCACCGCCCCGGCTCGGACTTCGGTCAGAACTCGGTGAATCAGCCCGGAAGTTCGACGGTCGACGCGTTCATCGCGTACGCGCAGAAGGTGTACGACGCCGCCGTCGCGTACGGAAAGGGCAACGCGAACGAACTGACGCTGCAGTTCATGCGCTGGGACAAGTACACCGACTCCCGCTGGGGATCGCTGTTCGGTGATGTGGACGCCGCGTTCATCCAGTTCGCGCGTGACCGGGGACTCGGCCGGGCGCGGGACCAGTCGTACATCGACCCGTCGATGGGGGTCGAGATCAGCCCCGACCATCTGATCGCCAGTGCCGCGGGCTACTACCTCAAGGGGAACGCCGGTGTCGGCAAGGCGAATCGCGCCGAGCTCGCGAGCTGGGGCGGGGACCTGCTCACGTTCTACGGCGAGTGGAGCCGCTCCGACAACGCCTCTCCGCTGGACTTCTGCCGCAAGAACCTGGCCAGGCCCGATGTCGCGTCCACGTTCTCGCTCAGCGACCTGATCGAGGACATCGACGGGTTCACGGTCGCGACGAAGCTGAAGGCCGGCAGTACGAACGTCGTCGCCGAACTCAGGAGCATCCTGCTCGGCGGTGGTCATCTGACGCGATTCAGCGACTTCCTGGCGGCCAGGTTCGGCAACACCACCGACGGCGTCAAGAAGACGTCGAAGGCGTTCATCGAGGACCAGATCGACGACACTCTGCTGTCCAAGACGCGTGCCCTGCTGGTCCAGCGGAACTGCCCGCTCTTCAAGGAGCCCTGGAACGAGTCCGACTCCGTGATGGACGAGTTCTACCGGGGGTTCGCGGAGGTTCTGCAGAAGCTCATCGACCAGGAAGTCACCCGCTGAATCATGAAGGAAGGGATGTCATGCCGGCACCGTTGATGGGCCTGCTTCTGCTCCTCGGTGTGGCCGCTGTGCCGGCATGCGTCCTGGTGGTCGTTCTTCTGCTGAGGAACCCGCCCCGTCCGCGGGCCAGGATCTGCGGAGTCCTCGCCCTGCTCTGCGGCTCCGCGGCCATGGCCGTGTACTGCTACGGCTGGTTCGCCGTCACCCTCGGCGGGCCGTTCCCGGAGCTGTGCGAGGACAGGGCCGCCTCCGGCGCCCCCCTGGCGAGCCTGCGGCAGGACTTCTGGCCGCTCCGCAACGCCTGCGTCTACTCCGACGGCTCGACGGTGGAGCACCTCTCCGCGTCGGTCAATGTGCTCGTCCACGTGCTTGCCGGTCTTGCCGTCGTCCTGATCTGTGCCGCCGCGTTCCTGCGCCTGCGGGCACGACACCTTCCCGAAGGGACCTCATGACCACCGAATTCTCGCGTCGCACCGTCCTCAAGCAGCTCTCCGGCGTCGCCGCCGGAGCCGCGATGGTCTCCGGCGCGGGCGCGCTGCTGGCTCCGGCGACCGCCGTCGCCGCGGACACCACCTGGCGCGGATCGACCTCGGCGAACGGCTGGAGCATCCCGGACGCCCGCTCCTCGCTCACCGCCGCCCACGACATCCAGGGCACAGGCCTGACCGTCGTCCTGCGCGAAGGGGACACGGCGACGGTCCTGGCCTATGTGGCCCAGCGGTTCCACTACGACGTCGCCCGGCTGGAGCGCGAGCGCGGCGAGATCGTCGGCCGGCACGCCGATCGCGGCGTCGGTGCGGACTTCGAGTCCAACCACCTGTCGGGGACCGCCCTGGCGCTGTATCCGGAGAACTACCCGCTCGGGGTCACGGGGAACTTCTTCCCGTACCAGGTCACGGCGATCCGGGACATCCTGGCGGAACTCGAAGGCGTGGTGAAGTGGGGCGGTGACATGACACCGGCCAGGGAATCCACGTTCTTCATCGACGTTCCGCCCGGGTCGCGGCAGCTCGAACGGGTCGCGGCGAAGCTCGGGGAGTGGCAGATCACTCCGGGCAAGGGCGCCGGGACGCAGAACGTCGAGGACCCCCGGCGCGTCAAGGCGTCGAAGGCGCTGGCGAAGAGCCAGCAGGCCTGACCCGGCGTGCCGCGCGATCTCTCGGCGGCAACGCCATGATCACCCGGCACACGTTCTGACGCCCACCCCGCCGCCCGTAGGCAGCGGATGAAGGCCGCACCCCCGAGGGGAGTGCGGCCTTCGCCGTGCTCGACGCGCCGTCAGCGCGCCAGGGCCACCGGGTGGCCCGCGCCCCGGCCCGGAACCGCCTCGCTCCGCCGCAGCCGGTCGGCGAGCTCGCGCACGCGCGGGTCCTGCGGTCCGGCGTCCAGATAGAACAGCGACTCGTCCGCCCGGGCGTCGTCACCGCCCCAGCGGACCACGCCCGCGCAGTCGGCGAGGATGTCCCGCACCGTCGTCCTCTCCAGCGGGAAGAGACTCCCCGGCGCGGACGCCCCCGGGCGGATGCGGACGGCGGTGCCGGAGGCCAGGTTCGCCTCGGGCGTCCCGGCTTCGGCCCTGCCCGCCCGCCGCCAGCCGGCCAGCTCACCGGACCGGATCTCCGCCACCTCGTAGTGATACCGCCGCACCACGTGCAGCAGGATGGCCTCCGGATCGCCGATCCACACCGGCACGGTGAGTCCGGCGCCGGCCACCGCGCGGGTCCACACCTGGGTGTCGCGGTCGGTGTTCGCCTGCACCGGCCAGCCGTTCGGAGTCGTCTCCGGACGCTTGGCGGCGGGCTTCTTCCAGGTCTTCGTACCGTCGGCCGCCGATGCCGCGGTCGGCCCCGATGCCAGGCCGGCGGCCGCCATCGCGCCCAGCACGGCCGCGGTCCGCACCACGGTCCGTCGCGATATTCCGTCGCTCATGATTCTTTTCCTCTTCTCGGATCTCGTTCAGCACAGTTCGTCGGCAGAGTTCGTCGGCAGGGTTCGCTCAGCCGAATCCGATGCCCAGGAAGAACGGGGCAAGGGTCAGCGCCACCGAGACCGACCAGTACGGGTAGGGCGCCGCTCCGGTGATCAGCCTGCGCCGTATCCACAGGTTGATCAGGGTCCAGACCCCTCCGAAGCACGCCACCACCGGCACGACGATGACCAGCCACAGCAGCATCCCGTCGTCCTCGTTCGGGTCACGCTGTGTCCAACCGAGCTCCGCCAGCGGCCCGTTGGACAGGACGTACCAGATCAGGAAGATCGGAACCACCGCCGGAATCCCGAACAGCAGGTTCACCACCACCGGAACGAAGGACTTCCAGAGCCGCGCGTTCTTCACCGGACCTCCCGGGCTCAGCTGGCTCGACTGAGCCGGTTGTAGTTCTCCAGCACGTTGTACAGGCCGATCAGTTCGCGGCCGTACTTCGCCGCGTCGTCCCCGGTGCCGTTGTAGCGGGCGAGGATCGCCTGGGAGTCGGCCTGGCTGGTGGTCAGGTTCGGCCGGGGCCTGTTGATCTGGTGGGCGTTGTAGATCGTCAGGTAGGCGATGGACGGGAGGTTGTACTCGGGTTCCTGGAGCTTGTTCCAGACGTCCCTCGTGTCTTCGGCGGTCAGCGGAGTGCCGTTGATGATGCCCTGCTGCATGCAGTAGTTGCGGGCCTCGATGGCGAACTTGGCGAAGATCTGCCCCCACCCGGTGCTGCAGTCGTCCAGCACCCCCAGCTTGACGCCTTCGTCGGCCAGCGCGTCGAGCGCGTTCAGCTTGCGCAGCTCCCACAGGACCGGGGCCTGGATGAGGGCCTTGCGCAGCTTGAGCGTGCGCGCCAGGTTCGTGAACAGCCAGTCGGCGTCCATGATCCTGTCGAAGGCCTCCGTCGTGCTCACCACGTTGTACGTGACCCAGTCGCCGTCCACCGTCCAGCCCTCGCCGCCGGTCTCCGGGACGCCGATCGAAGTCAGGTACGTCCGCACGTCGTTCAGCAGCGCCGACCGGTAGCCGCTCTTGTCGAAGTCGACGTCGAGATCGTTCTCCACCGGTATGCCGGGGTCGAAGTCGCCCTGGCCGGTGTCGCGTCCGGAGGCGATGTTGTTGTCGATCTCGATCGCTCCGCTGCCCGATCCGACCGTGATCGTGGAGATCTGGTCGAACGCCCAGTTGCTGGGCAGCGGGTAGCCGAGGTTCCCGGAGAAGCCCGAGGACATGTCGGAGACGAAGCTGACCTCGGCGTGACCGGCGTCGGCGACGCGCTGGCAGACGTTGCGGGGGCCGTAGGCGCCGACCCGGTAGCCCGAGTTCTCGCCGATCGTCCGCGCCACGCCGCGAAAGTACGGGATGACGTAGTCGGTGACCTCGCCGTCCATGGCGTCGTAGTCGACCGCGAAGTAGATGAGCGTGCCCGGCTTGAAGCCGTGCATCCTGGCCCACTCGATGGCGTTGGTGGCGTCGATGCAGCCCTGGGAGTAGCGGAAGTAGTCGGCCGAGCGGCTCCAGGTCTGGTAGATCGGGAAGCAGCGGAGGCCGTACTCCTTGATGGTGGCCAGCTCGCCGGGCTGTATCTGCTTCTCCGGCAGGGAGGTGCTGGAGGGGTTGAAGAGGTAGCGGCCGATGTACTGGTAGCCGGCGGACTTCAGAGCCTGTGCACGGGCCGGTGTCACCATGGTGACGCCGTCGCAGGCGGTGCCCTTGCGGGACTGGTCGCCGTAGGAGACGAGCAGCGAGGCCCAGGTCTGGAAGTCGCCCTGGCCGGTGACCGGCAGCTTGGAGAAGGACTGGAAGCTCTCCACACCGGTCTTCACGGCGGCGGTGAAGCCGCCGAAGGAGACGTTGCGCTTGTTGAGGATCATGGCAGCGGTGAAGAGCTGCGCCCAGACTCCGGTGGCGCCGACGGAGACCGTGTGGGATTTCAGGCCGGACTGGGTGCCGGGGCCGAAGACTCCGTTCGCGGTGCCGTCCGCCATGCCCAGCTCGTACTGGATCGCGAAGAGCATGGACCTGGCGACGTCCCTGGAGTGGTGGCCGTCGCAGGGGATGACGTAGAAGTCCTTGCGCAGCAGATAGCGGCCGTTCAGCCACTGCTGGATGGAGCGGATGCTGTCCGAGCCGTTGCTGACGGTGACGTAGGCGTCCATGTTGAACAGGCCCTTGGTCGTCTTCGGCCACAGGGCGCCGCCCGGGTAGACGGCCTCGACGCCCATGTTCTGGTGGAGCTTGGCGACCGAGGCCTTGACCCTGTCGTTGTAGACGCCGTCGATCTCGCCGCCGTCGTAGCCCTTGCAGTAGAGGGCGGACTGGATGATGCGGCAGAAGTTCGCGGACGGGGCGGTGTTCTCGTCGATCTTGCCGTACAGCTCACCGATCTTTCCGAGAGTGGTCGGACCGAAGGAGTCGGAGAGTGCGGTGATGCCCATTTCGTACTGGAGCGCCCGGGTCAGGGCGTACATGACGGGCCAGCCCGTCTGGCCGTTCTCGGTCAGCTTGGATATGCCGAGGGTGGCGCCGTTGTTGTACGTGGTGTTCACGAATCTCTGGGCGCGGAGCACCATCTCGTCGGCCATGAGAATTCCTCTCTTCCGAAGGAACGCGCGAATGAGCGGCCGCCCCCGCGGGAAAGCGCGGGAGCGGCCACCGTGGAGCGGTCGTCAGCGACCGCCAGGAGGTGTGCTGGACCGGATCTGCGGTCAGTGACAGCCGCCGACGTTCGTCGAGTAATTGACGAGGACCTTTCCGGCGGAATCCCGCATGTAGGCCCAGACCGGGTCGCAGATGCCGGCGTGGTCCGTGGCATAGAGCTTGACCTGGCCCGCGTACTGGCTGAAGTTCCCGGCGTCGGTGATGCACGGCTGGTTGGTGCCGGACGGGAAGCTGTTCGCGCACAGCTGCAGCACCATGTACTTGGCGCCGCCGGTGTTGTTGTCCATGAGGGCGCAGGACGTGCCGGTGCTCGCGTTCCAGTAGGTGAAGAGCGTGGCCTTGCGCACCGAGGGGTTCACGCCGATCGGCAGCGGGATCCCCTGGTACAGCTTGCCGGTGCACGCCTCACCGATGGACCCTCTGGCTCTGATGTCCTGGGGCGGACCGTCCGGGTAGTACGTGGTCACGAAGTCCCGCATGTCCTGCGGCATCGTCTCGCTGAGGTTCCATACCGGGTCGCTGTTCTGCTCGACAGCGGTCGCGGTCGCCTGCGAGCCCCAGCCCAGCAGGGCGAGAGAGGTGAGAGCGGCGACGGCGATACGCCGCATTTTCATGGAGAAAATCATGGTTGTGTCCCGTCCGAGTTTCACGAATCGATTGATCCGAACATGATCAACTTTTCACGAAGATCATCGGCTTCGGCAAGGGGAGGTGTCGGACTTCTGACACATGCGCCGAGGAGTAGGCCTTGTTGCAACGCAAGCGTTAATCAAAGGGAATTCGGGCCATACAACCTTTTGACCGCCTGCTCGTCGGCGATCCTCCTTCGGCCCCTCAGCGGTCGAGAAACTCCGCACAGCCCAGCGGCCCCAGCACCGGCCCCTCCCCCGGACGGATCGTCACCTCAACATCGTCCGCCCGGACATCCGCCTCCCGTACGGACTGGAAGCCGGCCAGCGTGCACACGAGCTGGCCGGTGGCCCGGTCGCCGGCCTCCGACCAGTACGGGCCGTCCAGCTCCACGGTGACGCGGGTGCCGTCACCGGTCACGGAATAGCCTCCGGGGGCGTGGACCAGCGTGGTCAGACCCTCGCGCCGTTCGGCGGCCGTCGGCCCCTGGGCGAGCAGCTTCAGCGCCGCGCCGAGCTCCCTGATGTCCCGGTCGAGCAGCGGCACCGCCCGCAGCCCGGTGTCGGAGGCGAAGTACAGCCGCATCCCGCGCGTCAGCCCGGACGCGGGCTCGCCCGCGTCTATCACCCCGGTCGGCTGGACCCCGCACCCGACGAGCGCGGCCCCCAGCACCGTGAGAACCACTCCTTGCCGACGCCTCATCCGGTCCCCTCCCCCTCCCGCTCCTCCTCCGCACGCCGCCGGAGCAGGGGCAGGGGCAGGATCAGCGTGAACACCGCGCCGCCCTCCGGCCGTTGGGCCACCTCGATCGTGCCGCCGTGCAGCCGGGCGTTCTCCAGCGCGATGGCCATGCCGAGACCGCTGCCCTGACCTCCGTCGGCGGTTCCCCGCCCGTTGCCCTCGGCCGTGTCCCGGGTGCGCGCCGCGTCCGCCTTGTAGAACCGGTCGAAGACCCGCTCCCGGGCCTCCGGCGGCAGCCCCGGACCGCGGTCGGCGACCTCCAGCGTCACCCGGTCGTCCTCGGGCGCGGCCAGCGTGACCGTGACCGGCGGGGCCCCGTGCCGCAGCGCGTTGCCGACCAGGTTCGCCACGATCACGTCGATGCGCCGCCGGTCGACCACGGCCGTTACGTCCTCGCGGAGTCGGAGCGTCACCCGGTCCGTCCACCCGCGCAGCGCCAGCGACGCCCGTACGGTGTCGGCGAGGTCCGTCGCGGACGCGTCGAGCCGGACCGCCCCGGCGTCGAAGCGGGAGATCTCCATCAGGTCCTCGACCAGCCGGGACAGCCGGGCCGTCTCCGCGCCGACGGTGCGCGCCGCGTGGGCGGCGTCCGGCGGCAGCTGGTCGGCGTCCTCCTCCAGGACGGTCGCCACCATGGTCATCGCCGCCAGCGGCGTGCGCAGTTCGTGCGACACGTCCGCCACGAACCGCCGCGCCTTCGCCTCCTGGGCCCGCAACTCCGCGTCGGACACCTGGAGTGCGTCGGCGGTCTCGTTGAACGTCCGCGCCAGGTCGGCCAGTTCGTCGTGGCCGCGGACCGCCACCCGGCTGCCGAGGTCGCCGGCGGCGAGCTCGCGGGTGGCCCGCCCCAGCTTCCGCACCGGCCGCAGGACCGTTCCGGCGGCCAGCAGCGCCAGCAGCGCGGCCAGCACCACCACGGGCACGGTCCCCGTCCGTACGGAGTCCAGCAGGGCGGCGGTGTCGTCGCGCTCGGCCCGCAGGTCGGTGATGGCGAAGACCTCCAGGCCCGAGGTGCGCCGGTCCCCGTCGGCGTACGTCACGGGCGTGCCGACGACCAGATACGGCTCGCCGCGCCACTGGACCCGCTGGAACCGGGCCCCGTCCCCGGCCCGTACGGCGGCCCGCAGTTCGGCGGTGATCCGGCCCTCCGTGTCGGCGTACGCGTCGGAGACGGCGGACAGGTCCTGGTGCCGGGCGACCACGATCCGCGCGCCCAGGCCCTCGGAGACCTTCGCCGCGAACCGGGACAGCGACTGCTGGTCGGGCGGCAGGTCGAACCCCGCCGCGACCGCCGCGACCCGCTCCCTGAGGTCGTCCACGGCGGTGTTCTGGGTGCGCTGGAGGACGGCGGTGCGGGCGTCCCGGTAGGCGAGGGCGGTCGCGGTCACCGCGCTGACCAGGGCGACGAGGACGAACGTGACGACGAGCCGCACCCGCAGCCCGCCGACGAGCCGCCGGGAGCCGCGCCGGACCGCGCCCCGCCGCACAGCGCCCTGTCGCACAGCGGCCCGTCTCACCGCTCCCCGTCTCACAGCGGCCCGAAGCGGTAGCCGAAGCCGCGCACGGTCTGGACGTACCGGGGCCTGGCCGGTACGTCCTCGATCTTGGCCCGCAGCCGGCCCACCGCCGCGTCGACCAGCCGTGAGTCGCCCAGGAACGTGTGGTCCCACACCGAGGCGAGGAGCTGCTCCCGGGTGAGGACGCGGCCGGGAGCGGCCGACAGCTCCAGCAGGACCCGCAGTTCGGTGGGCGGGAGGGCGATGGCCGTGCCGTGCTTGGCGACGGTCAGCCCTGCCCGGTCGATGACCAGACCGGCATGGTCGGAGCGGTCGGCGTGGTCGGCGTCCGCGCCCTGCCCCGGGGCCGGTTCCGCGCGGCGCAGGGCGGCCCGAATGCGGGCCTCCAGGACGGGCGCGGTGACCGGCTTGACCACATAGTCGTCGGCCCCCGCCTCCAGCCCGGTCACGATGTCCCGGTCGTCGCCGCGCGCGGTCAGCATGATGACGGGCAGCGTCGCCGTACGGGCCCGGATGCGACGGCACACCTCGAAGCCGTCCATGCCGGGCAGCATCAGGTCCAGCACGGCCAGTTCGACCCGCTCGCCCCGCTCCCCGGCCAGCAGCGCGAGGGCCTCCTCGCCGGTGGCGGCCGTCTCCACGCCGTACCCGTGCCGGCGCAGCACAAGCTCCATCCCGTCCCGTACGGACGCGTCGTCCTCGATGAGCAGCACATGCGGCATGGGCCCGATTATGCGCACGCCCCGGCCGTCCACGCCTCCTCCCCCAGGGGCGGAAGCGCAGGTCGAAGGCATTGTTACGTTCTCATCATGTGGCCATGGACAGGCCATCACGCGCGGCGGCCAGCGTGAGGCCCATGACCTTCCCCACCACCACCGCCGGGCTCCGCCTGGCCGCCTTCGTGGCCGTGCCCGTACTCGCCCTCACCGTCTCCTGCGGCGGCGGCGACGCCGCCGACGGGACGAAGAGCCACGACGCGATCGCCGACGTACCGACCGCGAAGGACGAGCCGTCCGCGTCCGGAAGCGCCTCTCCCAGCACACAGCCCGCGGGCAGGAGCGCCTTCTACGACGCCCAGGTCGCGTTCGTCCGGTGCATGCGCGCCAAGGGCGGCTACAAGGACTACCCCGACCCCAAGCTCAGCGGCCATCTCGACTGGACGAAGATCAGCGAGATCGGCTCCCGGCCCGGCCGCAACGACGGCATCAAGGCCGGGAAGAACAACGTCTGCGTGGACGAGCTCAAGGCGGCCATGGCGGTCGAGCCCAAGCGCGACCAGCAGAAGTCCTACGAGTCGATGCTCGCGCACGCCCAGTGCATGCGGGACAACGGCATCAGCCGGTTCACCAACCCGGTGATGTCCGGCGGCAACGCGATACCGGGCGGCGACCCGAACCCGGGCTCCCCCGTCTACGACCCGGACTCCCCCGCGTACAAGAAGGCCCGCGAGGCGTGCGGTACGAAGCTGCTCGACGGTCTGGACGGCATGCAGTGAGGCGCTCCACCACCGCACTCCTCGCACTGGGCGCGGTGACCGCCGCCGTCGCCGGGGGCGTCCTGTTCCTCGGCGCGGGCGACGGGGCGGGCAGCCCGGGTGAGGACGGCGACGGCCTGCCGCCCGCCACGGCCGCCGTCGTCCGCACCGACCTCGTCCTGTCGAAGACCGTCGACGGCAGGATCGACTTCGCCCGGCGCCGCGTCGTCAAGGCCGCCGTGGAGGGCACCGTCACGGTGGCGGCCGCCGAGGGGGCGACCGTACGGCGAGGGCAGGCCCTGTACGAGCTGAACGACAAACCGGTCACGCTCCTCTACGGGCCGGTCCCGGCGTTCCGCGAGATGAAGGTCGGCGACCGGGGCAGCGATGTCCTCCAACTGGAGCGCAACCTGCGGGACTTGGGTTACGGAGTCGGGACCGGGCTGTACGTCGACACGGAGTACGGCAAGGACACCGAGGCGGCCGTCGAGCGGTGGCAGAAGGACCTCAACCGCGAGACCACCGGAAGGGTCGGCCGGGGCGATGTGGTCTTCCAGCCCGGCCCGGTCAAGGTGGTCTCCGCCGACGCGGCCCTCGCCGACCAGGTCGGCCCGGACGGGCCTGTCCTGACGATCGCCTCCACCAAGCCGGTCGTCCGGGCCCTCCTGGACCAGACCGACGGCGCGCTCACCGCACGCGGCACGAAGGTGGAGGTGGCCCTGCCGAGCGGGAAGACCGTGGCCGGGAAGGTCGCCGGGACGGTGCGCCCGGAGGAGGACGGGGCGGAGGGCGACGCCCAGGAGGGCATCACCGTCGAGGTGGTCCTCGACGGCGGTTCCGGTGCCGTGTCCGGCGAGGACGCCGAGGCGACGGCGAGCGTCACGTTCGTCAGCGAGGCCCGCAAGGGCGTCCTCGCGGTGCCCGTCGAGGCGGTCGTCGCCCTGCGCGGCGAGAGTGGGGGCTACGGGCTCCAGATCGTCCGGGGCACGACGTCCACGACGGTCCGGGTGGAGACGGGCATGACGGCGGACGGACAGATCGAGGTCAGCGGCGCGGAGCTGCGCGAGGGCGTGAAGGTGGGAGTGGCGAAGCCATGAGCCTCCAGAACCCGCGAGCCCGGCCGCAACCGGTGGTGGTCGAACTCCGCGACGCCGCCAAGTCCTACCCCGGCGGGGTCCACGCCCTGCGCGCCGTGAACCTCACCGTCCACGAGGGCGAACTCCTCGCGGTGGTCGGCCCGTCCGGCTCCGGCAAGTCCACGATGCTGAACGTCATGGGGACCCTCGACCGGCCCACCACGGGTACGGCCCGGGTCGCCGGGTACGACGTGTCCGCGCTCTCCGACGCCCGCCTCTCCGCACTACGGGCCCGCCACATCGGCTTCGTCTTCCAGCACTTCCACCTGGCGGCGGGCCGGAGCGCGGTGGACAACGTCGCCGACGGCCTGCTGTACACGGGCGTCGGCAACCGGGAACGGCGCGACCGGGCGCGCGCGGCGCTGGCCCGCGTACGCCTGGACCACCGGACCTCGCACACCCCGAACGAGCTGTCCGGCGGCGAGAAGCAGCGCGTGGCCATCGCCCGCGCCCTGGTGGGCGAGCCCCGGCTGCTGCTGGCGGACGAGCCGACGGGGCGCTGGACACCGCGTCCGGCGTGATCGTCATGGAGCTGCTGCACGAGCTGAACGCGTCCGGCACGACGGTCTGCGTGATCACCCACGACCAGCAGATCGCGGCCTCGCTGCCGCGCCGGGTCCGTTTCCGGGACGGCGAGATCGTCGCGGACGACCGCTCCACGGCACGTACGGAGGCGGGCTCATGACCCACACCCACACCCACGCCCACACCCAGGGAAGCCGGAGCACGACCCATGTCCTCGAGCCCGCCCGCCTCTCCCCCCGGGACGTCCTGCGCGTCGGTGCGGTCGGCCTGCGGGCGCGCCGGGCCCGGGTGGTGCTCTCGGCGCTCGGCATCGCCATCGGCATCGCGACGATGGTCGCGGTCGTCGGCCTGTCCGAGTCGAGCCGCGCGGACCTGATGTCCCGCCTGGACCGCCTCGGCACCAACCTCCTCACCGCCGAGGCGGGCGAGGACCCTCTCGGCGGCACGGTCGAGCTGCCCAGGAACGCGGTGGCGATGGTCGAGCGGATCGGCCCGGTGCGGCACGCCACGGCCACCGCCGACGTCGACGCCCGTATCCGCCGCAGCGACGTCGTGCCCGAGGAGCGCACCGCCGGGGTCACCACCCAGGCGGCCCGCACCGACCTGCTCTCCACGCTGGGCGGCGAGGTCGCCCGGGGCACCTGGCTGACCCCGGCCGGCGAGCGGCTGCCCACCGCCGTGCTGGGCGCGGTGGCGGCGGACCGCCTCGGCATCACCCGCCCCGGCGAGACGATCATGCTGAACGACACCCGGGTGGCCGTCGTCGGGATCCTCGAACCGATCGAGCTGGTGCCCACCTTGGACCGGGTGGCCCTGATCGGATTCCCGGCCGCCGAACGCTACTTCGGCTTCGACGGCCACCCCACCACGATCTTCGAGCGCTCCACGGACGCCTCGGTCGAGGACGTACGGGCGGTGCTGGCCCGCACGGTCAGCCCCGGCAACGAGGCGAGTGTCCGGGTCTCGCGCCCCTCGGACGCGCTGGCCGCGCGGGCGGCCGCCGACAAGGGGCTGACGACGCTGATGCTCGGGCTCGGCGCGGTGGCGCTGCTGGTCGGCGGGGTGGGTGTGGCCAACACGATGGTCATCTCCGTGCTGGAGCGCCGCCAGGAGATCGGCCTGCGCCGCTCGCTGGGGGCGACGCGCAACGCGATCCGTCTCCAGTTCCTGACCGAGTCGCTGCTGCTGTCGGCCCTGGGCGGCGTCACGGGCGCGTTGCTGGGCGCGGCGGCGACGTACGGGTTCGCGCAGGTGCAGGGGTGGACGGCGGTGGTCCCGCCCTGGTCGCTGGCGGGCGGCCTGGCCGCGACCCTGCTGATCGGCGTGGTCGCGGGCCTCTACCCGGCGATCCGCGCCTCCCGCCTGCACCCGACGGCGGCACTGAACGCGACGTGAGGGCGCGGCCCGCACGGGCCACGGGACACGGGGTCACGGGGTCACGGGACATGAGGGTGCGGCCCGCACGGGCCACGGGTCACGGGCCACGGGTCACGCGACGTGCGGGCGCAGCCCCTGGCCCCGGAAGCGGCCGGGGTCAGGGGCTCACTCGCTCGCCCCCGCGGCGGCCGGGTCAGGGGCCCACCCGCTCGACCCCGCGGCGGCCGGCGATCCGGGCCATGGTCAGGCAGTACAGCGGGGCGAAGACGAGCTCGATCACCATGGCCTGCCAGGGCGCGTCGGCCGCCGTCTCCGTGCTGGCCAGCTCGCCGAAGCCGGCCGCCAGGCCGAAGGCCAGCAGGTTGTTCGCGACGTGCATGACGATCACGGCTTCGAGACCGCCGGTACGGATCACCAGCCAGCCCCACCACAGCGCCGAGTACAACAGCAAGAGGAACCCGGAGAGTTCACCGAACCCGTGGGCCAGGGCGAACAGCAGGGAGGCGATCACGATCGCGGGCCACGGCGTACGCACGACCCGCCCGATCACCTGGACCAGCCAGCCCCGGAAGACGTACTCCTCGGCGGCGGCCTGGAACGGGACGAGCGCCAGCACCACGGCCAGGCTCAGCAGAAAGACGGGCCACCCCGGGAAGCCGGTGCCCGACTCCCCGAGCGGCTCGTCGTTCCAGGTCCACAGGATCAGCAGGCCGATCTGCACGACCATCAGCGGAAGGGCCACGGCGGCGCACCGCCAGAGCCAGCCCCAGCGCAGCCGCCCGAGGACGGAGGAGACGGTCCCGGCGGGCCGCCGGCCCAGCAGACGGACGGCCCCGAGGACGATGGGTATGGCGATCGCGATGCCGAGGAGCTGGACGACCAGATCCGCGACGGGGTCCTCGAAGAAGAGGTCGCTGTCCGCCGACGCGGGCCCCGCGTCCAGCAGCTCCGCGACGACGAACCCGACGATGCTGACGACCAGGACGCCCGCCACGACCAGCGCCACGACGACGGACAGCTCGCCCAGCCAGCCGAACCGTCCGCCCTGCCCGTTGCGCCCCTGCTCGTCGTAGCGCGAGCCCGAGGGCGCGCGCACCGGCCCGGAAGGCGGACGACTCCACTCCGGAGGCTTGTCCCACCCCTGCTGCCACCCCTGCGGCCAGTCCTGCTGTCGGCCGGGTTCGGGCGGGCGCGGTGGCTCGGCCGAGGACGACGGCGGAGCCCAGGGCGACGAAGGCTCGGGCTGCGGCTGCGGCTGGGACGGGGGCGGGGGCGGGGGCGGGGGCACGTCAGGGTTCACACCGCCGATCCTGGGCGCGCACGCGTACGAGGTCAAAGCGATGAGCGGCGGGGTGAGCATATTCACGGCCACCGCAACGCCACGGTCACGAGTGGATCGAGAAGC
Organism: Streptomyces sp. SID14515; assembly: GCF_010548505.1. NCBI lineage: Bacteria > Bacillati > Actinomycetota > Actinomycetes > Kitasatosporales > Streptomycetaceae > Streptomyces > Streptomyces sp. SID14515. The sequence goes on along the minus strand of NZ_JAAGMH010000139.1, from coordinate 22,798 downwards.
GGCGCACAGGGGAACCCGCAGCCGGGTCTTCCCCTCCTGGCCACACGCGACGACCGGACAACCGAACACCCATCCGTCTCAACGGGGTTGCTGTGGCAGACTGCGTCGACTGACTGGTCCACACCACGTGTATCTGGAGTTCGGTATGACGGCACAGGCGCCTCACCCCCCGATCGACACCAGCAAGCCCCACTCGGCCCGGGTCTACGACGCGCTGCTCGGCGGCAAGGACAACTACCCCGTGGACCAGGAAGTGGCCGAACTCCTGCCCATCGAGGCGAAGATCGGCGCGCACCAGCAGCGCGCCTTCATGAACCGCGCGACGGCCTGGCTGGCTGGCGAGGGCGTGACGCAGTTCCTGGACATCGGTACGGGCATTCCCACCGCGCCGAACCTGCACCAGGTGGCCCAGGAGATCCGCCCCACCGCCCGGGTCGTCTACTGCGACAACGACCCCATCGTCCTGCGCCACGCGGAGGCGCTGCTGATCAGCCGGCCGGAGGGCGTGACGAACTACGTCCACGCCGATGTCCGCGAGCCCGCGATCATCCTGGACGCGGCCCGCGAGACCCTGGACTTCGACCGCCCGATAGCCCTGTCGCTCCTCGGCCTCCTCCACTTCCTGCCGGACGCCGAGGACCCGATCGGCATCGTCCGTACGTTCACGGACGCCATGGCCCCCGGCAGTTACGTCGTGCTGTCCCACGGCGCGTCCGATGTGAACGAGGAGATCGGACAGCAGAGCGAGGACGAGTACAAGAAGGGCGGCATCCAGCTGGCCCTGCGGACCCGCGAGGAGTTCACGCGATTCTTCGAGGGCCTGGAGATCGCCGCCCCCGGCCTGGTGAAGGCCCCGGAGTGGTTCAACGGCACCCCCGCGCCCAAGCAGGAGCACAGCGGCATCTACGTGGCCGTGGCCCGGGTCCCGTAACCGGAAGCCCCTTCGGCACGGGCTTCGGCGGCCACGCGCTCCCGCCAGGACGGCGGCGAGGGTACGGGGTCGGCCTCGGCGCGGGCCGACCCCGTACCCCCGCCGCATGGATCACGACAGCCGCGCGAACGCCGCCTCGTGACCGTTCTCCGGGTGGGGCGTTGGACCTCCCATGAACACCAAGAGCGTCCTGACCACCTCATTCCTCGCCCTCTCCATGGCGATGGCGTCCACCACGGCCGCCGTCGCCGACGACGCCCCGACGGGCAACGGCCTGGCGTCACTCGTGGGCCCCGTCCTCGCACCCCCGGAGGCCGGCGAGACCGACGCCGGGGCCGTCAGCCCCGCCGAACACGTCAACGCCAATGTCTGCGACATCTCCCCAGCCGTCCTGGGCGCTGATCTGCCCACGGGCCCGAAGTCGACGGACTGCACGGCGGCCAGCACCGCCGGCTAGGGCCTGTCCGGCCGGTCATGTGCGGAGCCGTACGACCTCGTCACAGGTCGGCGGCCGATGGGCACATGATCGGCCGGACGGCTACGGGGCGACGGCGCGGGCGCGGCCCCAGGCGGTGACGAGGGTGTAGCCGAGCTCATGGGTTGCGGGTGCCTGGAGGTGGCCGATGGCGGCGTCGAAGCCGTCGGCGTCGATGAGGCCGGTGGCGAGGATCTCGGTGCGCATGGCGCTGAAGGTGAGTGTCCAGAAGCGGACAGTGGGGTGGTCGGCGCGGACCAGGGGGACGTCGGCAGCCATGCCGATGCCGGTGAGTCCGGCGGCGGCCAACGGCGCGGGGTAGGAGCGGGCGTAGTTGAGGTCGCTGTCGAGGGTGGTGACGAGGGCCTGGTCGTAGGCGCGGGTGAGGGCACGCACCGCGGGGTGGGGAGAGGCGCAGGCCATGGTGTTGATGACGTCGCTGACAAGGAGGAGGCCACCGGGGGCGAGCATGGACACGAGGCGGGGCAGCACCTCCTCGCGCCCGGGGAGGTGACAGAGCGTCAGTCTGGCGTGGATGAGATCGAAGCCGGGGGCAGGGAGTTCGGCGTCCGGAGCGGCGTGGATGTCGGCCTGCCAGGCCCGCACTCCGGGGTGGGCGGCCTCGCGGAGCAGGCTTGTGTCGCGATCGAGGGCGACGACCTCGCCGAAGGAACCGACCTGGTCCGCCAGCCAGGCGGCGACGGTGCCGGGGCCCGCGCCCACGTCCAGGCAGCGGAGACCGCTCAGCGGGCCGAGGTCGGCAAGGCGCCGCCGGGTGAAGGGGTCGAAGACCTCGCCGATCAGGCCGATGCGCTCGCGCTCCAAGGGCTGATCGAAGCCGTACAGGCGGCTTCCGTACATCTCCGTCGTCACGTCTGTGCTCACGAACCGCACCCTATACTGACGCTCGGTAACCACCTAGACACGTTCCGCATGGGGTCTGTGATGCCTGCTTCTTTCGTGCCGACCCCTCCCGCCCTGAGGCGGGACAGGGCAGCGCAGTCACCGGCCGACCTGGCGGAGGGCCTGACGTCGGACCCGCCGCACCTGCCGTACCGGCTGCTGTGGGACAGGCACAACAGCGCCCTCTACGACCGGATCCGCGAACAGCCCGAGTACTACCTCGACCGCGCGGAGATGAGCCTGCTCCGCGCCCACGCGCCCGCCATCGCCGCCGCCACCGGGGCCCGCACACTCATCGAACTCGGCGCGGGCAGCGGGGAGAAGGCGCTGCCGCTGCTGCGGCACATGCCCGCCCCGGCCGCCTACCGGCCGGTCGACCTCAGCAGCGGCGCCCTGGACAGCCTGGCCGACCGGCTTCTGCGCGCCTCGCCCGGCACCGACGTCCGCCCGGTGGCCGCCGATTTCACCCGTCCCTGGCCCCCGCAGCTCCTCGCCCCCGGCCCCGGACCGGTGCTGGCCACCTTCCTCGGCAGCACCCTGGGCAACCTCCTGCCCGACGAGCGCCACGGCCTGTTCGCACGGCTCGCCCACGGCCTGCACCCGGGCGACGCCCTGCTCCTGGGCGTACCTCTGCTCCTGGAGGAGCCCGCTGCCATGACGGCCGCCTACCGCGACGCAGCGGGCCTCATGGAGACCTTCTACCTGCACTGCCTGCGTATCCTCAACCGCGACTTCGGCGCCGACTTCGACCTCAACGCCTGGGCCCACCAAGTCGGTTGGAACGCCGACAAGAGGCGGGTGGAGATCGGCCTGCGCGCCTTCACCCGCCAATACGTCACCCTCCCGGGCAGCCCGGACCCGCACCGGCTCGCCTTCGCCCCGGACCAGGTGCTGCGCGCGGCGGTCGCCGCCCGCTTCACCCCGGCGCATCTCGACGGCGAACTGGCGGCTCACGGGTTCGACACGGAGCGACGCCTGCCGGATCCCACCGACCGTTACATGCTCCTGCTCGCCCGTCGAAACGGCGGTTGAACCAGCGGTCGAACCAGCGGGTGACGCACTGCCGCCCCGCCGCCCCGGGACCGCGCCCCGCCGCTCACTCACGAGGGAGCCTTTCAGGACGAGTTCGCCGGGCCGGGGTTCCGGGCGGGTGCTCCGCTCGCCGTTGCGCAGCCGCGGTCCGCGGCGGACGCGGAGTGGCGGGAAGTCGATCGCGGGCAACTGGTCCGGGCTGCCGGACTCCTTCACCCGCGGCATCGACGCGGCGCTCAACCGCAGGGACCAGCCCGCCGTCGGCTACCTGTTCAAGGACGACCAGTACGTCCGCGCCGACTCCGGCTACCCCCTCCCCATCCGCGGCAACTGGGCCCTCTTCCAGTAGGAGACGCCCAGGACCGGAGCCTGTGGGCGACGCCCCGGTGATCGAATCGTTGCCGCCCCGCGTACAACCCCGCACGCCCCTCCCCGGTCCCACAGTCAGCCGCGAGGACCGGACCTCCGGCAGACGAGAAGCAGGGGCGGGGACACGACGATGCGGAAGACGGTGTGGAGAGCGACGGTGGCCGCTGGGGCGGCGGCCGTGTTCACCGGGGTGGCGGCGGTACCGGCCGGGGCGGCGGAGGGCGGCGTCGCCTTCAGCCGGGTCACGGTGAACGGCGGGAAGCCGATCGTGCTCGGGGTCAAGGAGGAGGTCGAGGTGTACGTGACCTTCCGGATGACGACCAAACTGAAGTACGAGTCCGGGCCGATCGTGTACCCCTACCGGGGCAAGGTGGGCTCCAGCGAAACGCTCTGGAATTCCATCATCACCAGCGACTGCAGGGTCGTGGACAAGGCCAAGGGCATCTGCGACTTCGAGGAGTGGCTGACCATCGACCCGCGCCACTACGACTTCGGCAACGAGGACGCGGGCACCTGGAAGACCGCGGCCAAGGTGCACCTCCCCAAGGGCGCCGAGGACGTCGACGACAAGAAGCTCCCGCTGCAGGTCAAGCGAGCCACCCGCGTCACGGTCAACGCCTCCCCGGAGCCGGTCAAGAAGGGCGGGACGATCACCGTGACCGGCAAGGTCACCCGGGCGAACTGGAACACCCACACGTACCAGGGCTACGGGGGTCGCACGGTGAGCCTGCAGTTCAAGGCGGCGGGCGCCTCCTCGTACAAGACGGTCAAGAAGGTGAAGTCGAACAGCACCGGTGCGCTCAAGACCACGGTCAAGGCCACCACGTCCGGGACGTGGCGTTGGACGTACTTCGGCAACACCACCTCCGGCGCGAAGTCGTCGACCGGGGACCGAGTGGAGGTGCGGTAGGGCCGTCCCGACGGGCGTACGGGCGTACGGGCGTACGGGCCGGCGGAATACCGGTGAGCCCAGCAGTGCTGCCGGGACGTGTTCCCAGGTGCCGCCCACAGCCCACCCGAACAGGCCCGCCGGTGTGCCTCGTGAGCACACCGGCGGTACGGGTGATGCGCCCGGGTCAGGCGGGGAGCCGAAGGACCAGCCCGGGGTAGATCTTGTCCGGGTGGCTCAGCATGGGCCTGTTGGCCTCGAAGATCACTGGGTAGCGGCCTTCGTCCCCGTACTCGGCCTTCGCGATGGCGGAAAGAATGTCGCCCTCCCGAACAGCCACGAAGCGGGACGCCGCAGCGGCAGGCCCTGTGACCGTCAGCTGGTCATCCACGCTCGCGACACCGTTGATGTTGCCCGTGGCGAGTACAAGCTTCTCTGCTTCCGCCTGCGAGGCAGCCTCCCCCCGCAGGACGACCGTGTCGCCTTCGACGGATGCCGAGATGTTCGGCGCCCCGAGTCCCACCGACTCGATGTGCTCCTTCAACTGCTCTTCGGCCCTGGCGTTCCCCGGGGTGGTGAAGTCGATCAGTCGCTCGCCCGCGTCCTTGACGAATGAGTGCAGTGCCATGCGCAAACGCTCCTGTGAGGTAGTCGATACCCGAGGTCAGCGATCGACGCCGCCCCGTCCCGGCACTGAACGCCGGATGATCAGGACAACGACGTCGGAGCATGGACGACGACCTTCGAATTGGCCAACACGGCGCGGACCCCGAGCACCCTGCTCGTCAGGCCGACGGCCATGCATCCCGGTCCTGTTGTGAAGGCGTATTGACTGTCGGACCCGTCTGGGACGCTCGGGGCATGGAGATGACGCTGCAGCTGACGATCGACTGCTCCGATCCGCAGAGCATGGTGGCCTTCTGGTCCGAGGCCCTGGGTTACGTACCCGAGCCCGCGCCGGACGGGCATGCCACGTGGCGTGCTTACTGGGCGTCGATGGGGGTGCCCGCGGAAGAGCTGCCGCCCGGTGCCGGGGACGTACCGGAGTCGATCATCGATCCTGCGGGGCGCGGCCCGAGGGTGTGGTTCCAGGAGGTTCCGGAGCCGAAGGCCGCCAAGAACCGCTGGCACTTCGACCTGAAGGTCGGCGGGGGCCGTGACGTCCCGCTGGAGGTCCGCGCCCAGCGGGTCAAGGCCACGGTGGAACGGCTGGTCGAAGCCGGCGCCACGGTGCTGCGGATCAAGGATGAGCCGGACGCGGGCTTCTACGCCGCCGCCCTGCAGGATCCCGAGGGCAACGAATTCGACGTGATCTGAGGGCCGATGCGACGGTGTCGGTGCGGGTGTCGGTGTCAGTGTCGGTCACAGCTGCTCGCTCACGGCTGCGACCGGCACAGTCGCCCCCTCCGATTCGAAGCACGAGTCTCCACGCCTAATGAGCTGGAGCGGTTGAACGGAGCAATGCCGGATGCCGACTGGTGGTCCTTTGCGGACGACCCGCACGGCTCCTCACGAAACGGCGACTCTCCGTCCCCCCGGGGGTTCCCGAGGCGCCTATGTGACGGTCTGTGTCAACGCCCGCGACCTCTGCCTTGAAGAGCCCGCTGCGGACCACACGGTGTACGTCCACGTGAACCAGGTCGAAGCCCGGCGAGCCGGATGGCTGGCAGCGCAGGTCGGCCTGGAGGTCATCGGTGAGCTGGAGATGGCGCCTCTCTGATCCTGTGCGTGTGCTCTTGTGCGTCTGATCCTGTGCTTCGACCGCACCGGTCGGATCAGCACGCGGTCAGAACGCATGCGTGTCATCAGGCCCGCGCAGCTCACATCCGGGATCTCAGCACGTCGACCTCACAGCCCGGAGCGAACGGGTCGAAGCCGTGCTCCGCCAGCCAGCGAACCGCCAGCAGGCTGCGCAGCGACCACCAGGCGTGGATAACGTCGAGGTCGACATCGGCGTCGGTGCCGTAGCCGTAGCCGGCGAGGACGTCGTCGAGGTGCTCCTCGTGTCCGAGCGTGAAGGTGGCGAGGTCGTACAGGGCGTCGCCCCGGCCCGCCTCGGACCAGTCGATGATGCCCGTCACCTCGTCGCCGTCGACGAAGACGTGTGCGATCTGCAGGTCGCCGTGCGTGAACGCCGGGGTCCACGGCCGGAGCGCGGCCTCGGCGACCTGCCGGTTGCGGGTGACCAGGTCGGCGGGCAGGAGGCCGTTCGTCACGAGCGACGCGCACTCGTCGTCGAGTTCCGCCGCCAGCGCGACGCTGCTTCGGCCTGCCCGGCCGGTCCGGGGCGGCAGCGGCGCGTCGTGCAGCTTCCGGATGGCGGCGCCCGCCGCGGCCCACGCCGCCTGTGACCCGGCCGACGCCCCGCCGAGGCGCCCAAGCGTCGCCCCCGGAACCGCGGCGATCGCGAGCACGGGCGGCTTGCGCCACAGGACCTCCGGGGTCGGGACCGGGGCGAGGGACATCGCCTCGACCTCGGCATCGATACGCGCCTGATCGGCGTCCACCTTCAGGAACACGTCACCGACACGCAGAGTCGCACGCTCGCCATGGGCGACGACCACTTCGACCTCATCCATGGACGACCAGTATCCCGGGGATGATCGCCGACGTCGCCGGATTCAGAGGTACTTCTGGTTCAGTCCTGGAAACCCATGCGGCGGGCGAGTGCCTCCGTGGGCAGGCAGAGCCATGCGAAAAGAGGGTGGGTGGCGACGAAATAGTGGGCGCTGACGTGGCCCCGCTGCTTGTCGAGGAGGAGCGGGGCGCCGTCGCGGTAGACGTACCGGAGGTAGCGGCGGCGGATCGGCGCTCCCACGATCAGCAGCACGGGTGAGGCGACGAGGACGGCCGGCCAGATCAGGACCTGCACAGCCCTGATCCCGGCTCTTTCGGATCTCGTCTCGTACCGCATGCGACCAGTGTGCTGAACCGCCGGGGCAACTGCATCGAGGTCGCCATCTGCCCACACACACCGTCCACATCCGCGGCTCCAAGGACCTCACCGTCCCCCCGCTCGCCGTCTCCCCCACCACCTGGACGTTCTTCGTAGACTTCGCCGGGTCGTAGCGACAGGCGCGACGGCGCCGTAACCACAGGGGGTGCGCACACTTGGTCCGTATGAGCAGAGGCCCGGACGGGGTGCTCGAACCGCGGCTGCGACTGGGCGGCGTCGTGGCGCGCGGCGCGGCGTACGGCGTGATCGCCGCGCTCTGCCTGGTCGTCACCGCGCTCGTCCTGCGGGAACACGGCGACCGTGTCGACCTGCTGGAAGCGGCCACCTACCTGGGCCTCCTGACCGGCACGGTCCTCCTGCTGACCGGGCTGTTCTTCTGGGCGTGCAGCTCCGGGGAGGTCCTGCGCCGGCGTGACTTCTTCGCGACCAGCGGTCCGCATGACGTGGTCTCCATCGCCGGACCGGCCCTGGTCCGCGCCGGAGTCTTCCTCCTCCTGCCGGTTCCGTTCGCCTTCGGTCTGGGCGAGCTCGTCGCGTCGGCGGCGTACGGATCGTGGCTGTGGGGCGTCTGAGGCACCCGGCAGCCGCACGTTCCGCCCCCGTGCCGCCGCGCCCCTCAGCCCTCAGCCCTACGCCGGGTTGCTGCGCAGCTTGCGTCGTTCCCTGTCGTTGGGGTGGCGGATGACCACTCCGCCCATGCCGCCGGAGCCGGTGAGGCGGATCAGCGGGGTTCCCGGGAGCCGGTCGGAGGTGGTCCCGTCCGTCAGGCCGCCGGCGCCGGGGTCCATGCCTCCGGTGTCCGCGGCCCAGCCGTCGGGGATGACGATCGTGACGCCGGACGTCTCCCCGTACGCCTCCACCGTGACCTCCGTGAGGCGGCACTCGACCCGGGTGAAGTCAACGTTCACCCCGCCCATGCCTCCGTGAGCGATCACGTGCCCGGGAACCTCCCAGCGCCCGGGGCCTCGGGACGCGCCGAACACGCCGCCCTTCAGGACCAGCGGCGGCCCGCTCTCCGAGGGCTGCGGTTTCGGCAAGTCGGTGGTCAGAACGGCCAGTTCGGCGTGCGTCCTGGCCTTCAGCGCCTGCTCCAGGCGCGAGTCCAGCTCGTCGAAGTCGATCCGCCCCTCGGCTGCCGCGTCCCGCAGCAGCTCCACCACTGCTTCCCGGTCGTCGTGAGAGGCACGAAGCTCTCCTGAGGGGACGGGGCGCGGAAAGGGCTCCGGGAGCTGGGGCGTCATGGCCGCAAGGATAAGCAGCCGGGGCGGTGACCGCGTAGAGGTGGCCGTCCGCCAGCTCCGCGCTCGCCGTCTCTCCCGAGACCTGAGCGCCCTCGTGGAGTCACGGCGGCCTGGCCGAGGAGGGCTGTGGTCACCCGGGTCACCCGGCGCTCGACAGGGCGAAGGGCTCCATCCGAGGTGCGAGTGGAGCCCTTCGCCCATGGTGCGTACCGCTTGCCCGTCCGGTTACTGCTCCTGGACGGTATTCGGAGCGAGTGGTTCAAGGCTGCGTCTTCCCTCTTGTGCGGGGCCCTGAGGGGTCGAGGGCGGCACGCCAGGCCCCCCGTGCATGTACGCACGCCCGGATTCACGATGCTCAGCATGCCGCCCCACGCGGCAGCGTGGACGACGTCCAGATCGGCGCGCACGGACGACGGCAAAGGCGTCAGAACCGAACGCGACCCGAGGTCCTCCAAGACCTCCTCGACGCCCTCGAATGGAGCCGCGCAGGGTCCGGTCCGGTGCGGAAGTCCAGTGTTCGGCGTCGGTCATGCGGGCCACCGTGGTGGCCCTCGACGACGCCCCACCTGCTCCGGAGCACCGAGTGGCCGCCGCGCTCAACCTGCGCTCAGCTCCGTGCGCGCTGTCGCGATGAGCGCCTGCGCGTCGACGCCGTACACGGCGGACTCCCGAAGCGTTCGCCACGTACGCAGATAGGTTTCCACGCTGCTTCCGTCATCGATCCACAGCTCCGCGTGCCAGTTCTCCACGATCACCTGGCGGTCGCCGTAGATCCAGAATGCGGTGGCCGGAGGAATCTTGAGCGAGGCGGACAACGGAATGATCCCCAACTCGACCGTGTCCATCCCGACGGCTCCCGCAAGGCGGTCGAGTTGTGCCCGGAGCACCGTGGGCGGGCAGACCAGGGCACGGAGCGCGGCTTCCCACATGATGAGGTGAAATCGCTTCGATGGGTCGTACAGCGCCTGCTGCCGCCTCATACGGGAGCGCACCGCTTCCTCCGTGTCACGCGGGGACCGCTGCAGCTCCGCGTATCCAGTGAAGATCGACCGCGCGTAGTCAGGCGTCTGGAGAATCCCGAAGACCATGGAGGGCTCCCAGCCTCGAAAGACCGACGTGTCGGCGTGAGCGCTCAGATGGATGTCCTGAACGGCCTTGTGTCCTGAGGCCAACTGCCGCCGCCACGAGCGAATGTGTGACTCGAAGCCCCGCAGTCGCCCGAGCAGCTCGCCGTACGCGTCCGGCCGGCCGGTTGCCGCTGCCCACGCGCGCAGATCGTCGGGCGAGGGGGTCTGTCGACCGTTCTCCAATCTGCTGACCTTGGACTTGTTCCACCCGTTCCGCTCGGCCAGATCCGTACCGGTGAGCCGTCCGCCGACCGCGGAAAGCCGAAGTTCGCGCAGGCGTACTCCGAGTGCTTCTCGCGCCTGCTGGTAATCCGTGCTCACCGGAAACGTGCCTGCCTCAGTTCTCCTTCGCCACCGCGAGCCGTGCGGCCAACTCCGTGTACGGCAGGGCGTGATGTTCCGCCGCGTCCCGGGCGGTGGCGTACCGCAGCACCTCGGCAGGCTGAGTGATCAGCTCCACGTCGACCAGGTTGTCAGTGTCGTCGAAGTTGAGCAATGCGACCAGTCTGGAGTCGAAGAGCCAGAAGTCCTCTGCGGGCAGACCCAGGCGGTCGGCATCCGCGCGCGCCAACGTGTGGATCCTCTCACCGACCGCGCTGTTGCGTCGCGCGTTGTCGAGCAGATAGAGCTGGCCGGACGTAGGAGGAGCGTCGACGATCCGGGCACGCTCGAACCGCTTGCCGAGCGCCACCTGCCCACGGCGCTCGTCACACCACTGTGCGTCGACGCCTTCCCAGGTCACCGGCTCGCCCCGGGTGAACTGGGCGTAGGTACCGGTCTGCTCGTCCGAGGCGTACCGGCGGCGCGTCTCCAAACGCCATGCGGTGTGCTCGAACTGGGTGAAGAGCCGGTCGAACTCGTCCAGTCCGATGATGTCCGGCACGCGGGCCACCTCCTTCGGCCCGAAGTCGACGAGCAGTTCGCGCGGCACCACGACGGGTACCTCGCCATCGTTCAGGTGCCGGAGCTGGGCGATGTCATCGGGGTCGGTGAGGGGCAGCCCGTGTACGACGACCTCGCCGGTGTCGAGATCTTCGTGCAGTGACGGGCACCCGTTCACACCGCTGCCCGTGCCGTTGAAGCGCAGACGTCGAGACACGATCACGTCCTTCCCAAGGGGCCTGAGCCCCCAGCTTCTGCGAGCCGACCACCCGGTGTCCCGTGTTCCGGCGACCTGAATCGGCAACTTCCCGCAACTCCCCAGTCGAGGGCGACAACCTTGCGCAACCTGCCTGGCCCCCTCAAAGCCGCCTCACTAACTTCGTGTCGGTAGCTCAAGAGCAGCACGCGCAAATGCCGAAGACGACGAAGGAGCGGTTCATGACCGTTGCGCTCGACCGACCGGCGAACGTCCGCACCCGAAACCCGGAGGAACTCCTCAACGCGGTCCAGCCCCACATCCAGCACCTGACGATCAACGTCCTGGACAACGGCATGCCTCTCTGGGACCGGGAGGTCGCCCTGCTACTGCGCGATCACACCATGGTCCGGGACATGGCCGAACGAGTCCTCGGCAACGCCGTCATGTACACCGTCGGCTGCATGGAACACCCGGAGGTGCACCTCGGGGTGGGCAAGCTCGTCGACATCGGTGTTCACCAGCTCATCCTCGACACGCCTGTGTGGTGGGCACTGTGCGAGGTCTACAACGAGGGCCGCTACAAACACCATGCTCCGTTCGTCGAGCGGCGTCGTGACGGCCTGTGCCTGCGTACGGCGGACTACCTGAAGTCCTTCGGCTTCGATGTCGATGAGGAACTGTGGGCGATCGACGGCACGGACTGCTCGCCGTGCGACAACAAGGTCCCCGACAGCCACTGAATCGCCCTGCGGCGGCCTGGCTTCCTTTCCCACGAAGGGGGCCAGGGAAGCCAGGCCGTCCCCGGAGGAGCCGCCTTGCCCGTAGACCACGACATCGCCGCCGAAACCGAGCTGTGGGACGCCTATGCCGCGTCCGCCTTCAAGGACGACGCGGATCCGGCCTTCTGCTGGACGCAGTACGCCGGTCACGGGCCCGGCCCGGAGCTGTTGGGCGATCCGCGTTCCGTGCTGGAGATCGGCTGCGGCACCGGTCGCGCTCTCGCGCATCTGGCCCGGCGGGGCGTGGCCGCCCGGGGTGTCGACCTGTCGCCCGTCATGGTCAAGAAGACCACCGCGAAGTGGAGCGGCACCGGGGCGGAGTTCGTCTGTGCCGAGGTCCTGGAGCATCTGCGCCGTGAACAGCGGGAGGCTCAGGAGACGTACGACGCCGTCTACTCGGTCTTCGGCGCGGCCTGGTTCACCGACCCCGGCCGCCTGCTCCCTCTCGTACGCCAACGGCTGGCCCCCGGCGGTGTCTTCGTCTTCTCGCACCCGCCGGCCATCCCGGGCGCGTACGGGCCGCAGGGCATGTACAAGGGCGGCTTCGCGGGCAGGGCGATGTTCACGTACCGCTACAGCTACCGGCCCGCGGTGTGGGAACGGCTGTTGACCCGGGCCGGGTTCGCCACGGCCACGGCCGAGGTCCTGGACGCGCCCCACCCGGGCCATATCGGGACGCTCCTCGTCCGCGCCGTCGCGCCCGGGACTCCCTCCGGCCCCGGTCAGACCGCCTGACCGAGCGCGGTGCGGGCCGCCAGGCGGAATTCCTTGACCGTGTCGTAGAGGGCCCGCTCCCGTTCCGTGGCCAGGGCCGCGTCCTCGGCCTTGCGGGTCGTGTCGCCCGCGCGGGCGTTCTCGGCCATGCGGCGCATCACGTACGAGAGATCGGCGGAGGCGTTGGTGACGCGTTCCGCTACGGCCGCGACGGATGCCGGGCCTTCGAGTATGACAACCTCGCAGCAGCGGTGGACCTCACGGGCCAGGGTGACGAAGCGGTTCGTCAGCTCGTCGATACCGGCCGGGTCAGGGTGGTCCGCACGCAGCGCGGCCAGGACGGCGTCGATGGCGAGGTCGCGGTCGTGGAGGGCGCCGAGGTAACGGGCGTACGCGTCACGGCGGTGCTGGCGGCTCTGCTGGGCGTGCTGGGAGCGTGCCTGGGAACGGCCGTTGGCCATCGCCGCCCCCAGCGTCGCTGCGGAACCGATGGCGGCGCCCAGCAGTGCGGCGAGTCCTGAGTCCATGCGGGCCAGTCTGCCGCCCGGCGCGCCCACCCGTCGGGGCCGGGACCCGTCCGACCATTCCCGCGGGCCCCGGGCCGGTGGGCCGGTCGGCCGGTGGGCCGGTGGGCCGGTGAGCCGGTGAGCCGGTGAGCCGGTGAGCCGGTCGGCCGGTGGTCAGTGCCGGTGCGAGACGGCCAGTTCGATCAGGTAGCGCTTGCTCACCCGGCCGCCGTAGCGCCCGTCGATCAGGCCCGCCACGCATGCCAGCAGCCCGCTCCTGGCAGCCTCCGGAAGCGCTCGGTGGCCGGAGTAGGTCCGCAGCACGTCCAGGTACTCCGCCGTGGTGTACGTGAGGTCGCGCTCATAGCGGCGGAAGACCGTGTCGCCGAACCGGCCGCTCCGGGCGACCTCCTCCGCATGGTCGGAGTTGTCGACCTCGCCGGTCGCCGGAGGCCGCAGCCCGGGCGGCGTCGCCGGGTCGAAGCGCTCGTAGCAGCGCTGGACCTCGACGAAGAACTCCTCGGTACCGCCCATCACATGCTGGCTGCGCACCACGGCGAGCGCCCCGCCGGGACGCAGGGCGTCGGCGGCCCTGGGCACGCGTACCGCCGGGTCGATCCAGTGGAACGCGGTCGCCGCGAGAACCACGTCGAACGGCTCCACCGGCAGCGGCCAGTTCTCGAACTCCGCCGTCACCACCTCCGCCGACCAGGCCCCGACCCCAGCCCCGACCTCGGCCTCCGCCTCCGCCTCCGCCAGATTGCGGCGAGCGATCTCGGCCATGTGCGGTCCGGCCTCGACGGCCGTGATCCGGCAGCCCAGCGCGGCCAGGGGGACCGTGGCCTGGCCGGTCCCGCAGCCGATCTCCAGTACGCGGCTGCCGTCGCGGGCCCCCGCGAGGTCCGCGAGGTCGTCGTACAGCTCCGGCGGGTATCCGGGCCTGGCCCGGTCGTACAGTTCCGCGTCCTCGTCGAAGGTGCGGCTCAGAAGCACCCGCCGGGTCTCCTCGGGACGGTCGTCGCGTCGCGCGTGCGCGGTGGTGTCGGGCATGGGGAGCAGACTAGGCCGGTCGCCGACGTCCTCACGATCCGGCAGCGACCTCACGATCCGGACGGCCGCCCGCAGTGTCAGCGCTCGCTGACCCCGATCTCGCCGCGGCGTCGGACATCCGCTGCCTGTTCCCTCGCTGCCGCAGCCTCCGCTGCGGCCCTGTCCCGGTCCGCCTCGAATTCCAGCACACGGGCCAACGCCTCCAAGGCCCCGGCGACCCTCTCTCGCCAGTCGGCGAACGCGACGGCATCCCCGTCGGAAGGCTTCCGCGCCTTCACCGAACGCAGAAGGCGCAGGGCCTGCTGGAGCGCGGGGTCGACCACCGGGCTTCCTTCCACGGGTACGCGGTCGACTCCATCGTGCACCACTTCCCGAACACGGCCCAGGCGATATGGCGTACGCGAGAGACCGGCGGAGGCGTTGCCCACCGGCCTGAGCGATCAGTCCTCCTGGTCGGGGGTGGTGGACCGCACCAGCGAAACGGGCTCCGTCTGCTGGTCGGAGGCGGAGACGCGGGTGGTGTGGCGGGTGAGGCGCAGCCCCATGGCCGTGAGTACGTCGGTGTCGTAGAGCGCGCACAGCAGTGCGGCCGCCGCCGGGAGCGGCAGCGGGCCGGCCGGGACGAGGCCGAGCAGGGCCGCCGCGTCGGGGTCGTCGAGCACGGCCTGTCCGGCGTGGGCGAGCACCTTGCGGGGGTCGTCGACGATGAGTTCGTCGATCTGGATCCGCTGGGCGCGGACACGCAGGTCGAGAGGGCGGGCCGGGGCCGGGGCGGGCCTCGGGGCTGCGACGACGGACCGGAGGTTCGGGCGGGTCGGGTGGGTCACGTGGTTCATGGGGTGGGCTCCAGAGAACGGGCCGCCGGAACGACGGTGCGTGGAACGGCAGTGCACGGAACGGCTGGGGCGGGGACAGGGGCGGCTACAAAGAAGGGAAGGGGCAAGATCGGCCCGGTCTTACCTAGTTGACGTACGGCGGGGTCGGACATGCTTACCTTGAGAGCGCCGTGCGAGCGTCGCAAGGTGCGCTGTGTGCACTGTGCGCAGACTGCGCGGAATGTCGGATAGATCGAGCCGGAACAGGGCCGGACACGGGGAGGGGGCGGCGTGGCGCGCGAGAGGTCGGGGCGGACGGCCCAGCACCTGGTCCTGGTGGCCCGCCTGCGGCGCCTGCGCGAGGGCGTCGGCCTGTCCGTCCCGCAGGCCGCCACGCAGTTGGGCTGGCACCCCTCCACGCTGCGACGACTGGAGCAGGCGCAGACCTCGCTCGACGTGGGGCAGGTGTCCGCCCTCCTCGATGTGTACGGGGCGGGCGCGGCGGAGGCCGACGACATCATGGGCCGGCTGAACGCCGCGAACATGCCCGGCTGGTGGCATCCGTGGCGGGACGCGATGGCGCCCTGGCTGATGGACCTGATGAGCGTGGAGTCCGCGGCCGGCGTCGTACGCACCTGGCATCCGGCGCTGGTGCCGCTGCTGCTGCGGACCCCGGCGTACGCGATGGCCGTGGACGAGATCATGTCCCCCGACCGGGACGCGGCCGGGCGGCGACGGCGGGCGGACTTCCTGGTCGAGCGTCAGAAGCGGCTCCAGGAACAGCAGACCCGGCTCTGGGCGGTGCTGCCCGTCACCGCGCTGCGCTGCCGGGTCGGCAGCGACGAGGTGATGCGCGAGCAGCTCAGGACGCTCCAACAGATCGCGGAGCGCGGTGATGTGACGATGCAACTGCACGACGAGTACGCACCGCCCCACCCGCTGACCGGCGTTCCGGCGCTGACGCTCTACCGGGTGGAGATCCGGGAGATCGCGGACCATGTGGTGCGGGAGGGCGGCCTGCCCGGCACCGCGGAGGTGTGGGACAGCCCCCACCCCGTACAGACGTATCAGGGAATGCTGGACGTGTCGTGCGTGATGGCGATGCGGCCGGCCCGAACAGAAGAGGTGTTGCAGCATGAGTACGACCGGAAATGGGCCTGAACTGCCCGCGCAGATCGACACGAGCGTCGCGCACTCCGCACGTGTCTGGAACTACTGGCTCGGCGGCAAGGACAACTTCCCGGCGGACCGGGCGGCGGGCGACGCCTACCGGGGGAAGTACCCGCTGATCGAGACGTTCGCGAAGGAGTCCCGGGACTTCCTGCGCCGGACCGTCACCCACCTCGCCCGCGACGCCGGAATCCGGCAGTTCCTGGACGTCGGCGCGGGGCTGCCGACCGCGAACAACACGCACGAGGTCGCCCAGCGGATAGCCCCGGAGTCCCGCGTCGTCTACGTCGACCACGACCCGCTGGTGCTGCTGCACGTCCACGCGCTGCTGACCAGCACCCCCGAGGGCGCGACCGCCTACGTCGAGGCGGACATGCGCGACACCGAGACCGTGCTCACCGGGGCGGCCAAGACCCTGGACCTCACGCAGCCCGTCGCCCTCGTGATCAGCGACGTCCTCGGGCACATCGTGGACTGGGACGACGCCCTGTCCCTGGTGCGGCGGCTGGTGGAGCGTCTGCCCTCCGGCAGCTACCTCTCGCTCAGCCACTCCACCGCGTCCGACGACGCCCACCGCGCCGTGCAGGACGAGTACAACGCGAGCGGCGCGATCCCGTACATCTTCCGGGAGCCGGAGACCACGATCGCGTTCTTCGACGGGCTGGAGATGGTGGAGCCGGGCATGGTGTCCTGGCCGAACTGGCGGCCCGACGCGAACACCGGCACCACCACGGCCCGGGCCGGGTGGGGCGCGGTCGCCCGTATCCCCTGACGACGTCCGCACCTGCCGCGCCGCGCACGGGCCTTCCCCGTGCGCGGTGCGCACGGCCCGCAGAGGCTTGCGCATGAGCACCACAGGCACCACCGACCGCGAGGCCGCCGGCCCGTGGGGGCCCCGGGGCGGTCGGGAGACGGCGGCCCGGCTGCTGCGGGCGGCGACCCGCTCCGGTGCGCATCTGATCGCCGAGGCCGCGGCCCTGGTCCAGGGGTGGGCGGTCCTCGCCGACCCGATCGCCGGGGCCGTCTACAGCACGCCCGCCTCGGCCGCCGCCGACGGCGTGCACGCGGCCGCCGCCCCGCAGGAACACCCGCACTGCGTCCAGCTCCCGGCGGCCGGAGCCGTCCTCGTCCTGGCCCCGGCGCCCACCGCGCCCCCGGAGCACACCGGCCATGTCGCCACGACCACCGCGGCCCTCCTGGAGGTGCGCGGGCAGCGGGCGGCGGAGCTGCGGGGCGAGCAGATGCGGCTGCACACCACCCTCATCCGGCTGCTGCTGGCCGGCCACACCTCCGTCGTCACCGAGACCCTGGGCCGCGACGCCGCCGCCACCGAGAGCCTGGGCCGCGACACCGCCGTCACCGAGGGCCTCGGCCGAGACACCGCCACCGCCACCGAAGGCCCGGGCGGGAACCGGCTCACCCATGTCACGGTCTACCGGCTCACCGGCGCCGACATCCCCGCCGCCCACCAGGTCCTCTGGCGGGCCGTCCGCCCCTCCCTCGACCCGTACGCCGACGCCTGCACGCTGATGGGCCGGCTGGACGGCGAACTCGTCGTCGCCGAGCTCCACCACGGCGGCGACGACGGAAGGATCCTGCGGCTGGTCTCCCGGGTGAGCGAGCGGCACCGCCTGCTCGCGGGCATGGCCGGACCGCTGCCCCTGGCCGAGATGCCCACCGCCCACAGCGGAGCCGCCGCCGCCCGGCACAGCGCCACACCCGACCGCCGTATCGTCCCCGCCGACGCCGTCGGCACCTCCCGGCTCGCGCCCCTGCTGCCCACCGTCCCGTACACCCGGTGGGCGGGATCCGTGCTGCGTCCGCTGGCCCCGGCCCACCAGCACCTGCTCCTGGTGTGGCTCCGCACCGGCAGCAAACCCCGCGCCGCCGCCGCGCTCGGTCTGTCCGCCGGCACGGTACGGGCCCGGATACGCGACCTCGCCCGGCTGCTCGGCGCGGACCTGGAGGACGCCACCGTGCAGGCGCATCTGCTGCTCGCCCTGCGCGCGCCCTGCCCGGACGACGGCAACGCGGGCGCTCCCCCGCCGTCCGGGCCACCCGGGCCGCCCGGGCCGGACCGGACGGCCCGGCTGGAGACGCTGCCGGACGGCCTCCTGGACACCGACGCGGTCCGGGCCTGGGCGTGCGGGCTGGTCGGCGGGCTGGAGCCGCATCTGCGGATCGCGCTCGCCTGCTGGCTGCGCCACCACGCCAAGACCGCCCCGGCGGCGGCCGAACTGCACGTCCACCGCACCACCCTGGCCATCTGGCTCGGCCGGTGCGCCGAACACCTCGCGCGGAACCTCGCCGACGCCACCGTGCGCGCCGAACTCCACCTCGCGCTGCGGGCCACCCGGAACGGTCCCGACGACCCGGCGTCCCTCCCCCGGCGCGGCGGCCGCACCTACCGCCGGCTGTGAGGGCTTCCGGTGCCTCAGGCCGGCGCCTGGCCCGTCTCGAAGCGGCTGACCCGGTCGCCGGACACCGTGAAGACCCAGCGGGTCCGCATCGTGCCCCAGGTGTCGTTCGTGTAGTCGACGACGAGGGTGCGGCCGTCGTCGGAGGCCTCCACGACCTGCATACGGCCGTTGGCCTTCGGGGAGAAGATCTCCTTCTCCGTCCAGGCCGCCAGGTCCCGTTCGCTGCCGTCGTCGGACATCGTGGCGTCCTCGGTGAGGACGTCGGCGAAGAAGGCGTCCTTGTCGCCCGCGTTCACCGTGGCGATGAACTTCTCCACCACCGGGTCGCTGATCGATGTGGTCATAGTGCTGCTCCCTTTCTTCCTTCGTTTCTTCCTTCGTTTCTTCCTTGACTTCTTCCTTGCCCCGAGTCTCTGTCGGCGGGTTCACCGCCGCATGCCGTCCCTCACCGCTCCGGATGCGGTTCGTCGCCGGTCCGGCTGAGGAAGAGGTCCCGCCCCGGGCACGTCGTGTGCGCGGGCCACAGCGCGTGGACCGGGACGTGGACGGGCGGGTCCAGGTCGAGCACGTGGGCCGCGCCGCCCGCCGCCGGGCCCGGGGGCGTCGTGACGAAGGCGATGCGGCCGGTCGCGGTGACGGCCGTGATCGGCGGGGTGCCCTGGACCGGGTTGCGCCGGGTGTCCGGCTCCACGCCCGCCTGACGGCACAGGCCGATCAGGAGATCCGTGTACGCGGACGAGCCCGGCTCGCCCCACACCGTGAGCGGCTGGCCGCGCAGATCGGCCAGGGCCACCGCGGACCGGGCGGCGAGCGGGTGCCCGGCCGGGACGGCGACCCGCAGGCGGTGTTCGGCGATCCGGGCCCGGGTCAGGCCCGTGTCGGCGGGCATCACCCGGCTCAGGCCCAGATCGCAGGCGCCCGTGAGGAGTTGCTCGCGCAGTTCGTCGGGGAAGAGCTGGCGGACGTGGGCCTGTATGCCCTGCTCCTCCGTACGGGCCCGGGTCAGCAGGTCCACGACCTCCTCGGCGGTGACCGCCGGGGTGTGGCCGATGCGCAGGTGCCCGGCCCGGCCGCGCCCGATCCGGCGGGCGCGGTCCAGGGCGGCGAGCGCCTGGGCGCTGAGGGCCCGGGCGTCGTCGATGAGGGCCTGCCCGGCCGGGGTCGGGGTGACGTGCTGGTGGCCCCGGTCCAGGAGCTGGACGCCGACGTGCCGCTCCAGGGTGCGGATGGAGGTGCTCAGCGCCTGCTGGCTCAGGTGCAGCCGTTCGGCCGCCCGGGTGAACCCGCCCTCCTCGGCGACGGCGACGAGATGCTCCAGCTTGCGCAGGTCCAGACTCACGCGGTCCTCCCGGACGCCATCGGCCGACGGTCGCCGGTCAGCGGACCGTGTAGCCGCCGTTGGCGAAGATCGTCTGGCCGGTGATCCAGCCGCCCTCGGTGACGAGGAACTTCACCAGCGGCGCGATGTCCTCGATCTCCGTCAGCCGGCCGCCCATGGCCTGCGACTTGTGGAACTCCACGCGCTCCGGCGTCTCCTGCGGGTAGAAGAACGGCGTGTCCATCGGCCCCGGGGCCACATTGTTCACGGCGATGCCGCGCGGGGCGAACTCCTTGGCCGCCGCCCGGGTGAAGTGCTCCAGCGGGGCCTTCGCGCCCGCGTAGGTGGCGTACCCGTCGGTGAACGCGGCGAGCAGCGAGGTGACCAGGCTGACGATGCGACCGCCGTCGTTGAGGCGCGCACCGGCCTCCTGGAGGAAGAAGTACGCCGCCTTGGAGTTGATCGCGAACATGCGGTCGTACTCCTCCTCGGTCGTCTCGCCGATCGGCTTCCGCAGCACCATGCCCGTGGTGTTCACGGCGACGTCCACTCCGCCGAAGGCGTCCAGCGCCTGGTCGAAGAGGCTCCGCACCCCCTCGACGCGGGTCAGGTCCTCGCGGACGACGACGGCCTGCGCGCCCGTGCCCCGTACGGCCTCCGCCGTCTTCTCGGCATCGGCCGCGGTGTTCTCGCTGTGGTAGTGGACGACGACGTTCGCACCGGCCTCGCCGAGCGTGCGGCTGATCAGGCCCCCGAGGTTCTTCGCGCCACCGGCGACCACGGCGGTCCTGCCGGCCAGCTGCTGCTCACTCATGACGGTTCCTCTCCATCGGCCGCATTCCGATATGCGGCGTTCGTCGTAGTTTCTGTTGTCCACGCTAGGAGCGCGCCCCCGCCACGGGGAAACACAAAGATCGCGTCGGACCACCAGGAAGATGGGTCGCCGCAGGTCAGCGCGGGCGCACGGGTGCCGTCCGGGTGACCGGAAAGGCCATTGACGTACGCGTACGGGTCACGAAGGATCACCGCGTGACGACCACCGAACGCCCTTCGCCCACGTCCGGCCCGGCCCGACCCATCGCCCTGATCACCGGCGTCGGCCGCAGCATCGGCATCGGTGCGGGCATCGCGCGCCGGCTGGCGGCCTCCGGCTGGGACGTCGCCTTCACCTACTGGACGCCGTACGACCGCCGTATGGACTGGGGCGCCGAGCCGGGGGCCGCCGAGTCCATCGCGAAGGAGCTGGCCGAGGCCGGGGCCCGTACGGCGGCGATCGAGGCGGACCTGTCCGACCCCGACGCGCCGACCCGCATCTTCGACGAGGCGGAGCAGCGCCTCGGCGGCCCGGTGACCGCGCTCGTCCTCTCGCACGCGGAGTCGGTGGACTCGGGGCTGCTGGACACCACCGTGGAGGCGTTCGACCGGCACTTCGCGGTGAACGCCCGGGCCGGCTGGCTGCTGATCCGCGAGTACGGGCTGCGCTTCCGCAGCGCGCCCGGCACCGCGACGGGCCGGATCGTCGCGCTCACCAGCGACCACACCGTGGGCAACCTCCCCTACGGCGCGAGCAAGGGCGCCCTGGACCGCATCACGCTGGCCGCCGCGCACGAGCTGGCCCACCTCGGGGTGACGGCGAACGTCGTCAACCCCGGCCCGGTGGACACCGGCTGGATGACCGACGAGCTGCGCGAGGCCCTGGCCGGCGGCACTCCGCTCGGCCGCCTCGGCACACCGCGGGACACCGCGCACCTGGTGGACTTCCTCTGCTCGCCCGAAGGACAGTGGGTCAACGGCCAGTTGCTGAAGAGCAACGGCGGCGCGGCTTCGTAGGGCCCGCCCCGCACCACCGGTCGCCGGAGCGCGAACCGGCACGTCACGCCGGGGCGTCCGGGCATGACGGAGCGTCTAATCTGGCGTGGTCCATGTAGTGCACAGGGGGTCGTATGCACAACGAAGACAGGGCCGGCAGAGCGGGCGACGGGCAGGACGGGCGTCCCGCCGACCGGTGGCCGGACGCGGGGGCCCCGCAGGAGGCGCCGGGCGCCCCGCCCTCCCCCCGTACCGTGATCGACGGCCGCTACGAGCTGCTGGAGCCGATCGGCAGCGGCGGGATGGGCGAGGTCTGGAAGGCCCACGACCGGCGGCTGCGCCGGTTCGTCGCTGTGAAGGGCCTGCTCGACCGGAACGCCATGACCGCGGCCAACCGGACGGCGGCACTGCAACGGGCCCGGCGCGAGGCGGAGGCCATCGCGAAGATCGAGCACCAGAACGTGGTGACGGTCCACGACCAGGTCGAGACCGACGACCAGGTCTGGATCGTGATGAAGCTGCTCGAAGCGCCTTCCCTGGGCGACCTGTTGACCCGCGAACACGTCCTCGCCGTGCCGAGGGCCGCGAACATCGGCCTCCAGATCCTCCAGGGCCTGCGGGCGGTCCACGCGGCGTCGGTCGTCCACCGCGACGTGAAACCGGGCAACGTCCTCGTCCGCGACGACGGCCTCGCGATCCTGGTGGACTTCGGCATCGCCACCTTCGAGGGCGCGGCGCAGGTGACCCGTTCCGGCAGTGTCATCGGCACGCCGCCGTACCTCGCGCCGGAGCTCTTCGCCCCCGCCTCCCCGGGCCCCACTGCGGCCTCCGACCTGTGGGCGCTGGGCGTCACGCTGTACGAGATGGTCGAGGGCCGGGTGCCCTTCGCCGGGCACGAGGTCTGGGAGGTCCAGGAGAACATCCGGCAGTCGCCCGATCCGGTGCTCCGGTACGCCGGGCCCCTCGCCCCGGTCGTCCAGGGGCTGTTGATCACGGACCCCCGGGAGCGGCTGGACGCGGCCACGGCGGAGGCGATGCTCCGCGAGGTGCTCGGCGACCCCGCCGCGCCGAACGCGGCCCGGGCCGCCTCGGCGACGCACCCGCCGACCGCGGTGTCCACGCCGACCCCCTCGACCCCGAACCCCTCGACGCCCGCGCCCGCTCCGGCCCTCCCGCCTCCGCCGGCGCCCGCGCCGACGCCCGTACCTCCGGC
>NZ_JAAGMH010000135.1:0-65216 GCF_010548505.1 Streptomyces sp. SID14515 | reverse complement strand
TGGGCCGAGCGTGCGGGCTAGATGAACTTCTGGCCCGCGAGGAACTCGGCCAGCTGCTTGCCGCCCTCGCCCTCGTCCTTCACGATCGTGCCCGCCGTCCGCGCCGGACGCTCCGTCGCGGAGTCGACCGCGGTCCACGCACCCGCCAGACCCACCTCGTCCGCCTCCAGACCCAGATCCTCCAGATCCAGCGACTCGACCGGCTTCTTCTTCGCCGCCATGATCCCCTTGAACGACGGGTAACGCGCCTCACCCGACTGGTCGGTCACCGACACCACCGCCGGAAGGGATGCCTCCAGCTGCTCCGAGGCGGTGTCACCGTCACGACGCCCGGTCACCACACCCCCGTCCACCGTGACCTCGGACAGCAGCGTCACCTGCGGCACACCCAGACGCTCCGCCAGCAGCGCCGGCAACACACCCATCACACCGTCCGTGGACGCCATCCCGCAGATCACCAGGTCATACCCGGTCTTCTCGACCGCCTTCGCCAGCACCAGCGACGTCCCCATCACATCCGTGCCGTGCAGATCGTCGTCCTCGACGTGAACCGCCTTGTCCGCACCCATCGACAACGCCTTGCGCAACGCGTCCTTGGCATCCTCCGGACCCACCGTCACCACGGTGATCTCCGCATCATCAGCCTCGTCAGCGATCTGCAACGCCTGCTCGACCGCGTACTCGTCCAGCTCCGACAACAGACCGTCGACATCCTCACGATCCAGCGTCAGGTCATCGGCGAAATGCCGGTCACCGGTCGCGTCGGGCACGTACTTCACACAGACAACGATCCTCAAGCTCACGCCGGCTCTCCTACTGCATCGTCATTTCTGGGCTGCCTTGTTGCACGCAGCATAGGCGCCTTGTCGGGCCGAATCCGGTCAGGACGACCGAGGCTCCGAGCCCGATATTACTCGCCAGTACACCCAGTCTCTTACCCGTGAGCAAGCGCTGTGCACTGTGACCTTGCCAACGCGGCGGGCCTGTGCGTGCGTGACGTCAGTCTCGCAGAGCCGTGAACCGTCCCTGGTGGTAGACCAGCGGGCGATCGGCTCCGGCGGGCGCTCCGGCCACGACCTCGGCGATGACGATGCGGTGATCCCCCGCCGGGACCCGGGTCACGACGCGGCAGACCAGCCAGGCGGACACGCCGGCGAGCAGCGGAACGCCTTCGGGGCCACTGCTCCAGTCGGTCGACGGGCCGAAGCGGTCGGCCCCGCTGCGGGCGAAGGTCGCGGCCAGGTCCCGCTGGTGTTCGCCGAGTATGTGGACGCCGATGTACGCGGCCTCGGAGAGCACGGGCCAGCTGGAGGACGAGGTGCCGATACCGAAGGAGAGCAGCGGGGGTTCCGCGGCCACGGAGGTCAGCGAGGTGGCGGTGAAGCCGACCGGGCGCTCCCCGTCGGCCGTGATCACCGCCACGCCTGCGGCATGGCGGCGGAAGACGGAGCGGAAGAGTTCGGGCGTGGCGACCGTCGAGGCGGGGGCGAGATCGGGCGTTGCCGTCATGGACGTGTCCTTCTGCGGGAGTGGCGTACGGGTCCGTGGATGCTCAGACACCCGGACAGCGCGCACTCGCGTAGCGTGCGAGATCCACATGGACCCGGCCGTAAAGAAGGAGTTCTGGCGGCATAACGTCAGACTGACGATGCGTGGTGGGCACAGTCAAGTGCGTTCCGGAATGTGGGAGATGCGTCACGGTCCGTCATATGGCGTGCCCCAGCGCCGCGACGACGTCGACCGTGCGGGGCTGACCGGATGCCCGGCGGACCACCTCTCCCCCGGCGTCGAGCACCAGGACGGTCGGTGTCCTCGTGATGGCCAGCTGCCGCACCAGGTCGAGGTGGGCCTCGGCGTCGACCTCGATATGGGCGACGCCGTCGACCATCCCGGCCACCTCGTGGAGCGTGCGGCGGGTGGCCCGGCACGGCTGGCAGAAGGCGCTGGAGAACTGGACGAGCGTCGCGCGTTCCCCGAGTTCCGCGCCGAGTTGGGCTGCGTCGAGCCGCTGTCCGTGTGTCGCGCGGTCCACCTGGTGCCTCCTGATCAGAGCTCTTCGTAAGGGGTCAGCACCGGCCGCCGCCCGGACATTCCCGCAGCTCCCGACGGACGCGCACGTGACGAGAATCTCGCGCCCCGCGTCCGCCGGGACTGGCCAGCGGCTCGCGCATGGGGCACCATCGCCACAATGCCGAAAACCTACGGCTGCGTAACTTCCGCCGGGAGAACCCTCCCCAGGCACTGAAGAAGGGTCTTCTCCAGATGGCAGAACTCGTCTATCGACCGGTCATCGGCGCCGCTCGCACCCTGTTCAAGGCGCTCGACCTGAAGATCGACACTCAGGGTTCGGAGCACATCCCGAAGACCGGTGGTGCGGTGCTGGTCAGCAATCACATCAGCTACCTCGACTTCATCTTCACCGGCCTGGGCGCCCTGCCGCAGAAGCGGCTCGTCCGGTTCATGGCGAAGGAATCGGTCTTCCGGCACAAGGTCTCCGGACCGCTGATGCGGGGAATGAAGCACATCCCGGTCGATCGCGACCAGGGCGAGGACGCGTACGCCCACGCGCTCCGGTCGCTGCGCTCCGGTGAGATCGTCGGCGTCTTCCCCGAGGCCACCATCTCGCAGTCCTTCACGTTGAAGAGCTTCAAGTCGGGCGCCGCGCGCCTCGCCCAGGAGGCCGGGGTTCCGCTGATCCCCATGGCGCTCTGGGGCACGCAGCGGATCTGGACCAAGGGGCGGCCGCGCAACTTCAAGCGCAGCCACATCCCGATCACCATCCGCGTCGGCGAGCCCGTGGAGGCGCCCGCCGACCAGTACGCCGGCGCCATCACCCGGCGGCTGCGGGAGCGGGTCCAGGAACTGCTGGAGGCGGCGCAGCGGGCCTACCCGGTGCGCCCCAAGGACGCGAGCGACACCTGGTGGGTGCCGGCCCACCTCGGCGGTACGGCCCCGACCGCCGCCGAGGTGCGCGAACTCGGCTGACGGCCGCCCCGCAGCGGGGCGGCGTCACGTCAGTGCGGTGCGTGGACGGTGATCCGCGCCCCGGGACTCAGCTGCTCGAGGGACGCGGCGAGTTCGGCGCCCGCGGCGTCGAACTCGCCGCTCGTCATGGGCGCGAGGCCCTCCAGCAGGAAGAGGGCGTTGACCGAATCCTCGGTGAGCCGGGTGCGTACGCCCTGGCGCCAGTTCCAGCGGCGGCAGGTGACGCCCTCGTCGTCGCACCAGACGACCTCGCCGGGCTCCGGGTGCTCGATGATCTCCTCGCCGCCGGCGACGGTGGGGAACGGTTCGTCGCCCGTCGCGCGGATCAGCCGCATACCGCCCTTGATGTGGTCGGTGTCCTCGCCGCCGACCGGGACGAGGTGGGCGACGCTGATCGCGTTGTAGGCGTCGACCAGCAGGTTGATGCGGGGCAGGCCGCCGTCGGCGAGGGCGCGCCGGGCGAGCGCCTCGGCGGAGTTGCGGGTGCGGGAGGGCTTGGCCCCGAACGCCGTGTAGACCTCGCGCCAGGCCGCGATGCGGGGGTCCTCGTGCGGGGCGCGGCCGTCCAGGCGCTCGGCGAGCCGGCGGGCGGCGTCGTCCAGCAGGGCGGCGCTGCGGGCGTCGCTGGGGCCGTTGACCAGTCCGTGCGCCTCGACGGCGAGGTGGGTGAAGCCCGGTGCGATCGTGCGCACCTCGTCGGACACGGTGAGCGTGAGGGTCATCGTCTGCCTTACTGCCTTGCTGGGTGCGGTGGCTCGGTGCGGTGTGCGGGCGCCGGGCGGACTCAGAGGTCCGCGGGGAGTGTCCGCCAGAGCTCCGAGCGGTCCCGGGCGCCCCTCAGCGCTCGGAGAATCACCTCGGGTGGTGCGGCATAGACTACTGGATAGTCAATTCCATTGAACTGTCCGCGTACCACCCACGCGAGCTGCTCCTTCTCCGTCGAGAACTGCGCGCCTATGTCCGGGGAGTTCCGCGTCAGTTCCATGACCGGAGAGCGTACGAAGCGGCCGACCGGAAGTCCATCGGTTTCCGGTCGGCCGCATAGTCATGCATGGATCGCGCTTACCGCGCCATCTCTTCCTTCAGCGCCTGGAGGAAGGCGTCGACATCGTCCTCGCCGGTGTCGAACGCGCACATCCAGCGGACGTCGCCGGCCGCCTCGTCCCAGAAGTAGAAGCGGAAGCGCTGCTGGAGCCGCTCGCTGACCGCGTGCGGGAGCCGGGCGAACACGGCGTTGGCCTGGACCGGGTAGAGGATCTCCACCCCGTCGATCGCCCGGACGCCCTCGGCGAGCCGCTGGGCCATGGCGTTGGCGTGGCGGGCGTTGCGCAGCCACAGGTCCTTGGCGAGCAGCGCCTCCAGCTGGACGGAGACGAAGCGCATCTTGGAGGCGAGCTGCATGGAGAGCTTGCGCAGATGCTTCATCGCCCGGACCGCGTCCGGGTTCAGCACGACGACGGCCTCGCCGAAGAGCGCGCCGTTCTTCGTGCCGCCGAAGGACAGCACGTCGACGCCGACCGTGTTGGTGAAGGTGCGCATCGGCACGTCCAGCGAGGCGGCGGCGTTGGCTATCCGCGCCCCGTCGAGGTGCACCTTCATGCCGCGCTCGTGGGCGTGGTCGCAGATGGCGCGGATCTCGTCGGGGGTGTAGACGGTGCCCAGCTCGGTGTTCTGGGTGATCGAGACGACCTGCGGCATGGCCCGGTGCTCGTCGTCCCAGCCGTACGCCTGCCGGTCGATGAGCTCGGGGGTGAGCTTGCCGTCCGGGGTGGGCACGGTGAGGAGCTTCAGCCCGCCCATCCGCTCGGGCGCGCCCCCCTCGTCCACGTTGATGTGCGCGGACTCGGCGCAGATGACCGCTCCCCAGCGGTCGGTGAGCGCCTGGAGGGCGACCACGTTGGCCCCGGTGCCGTTGAAGACCGGGAAGGCCTCGGCGGTGGAGCCGAAGTGGCTGTGCATGATCCGCTGGAGGTGGCCGGTGTAGTCGTCCTCGCCGTAGGCGACCTGGTGGCCGCCGTTGGCGAGCGCGATGGCCGCGAGAACCTCCGGGTGCGCGCCGGCGTAATTGTCACTGGCGAAGCCGCGTACCTGCGGATCGTGGTGACGTCGCGCGTCGGTCCTCACGGTTGCGGGGTCAGCCACAGGCGCTTTCCGTTCACTTCGGTGGCGGGCTCGTCCCAGACGCCGGCGATGGCCCGGGCCAGCTCCGTGACGTCGGTGAAGCCCGCGAATTTCGCATTCGGGCGCTCGGCGCGCATGGCGTCGTTCACCAGTGCCTTGACCACCAGGATCGCAGCAGCCGCCGCGGGTCCGTCCTCGCCCCCCTCCTTGCGGAAGGCGTCGCCGAGCGCGAGGGTCCACGCCTCGGCGGCGGCCTTGGCGGAGGAGTAGGCGGCGTTGCCGGCGGTGGGCCTGCTGGCCCCGGCGGCGCTGATCAGGAGATAGCGGCCCCGGTCGCTGCGCTGGAGGGGTTCCTGGAAAGCCAGCGTGGTCGACTGGACGGTGCGGATGAGCAGCTTCTCCAGGGCGTCCCAGTCGGACAGGGCGGTCTCCTGGAACGACGGGCTGCCGCGCCAGCCGCCGACGAGGTGGACCAGGCCGTCGATGCGGCCGAACTCCGCCTCGGTGCGCTTGGCCCAGTCCCGGGTGGCGTCGAGGTCGAGCAGGTCGACGGTCTCACCGGTGACGGTCGCGCCCCCGTGGGCGTACCGGGCGGCGTCCACCGCCTCGGCGAGCCGTTCGGGGTTGGCGTCGCATCCGACGACCGTCGCGCCCGCCTCGGCGAGCCGCAGCAGCGTCGCCCGGCCCGCGGGTCCCGCCGCTCCGGCGACCGCGACCACGGCTCCTTCGAGCGCACCCGTCCCCTCGCCCGTGCCGTTTCCGTTCATGGCCACCGCCTCCTCGGGAGAATGGTTCACGCGGCTGCCCGCTCGTCGTTCGCCGCGGTGATTCCCTTGGTGGAGGCAATCACGTGCTTCAGCTTCTTGGCGAGCGCCTCATAGAACATGCTCAGGGGAAACTCGTCCGGAAGCACGTCGTCGACGAGCTTGCGAGGAGGAAGTGTGAGGTCCAGGGCGTCGGGGCCCTTGGCCCAGCGGGATCCCGGGTGCGGGGCGAGGTAGGTGGAGACCAGGTCGTACGCGGCGAACCAGTGGACCAGCTTGGGGCGGTCGATGCCGTCGCGGTAGAGCTTCTCGATCTCGCCGCAGAGCTGGTTGGTGACCTGCGGGGCACGGTCCCAGTCGATCTTCAGGGTGTTGTCGGTCCAGCGGACGACGTCGTGCTTGTGAAGGTACGCGAAGAGCAGCTGGCCGCCGAGGCCGTCGTAGTTGCGGACCCGCTCGCCGGAGACCGGGAAGCGGAACATCCGGTCGAAGAGCACCGCGTACTGCACGTCACGGCCGTGGGCGTTGCCCTCGGACTCCAGTTTCACGGCCTCCTTGAAGGCGGTGAGGTCACAGCGCAGCTCCTCCAGGCCGTACATCCAGAACGGCTGGCGCTGCTTGATCATGAACGGGTCGAACGGCAGGTCGCCATGGCTGTGGGTGCGGTCGTGGACCATGTCCCACAGGACGAACGCCTGCTCGCAGCGCTGCTGGTCGCCGATCATCTCGCGGATGTCGTCGGGCAGCTCCAGGCCGAGCAGGTCGACGGAGGCCTCGGTGACCCGGCGGAAGCGGGCGGCCTCGCGGTCGCAGAAGATGCCGCCCCAGCTGAAGCGCTCGGGAGCCTCGCGCACGGCGATGGTCTCCGGGAAGAGCACCGCGGAGTTGGTGTCGTAACCCGAGGTGAAGTCCTCGAAGGTGATGCCGCAGAAGAGCGGGTTGTCGTAGCGGTTCGCCTCCAGGTCGGCGAGCCACTCGGGCCAGACCATCTTGAGCACGACCGCTTCGAGGTTGCGGTCGGGGTTGCCGTTCTGCGTGTACATCGCGAAGACGACGAGGTGCTGGAGGCCGTCCGCCCGGTCCTTCGCGGGCTGGAAGGCCAGCAGCGAGTCCAGGAAGTCGGGGACGCGGAAGCCGTCGGCGGCCCAGCGGCGCAGGTCGGTGACGAGCGCACGGTGGTAGGCGACGTCGTGCGGGAGGAGCGGGGAGAGCTCCTCGACCGCCGCGATCACCCGGTCGAGGACCTGCTCGACGGTGGCCGGGGACGGGGCGCCCTCGGCCTCGAAGTCGATGGATCCGTCCTTGGACTGCCAGGGGCGGATCTCCTCGACGGCATCCTTGAGCACAGGCCAGGCCGGGTGCTCGACCACCCGCTGGGCCGTAGCTATCGCGCCGCCGGTGGCGTCCTGCACAAGAATTTCCGTCATAACACTTCCTCCACGGGAGAACCTCGCGTGGATTCACCGTAGCCGTGCAGGGTTCCTCCCGACAAGTGGGGACCTGAAAATTATCCTGCGTACCCCCCATGGTCACCGCTGTTTTTCCTGTCGTATCCCGGGTAGGCGTGCAGTTCCCGCAGCTGCGCCCGAGAACCGGCGACCGGGCCCGCACGGCTGAGGACATCGCGGGCCGCGGCCGCTACCCTCCCCAGTGCCGTATTGCCGCAACCTCCGCGCGGGCAGGAGCAGTCGACGGACCGCCGCCGACGGAAACGAGGTCGCCTTGTCATTTCTCACCCTGGGTCATCGCGGAGTGATGGGCGTCGAGCCCGAGAACACCCTGCGCTCCTTCGTCCGCGCCGAGGCGTCCGGGATGGACGCCATCGAGCTGGACCTGCACCTCAGCAAGGACGGCGCGCTCGCCGTGATGCACGACACGGACGTGGACCGCACCACGGACGGGACCGGACCGATCGCGGCCAAGACCCTGGCGGAGCTGCGCGAGCTCGACGCCGGTCAGGGCGAGCGGGTCCCGGTCTTCGAGGAGGTCCTGGACGCCGTCTCCTCCCCGCTCCAGGCGGAGATCAAGGACGTGGCGGCGGCCCGCGCGCTGGCGGACGTGATTTTGGCGCGCGAGCTCGTGGGCCGGGTGGAGGTGTCCTCGTTCCACGACGAGGCCGTCACCGAGATCGCCCGGCTGGTGCCCGGCGTACGCACGGTCCTGATCGCCAGCCGCTGGGGCGCGGACGTGGTGGACCGGGCGAAGGCGGCGGGTGCGGCGACGCTCGCGCTCAACATCCGCCGCCTCACCCTGGAGGTGGTGGAGCAGGCGCACGCCGAGGGCGTGAAGGTGATCGGCTGGGTGGTGAACACCCAGGACCATCTGCGCCTCGCCCGGGCGCTGGGCCTGGACGGCGCGACGACCGACTTCCCCGAGATCCGCCGCGCCGGTCGCTTCACCGCCTGAGGGCGGGCGCCCTCAGGCGCTCTCTTTGAGGTTCTTGACGAGCAGTTCGAAGGCCAGGTCGTCGCGCTGCGGGATGCCGAAGCGCTCGTCGCCGTACGGGAACGGGGTGAGCTGCCCGGTACGGCGGTAGCCGCGGCGCTCGTACCAGGCGATCAGGTCCTCGCGCACCGAGATCACCGTCATGTGCATCTCGCCGACACCCCAGCTCTCCACGGCGGTGCGCTCCACCTCGGCGATGATCAGCTTGCCGAGGCCGCCGCCCTGGAGTCCGGGCCGGACCGCGAACATGCCGAAGTAGGCGGCGTCGCCGCGGTGTTCGAGCTGGCAGCAGGCGACGAGTTCGCCACCGCGTTCGACCGCGAGCAGCCTGCTCGCCGGAGCGGCGATGACCTCGCGCACGCCCTGTTCGTCGGTCCGCTGCCCCTGGAGGATGTCGGCCTCCGTGGTCCAGCCGGTGCGGCTGGAGTCACCGCGGTAGGCCGACTCGATCAGGGCCACCAGCGCCGGGACGTCGTCCTCGGTCGCGTC
Source organism: Streptomyces sp. SID14515 (assembly GCF_010548505.1). NCBI lineage: Bacteria > Bacillati > Actinomycetota > Actinomycetes > Kitasatosporales > Streptomycetaceae > Streptomyces > Streptomyces sp. SID14515. The sequence goes on along the minus strand of NZ_JAAGMH010000135.1, from coordinate 56,412 downwards.
GCGGAAGGTCAGCCGGGCCGCGTCGGGCGTGGCGGTGTCCATGGTGGGGCTCTCCGTCTCTCTGCTGCCGTACGTGGTTTCTCTGCTGCCGTACGTCCGGTCGAGCGTAACGCGACCCGGAGCGCCCCCGGCGGGCCCCGGCGCACCCCCTTCACACCCCCGTGCGCCGGGTTCGGCCGCGGTCGCCCGGGCATCGATGGATCGACCCGTAACAGTGGCGTACGTCCGACCGGGGGAGGCGCGCCGTGCACGGAGGGGCTCTGACCGGCTGGCTGCTGATGGCGTTGTGCGCGGTGAGCGGCGCCTACTGTCTGCTGCGCACCCGCACGGGGACGCCGCAGGAGCGGCGCACCGCACGCTCGGAGGCGCTCATGGGCTTCGGCATGGCGGCGATGGCCGTTCCGGCGGCGGTGCTGTCGCCCCCGGACTGGACATGGGCGGTGTACGCGGTGCTGTTCGGCGCCGCGGCGCTGCGGTCGCTGCGGCCCGCTCTGCGCGGCGGCCACCACCGGCATCATCTCGTCGGCTCGCTGGCCATGGTCTACATGGCCGTGGCGATGGCCCCGGCGGTCACGGGCAGCGGCGGGGGCGGGCACGCCGGGCACGGGGCGGGCGGCGGATCCGGTGGCATACCCCTGCTGACGGGGGCGCTGCTCGTCTACTACGCGTTCTACGTCCTGGGCTCGGCCGGCCGGCTGCTGCCCGGGACCGGAACGGCCGCGGTCCCGGTCGGCGGTGCGGGCGTCGGCGGGCGCGGCGCGGGTGGATTCGGGGGCGGGTCGGACGGCCGGCCCGAGCTCACGACGGCCTGCCGGCTGACGATGGGCATCGGCATGTTCGCCATGCTGCTCACTCTGTGAGACAGGAAGTGGGACAGAACCCCCGGCAAACCGTGGTCTACGTCACTTGCCGGTCGAGGCCGTACCCCGGCCGACGCGCCCCTCCTAAGCTGAAGCCATGCTGGTCTCCCTCGCGCTGCTGCTGCTCGGTGCACTGACCGCCGTGGTGACCCCGCGCCTGATGGCGCGCGCCCGGTGGCCGGAGCGCGAGCCGGTCGTGGCCCTGTGGGTCTGGCAGTGCGTGGTGGCCGGGGTGCTCCTGTCGTTCGCCCTCTCCATGACGCTGAGCGCGGCCGCCGCCTGGCAGGCGGTGCGCGGCCATGTCTTCGCCCCCGCCCCGCACGCCGTGGTCGAGGCGTACGCCCTGGCGGCGTACGGGCCGTGGTCGGCGGTCATCGCGGTGCTGCTGGCGCTGGGCGGGCTGTGGACCGGGGCGATGCTCCTGCGGGAGATCCGGCGGGCGCGGCGTCGCCGCAAGCAGCGCCGGGCGGAACTGCTGGTGCGCTCCCCGCTGATGCCGGGCGAGGAGCCGGGCGCCGACCGTCTCGTGGTGCTGGAGGGCGAGCGTCCCGACGCCTGGTGGCTGCCCGGCGCGGCTCCGCAACTCGTCATCACCACCGCCGCGCTGGGCCGGTTGAAGGGCCGTCAGCTCGATGCCGTGCTCGCCCATGAACAGGGCCACGCCCAGGCCAGGCACGACTGGCTGCTGCACTGCTCGTCGGCGCTGGCGATCGGCTTTCCACAGATCCCGGTGTTCGCGGCGTTCCGCGACGAGATGCACCGGCTGGTCGAACTGGCCGCCGACGACGTGGCGTCACGTCGCTTCGGCCGGCTGACGACCGCGCTCGCCCTGGTCGGACTCAACGAGGACCGCGGGGTGTTCGGCCCCTGCCCCACGCCGGACGCCCAAGTACCCCTCCGGGTCAACCGGTTGCTGGCTCCGGTCGACCGGCTGACGGCGGGCCGCAGGCTCCGGCTGACGGCCGCCGCCGCTCTGGTGCCGGTCGTCCCGCTGATCGTGACCTTCGTGCCGGGGCTGCGCGCGCTGGGCTAGGACCCGTCCGCCTCGGGTCGTTTCTCGTACCCCGAGTCGGTTCTCCGTGCCCCGGGTTGGCCATCGGGCGGTGTCCTCCGCGAGGATCCCCCTATGTCCTCCCCCCTCCCCCGCTCACCGGACCGCTCCCCCCGCACCGCGGCCGCCCTGTGGACCGGAGCCGCCCTTGTGGCGTCCGTGGCCCTGCTCGTACTGGTGGCGGCGCGCTGGCCGCCGCTGATGTCCCTGGACCGGACGGTCGCCGACGCGCTGCACCGGCACGCGGTGGCCGATCCCGGTCTGGTCCGGGTCAACCGGGTGCTGACCGACTGGGTGTGGGATCCCTGGACCATGCGCGCCCTGATCGCGGTGGCCGTGGTCGTCCTGTGGTGGCGGGGCGCGCGGCTGCTCGCCCTCTGGGTGGCCGCGACGAGTCTGCTCGCCTCGCTCCTCCAGCAGGGGCTCAAGGCCGCGGTGGGCCGGGAGCGCCCGCAGTGGCCCGATCCGGTGGACACCGCCCATTACGCCGCCTTCCCGTCCGGGCACGCCATGTCGGCCGTCGTGAGCTGCGGGCTGCTCGTCTGGCTGCTGCGGCTGTACGGCGCGGGCCCCGGTGCCCGGGGCGCGGCGCTGGCGGTGGCGGTGGTCTCGGCGGCCGGTGTGGCGGCGACCCGGTTGTACCTGGGGGTGCACTGGCTGACCGATGTGGTGGGCGGTGCGCTGCTGGGGGTGGCGGTGGTGGCGTTGAGCGCCGCCGGGTACGCCCGGTACGCGGCGCCCCGCGCCCCGGCGGAGGAGGACCGGCCCCTGCGGGCCTGAGCAGGGCGCTCTTGTCGGCGTGGGGACGGACCGGGAAGGATCGCGCCCATGGTGATCAAAGGTGCGCTGTTCGACTTCTCCGGAACCCTCTTCCGTATCGAGCCGGTCCGGGACTGGCTCGCCGCCGTACTGCGCGAGGAGGGCGTCGACGTCGCCCCGGAGGATTTCGAGCGGTACGTGAGCGGGCTCACGGCCGCCGGCGCCCTCCCGGGCGGCCCGCCTCCGGTCCGGGTGCCGGAGGAACTGGCGGAAGCGATGGCGCGCCGGGACCTGACCGCCGCCCTGCACCGTGCGGCGTACACCGGTCTGGCCCGGACCGTCGCCCTGCCCGATCCGGGGCTGTACGACGCGCTGTACGACCGCCATCTGCGGCCGGAGGCCTGGCAGCCCTACCCGGACGCCGCGGAGGTGCTGGCGGGGCTGCGGAGGGCGGGGATCGCGGTCGGCGTGGTCAGCAACATCGGCTGGGACCTGCGGCCGGTCTTCCGCGCGCACGGGCTCGACGCCCTGGTCGACGCCTATGTCCTGTCCTGCGAGCACGGGCTCCAGAAGCCCGCCGCGGGTCTGTTCCGTACCGCCTGCTCGCTGATCGGCCGGGATCCGGCGGAGGTGGTCATGGTGGGTGACGACCGCCACGCGGACGGGGGCGCGGCGGCCCTGGGCTGCGAGGTCCGGTTCGTGGACCATCTGCCGGTGTCGGAGCGGCCCGACGGCCTGCGCTCGCTGGGGCTGGTCCCGCGCTGAGGCCCGCGGCGATCCGAGGAAATCAGTGCGAGGTGTGAGGCATATCCCGCCGCGGAAGGGGTAGTGGCATCCGTTCGTGGCCGTAGCCTGGTGGGCATGTCCCCTATCGCGTCGTCCATGTCCGCCCGTTCCGCAGCCGAGGTCAACGCGGAGATCCGCGACCTGTGGCAGCGTTCGGGCGGGTGCCTGACGCCGCAGGACGAGGCGGATTACCAGCGGCTGCTGGTGGAGTGGGCCGCCGCCACCGGCAAGAGCGTCCGCAGCGCCGCCTGATCGCCCGAGCCGCCGTTCGCCGCGCCGAGGGCGGGTGAGGGAAGTCGCGCCCGATCCGACGATCCCCCGCGTCGCCGGATCCGGGCGCACCCTCGGCCTGTCACGTGGGACACGGCCGCGGACCGCGCCGGGGACCGGAGTTGCGGAGTCCGCCGTCGCAGGGATCCAGCATGTCCCCACCCGGCTCATCGGTCAATGAATTTCCGGCTCCGCACGCACCGGGGCCGGTGTCTCCCGGGCGGATGACCGCCCGGGAGACACCGGCCCCGGAATGCGTGACAGGTCGGCTACGGGAACCGCTGACGGATCAGCGGTCGAAGTAGTCCGGCTGCGTCTGCACGTTGAGCTCGTCCAGCTTGACCCGCTTGGCCGGGTCGGTGCGCTTGTCGTCGAGCTTCAGCACGTCGAAGCCCTTGGCGATGTCGCTGGAGTAGATGTGACCGTTGTAGTAGTACGCCGACCAGGGGCCGGCCGTGGTGACCTGGTCGAGCGTGACCGGGCCGCGCTCGAAGAAGGCGATCTCCTTGGGCTTGGCCGAGTTGGTGAAGTCCCAGACGGAGATGCCGCCCTGGTACCAGGCCTGCACCATCAGGTCGCGGCCCTTGACCGGGATGATCGAGCCGTTGTGGGCGACGCAGACCTCGACGTCGGCCTGGTGGCGGTCGATCTTGAAGTAGCTGCGGAAGACCAGCTTGCGCTTGTCGCCCTTGCCGACGATGTCGTAGATGCCGTCGGCGCCGCGCTTGGGGCCGATCTCCTCGTTGCAGGTGGCCGCACCGCCGCCGCCGAGCTCGTCGGTGAAGACGACCTTGTTCGCACCCTGGTTGAAGGTGGCCGAGTGCCAGAACGCGAAGTTCACGTTGTCCTGGACCCGGTCGATGATCTTCGGGCGCTCCGGGTCCTTGATGGAGAACAGCAGACCGTCACCCATGCAGGCTCCGGCGGCCAGGTCCTTGGACGGCAGCACCGTGATGTCGTGGCAGCCGGTCGTCTGGGAGACACCCGGGTTCGTGGGCGCTCCCGGGTTGCCGCCGTCCGGGAAGAGCACCGGGAAGTTGACGATCCGGGCCTTCTGGGGCGCCTTCACCGGCACCTTGATGATGGAGATCCCGTCGTGCGGCGGCTGGCAGTCCGGGAACGTCGCGTTGGGCGAGTACGAGGAGACGTACACGTAGACGTTCTTGCCGTCCGGCACCAGCGTGTGCGTGTGGGAACCGCAGGCGGTCTCCACGGCGGCGATGTACTTCGGCGCCCGCTTGTTGCTGATGTCGAAGATCTTCATGCCCTCCCAGGACGACTTCTCCGTGGCGGGCTGGGAGGTGCTGGAGCAGGAGTCGTCGCTGCGCGAGGAGTCCGTCGAGAGGAACAGCAGGTTCCCCGAGACCGAGATGTCGTTCTGCGATCCGGGGCAGAGGACCTGGGCCACCGTCTTGGGCTTCTTCGGCTTGCTGATGTCGTAGATGACGAAGCCGTCGTAGTTGCCGACGTAGGCGTACTTCCCCTGGAACGCGAGGTCCGTGTTGGTGCCCTTGAGGGCGCCCTTCGGCACGTTCGTCAGGTGCTTGATGTTGGAGCTGTGGACGATCTCGTCCACTCCGGGTATGTCGCCGCCGGCTATCGCGGCCCTGGCCTCGGCCTGCTCGCTCTTGGTGACGGACCCGCGCTCGACCGGGGCGTCGCCCGGGTCGGGGGTCGCGGCCGCTGTGGTGGCCGTCAGCAGCGTGGCGAGGAGTCCGGCCGCGGCTGCCACCGCGCCCAGACGTCTGCGCCGCACGCGGGTGGTGTGCAACGAGGTCACTGCGTCCTCCCTTGTATCCGTTCGGGGTCGAACGGTTCATGAACCCCCGGCAGTATCGTCCCTCCCATGTACACATCAACAGATGGCAACACAGACGTAATAAAAGTTTTTGATCTTCGGCCGGTGGAAGCGTGTTAGGACGGTCTGCAACAAACCATGTGGCACAGGAGGTCACCGTGTTGATCCATCGCCGGTCCGCGACTCTTCGCTCAACCGCTCTCGCGGCGATGGCGGTTGCCGCCGCGCTCGTCCTCGGAGCCTGTGACGCGGACAGCGGTGACGGAACGTCGGACAAGGCCAAAGACGCGGGTCCGGGCGTGGTCGCGCCCGGCAGACCGGGCGAACCCGCTCGAACGCTCTCCGCCGAGGACGCCGTCAAGGAGGCCGGGCAGGACACCGCCAACTCCGCGGACTTCCGCTACGCGCAGATGATGATCGAGCACCACGGGCAGGCGCTCGTCATGACCGAACTCGTCCCCGAACGGGCCTCCGCCGCCACCGTCAAGCGGCTCGCCGAACGCATATCGGCAGGCCAGAAGCCGGAGATCGGCGCGATGGAAGGATGGCTGAAAAGAAACGGCGGCGACAAGCGCAAGCAGCACCACGACCACGCGGGGATGCCCGGCATGGCGACCGACGCCCAGCTCAAGAAGTTGCGCGCCGCCGAGGGCAAGGCCTTCGACAAGCTCTTCCTGGAGCTGATGATCACCCACCACCAGGGGGCGATCACCATGGCCACGGAGGCGCTCACCGAGGGGAACGACGTCATCGTCGAGGAGATGGCCGGCGATGTGGTCGCCCAGCAGACCGTGGAGATCAACCGGATGCGCGGGCTGATGGACTGAGCCCCGCCCCGAGGCGTGCCCGTACCAACCACCCCGTGCACCGGCGGTGCGGATCGGCCCGGCGGTGCGATCCTGGAAGCAACCTCCGGGAAGAGGTGCGCCGTGCTCTCAGTCGCCGTCGTCGGTTCCGGTCCCAGCGGGGTCTACACCGCCCAGGCCCTGCTCCAGCAGTCGCTCGTGCCCGATGTGCGCGTGCACGTCCTGGACCGGCTGCCCACCCCGTACGGACTCGTGCGGTACGGGGTGGCCCCCGACCACGAGAAGATCAAGTCGCTGCAGAACAGTCTGCGGACGGTGCTGGAGGACGAGCGGGTCACCTTCGTGGGCAACGTCGGCGTCGGCGGGGCGGACGGCGTCTCCCCCGCCCGGCTCGCGGAGCTGTACCACGCGGTCGTCTACTGCGTCGGGGCCTCGGCCGACCGCCCGCTGGCGGTGCCCGGCGAGGGTCTGCCGGGCAGCTACTCCGCCACCCGCTTCGTCTCCTGGTACAGCGCCCACCCGGACAGCGGCGCCGATCCGTTCGCCCTGGACGCCCGCTCGGCCGTCGTGATCGGCGTGGGCAACGTGGCGGTCGACGTGGCCCGGATCCTGGCGCGCGGCGCCGACGAACTGCGGATCACCGACGTACCCCGCGCCGCGCTCAGCGCACTGGCGGCCAGCCGGGTGCGCGAGGTGCACATCGTGGGCCGACGCGGCCCCTCCCAGGCCCGGTTCACCACCAAGGAGCTGCGGGAGCTGGGGGCGCTGCCCGGGGCCCGGGTCGTCGTCGACCCGGCGGAGCTGGCGCTCGACCCGGCGTACGCCGCTCCGGACGGGCTGCCCGGAGCGCTGCCGCTGCCCGCCGTGGTGCGGCGGAACCTGGAGGTCCTGCGCGGCTGGTCGGCGGGCGGGGCCGGGTCGGACGGGGCTCCGGATGCGGCAGGCGCCGCGCGCCGCATCCGGCTGCGGTTCTTCCTGCGGCCGGTGGAGCTGCTGGAGCGCGGCGGGCGGGTCGCCGGGGTGCGGTTCGCCCGGACGGCTCCGGACGGCGCGGGCGGGGTCCGGGACACCGGCCGTTACGAGGACATCGAGGCGCGGCTGGTCCTGCGGGCGGTCGGCTATCGCGGGGTGGAGCTGCCGGGGCTGCCCTTCGACCCGGTGCGCGGCACGGTGCCGCACACGGCGGGCCGGGTGCTGCGGGACGGGGTGCCGTCGCCGGGCGAGTACGTGGCGGGGTGGATCAAACGGGGGCCGACCGGGGTGATCGGCTCGAACCGTTCCTGCGCCAAGGAGACGGTGGCCTCGCTCCTGGAGGACGCGGCCGGACTGACCCTGCGCCCGGTGGCCGCCGATCCGCTGGCCGTGCTGCGGGAGTGGGGGCTGCGGCCGGTGGAGTGGGGCGGCTGGCTGTCGATCGAGCGCGCGGAGGCGGAGCTGGGCCGTTCGCTGGGGCGCGGCCCGGTGAAGATCCCGGACTGGCCGGGGCTGCTGGCGGCGGCCCGGGACGAGAACCGCTGAGAAACGCCCGCGCCTTCGCTCCCGATGACTGAGAGGCCCCCGCGCTCTCGCTCCCGACCGCCGTGTGGCACCCCGCGCTCTCGCTCCCGGCCGCCGTGCGGCGCCCCGCGCCATCACTCCCGGGTCGCCACCACCAGTCGGGCGCGGGGGCTGCCGTCCGGGCGCAGGCCCAGTTCGGTCAGTGGCAGCAGCCGTACGACGAATCCGGCCCGGGTCAGGTCCGCCAGCACGTCGCCGAGCCGGAACGTGCGGTAGTACATGACGAACGTCGGCCGCCACAGGGCGTTGCGCACCCGCATCGCCGCGTCGAAGCCCAGCAGCGACCAGTAGGCGCGCGATCCCACCGGGGGCGGTGCGCCGATCGGGAAGACGAACTGTCCGCCCGGCCGGAGGGATCCGTACACCTCGGCGAAGAGGCCGAGGCGCTCGGCGGGCAGGAAGTGGCCGAACGCGCCGAAGCTCAGGGCGAGTTCGAAGGCCGGCGCGAAGGGCAGGGAGCGGGCGTCGGCCCGCACCCAGTCGATCGCCGGTCCTTCGCTGCCGGGCGACCTTCTGCTGCCCGCCGGTCCCTCGTCGTCCGCCGGTTCCCCGCTGCCCGCCGGCCCCTCGCCGTCCGGCGACGCCTCGCTCCCGGGCGGGAAGGCGGCCCGGGCCTCGGCGAGCATGCCCGCGCTGAAGTCGACCCCGACCACCCGTTCCCGGCACAGCCGCCGGAGCACGCCCACGCCCGCCCCGGTGCCGCAGCAGACGTCGAGTCCGGTGTCGAAGGGGCCGAGCTCACGCACCGTCCGGGTGACGGCGTCGAGCACGCGGTCAGGTGTGCGGTAGGGCGTCCGGTCGAACTTCGGGGCGAGGAGGTCGTATCCGCGCTCGATCGAGGAGAGCGCCTGGACGGCCAGTTCGCGCACGGTGGGGCCCTGCTCGGGGCCCTGTTCGGTGAACATCACGGACCACCCTACCGACGCGTGACCCGGCCCGGTGCCGCCGCGCTGCCGCCGGCCCCGATGCCGCCGCGCCCGTACGTCAACGGCCGCCGGGAAGACGCCGCTTGAGGGTGATGGCGGTATCCGCGGCGTACGCCTGGGTCCAGCTGCGGCCGGCCCCGGACTTCCAGGTGACGTGGACCGTGGAGCCGTCGGCGCGGGAGCTCTCCACGGTCATGGCCCGGTCGCCGTCGCGTACGTCGCCGCGGCGCAGTTCGACCGCCTCGACCGTGACGGGCCGCTCGCCCGGGGCGTTCTCGGTCTCCTCGGCCGCCCGGAGGAGTACGGCGGCCAGTTCCCGGGCCGCCTCGGGGGTGCAGGACCAGACGAGCTCGCCTGCCGGGGGCGAGAGCCGGATGCCGACGCGCGGAGCCGGGTCGGTCCCGCTCGCGGTTTCCGTGAGCGGGTCGGCCGCGCTCTCGGCGACCGTGGCCGGCGCGGGCTCGCCCGCGGTGACCGTGACCGGCACCGGGCGGCCGTCGGCGTCCGTGATCCCGCTGCCCATCGTCGTCTCCTCGGTGTCCCCTGCCGTTCCCGGGGCCGTACCCGGGTTCCCGTCCGGCCGCTGCCCGGCCCCCGCCAGCATGTCAGCTCTTGGCGGCGGGGTGGGACGCCGGTCCTCGTCGGCGTCGGACCCGGGCTGCGCGCCCACGCGGGCGGGCCTCGCCGCCGACCGGGTCCACCGGGCAGGGCCGGCTCAGGTCCGGTAGACGTCCAGGCGGCCGCACATGCCGAACCTGCCATGCTCGGACGGTCGTTCGGCGTGGACACGGGCGTCGGCGAGGTGCCCGGCCTCGCCCCGGTCCAGCGCGTCGAGCTGGCCGGCGGTGGCGGCGGCGGCCGCGGCGGCCCCCTTCTCCCAGCGGGTGCGCCACTCGGGCGTACGGGGGCGGACGAGCGCGGCGGCGGCGCGGTGGAACGCGGCCAGCGGCTCCGGATCGCCGCCCTCCACGGCCTCGCACAGGGCGAGGAACCCCTCCACCGCGAGGTCGCGCCGGGCCCGCGCCGCCCGCTCCTGCACGGCCTCCTCGGCGTCCACGGGCAGCGCCGCCGCCGCGCGATAGGTGTCCGGGTCCGCGAGGCAGCGCGGCGGCAGGGTGAGCACCGCGTCACCGGCCTCGGGCAGCCCGCTGTTCTGCATCAGCACGATGACGCGCAGCCCGTCCTCGTTGACCAGGCGGTGGATGGCGCCCGGGGTGAACCACACGAGCGCGCCGGGCGTCAGCGGGGTCTCCCGGAATCCGGTGGCCGTGAGGGTCTGCACGGAACCGCTCCCGGCGACCACGACGTACCCCTCCGAGCAGGTCAGGTGCAGATGCGGGGTGCCCCCGCGCAGCCCGTCGGCGGCGGGCCAGTCGTAGACGCTCAGATGCGAGACGGCGACGGCGCCGGGCAGTCCTTCGAAGGTCACCACGGGGGCTCCTGAGTTTCGGCGGCACGGCCCCGCAGCGACCTTCCGCAAGCGCTTTCTACGGCCACTGAAAGCTAGGCCCGCCGCCGGACACCGGTCAAGGGCGCCGCACGCGCCCGGCGGGCCGCGCCGGGCGGGCCCCGCCGACTCAGCCGGGGCCGCGAGCGTGTGCGCGGGCCACTGTCAGTGGCCGGGTGCACACTGGCACTGTTCCGGCACAACGGCGTATCGGAAGGTCCAGAACCATGACCGACGTACTGCTCACCGCAGGCACCCGCAAGGGTCTCTTCATCGGCCGCAGACGCGGCGGGACCTGGGAGATCACGGGCCCGCACTTCAACGCGCAGGCGATCTACTCGGTCGCCGTGGACACCCGCACGGACACCCCGAGAATCCTGGTCGGCGGGGACAGCGCGCACTGGGGGCCGTCCGTCTTCCACTCCGACGATCTGGGCGAGACCTGGGTCGAGCCGCGACAGCCCGCCGTGAAGTTCCCGAAGTTCACCGGAGCCTCGCTGGAGCGCGTCTGGCAGCTGCACCCGGCGGGCCCGGAGGCCCCGGACGTGGTCTACGCGGGCACGGAGCCGGCCGCGCTGTTCCGTTCCGAGGACCGGGGCGAGTCGTTCGAGCTGGTCCGGCCGCTCTGGGAGCACCCGACCCGCTCGCGATGGGTGCCGGGCGGCGGTGGCGAGGGGCTCCACACCGTTTTGACCGACCCCCGGGACGCCGGGGCCGTGACCGTCGCCGTGTCGACGGCGGGCGTGTTCCGGACGAAGGACGGCGGTGCGAGCTGGGCCCCGTCGAACAAGGGCGTCTCCGCGGTCTTCCTCCCCGATCCGGACCCGGAGTTCGGCCAGTGCGTCCACAAGGTCACCCGGGACGCGGCCGACCCGGACCGGCTCTATCTGCAGAACCACTGGGGCGTGTTCCGCAGCGACGACTCCGGCGACCACTGGAGCGACATCGGTGCGGGCCTGCCCTCCGACTTCGGGTTCGCCGCCGCCGCGCACCCGCACCGCGGTGACACGGCGTACATCTTCCCGATCAACGCCGACGCCGACCGGGTCCCGGCGGAACACCGCTGTCGAGTGTTCCGGACGACCGACGCGGGGCGCACCTGGGAGCCGCTCACGGAGGGCCTGCCGGACGGGGCGCACTACGGGACGGTGCTGCGCGACGCGCTGTGCACCGACGACGCGGATCCCGCCGGGGTCTACTTCGGCAACCGCAACGGCGAGTTGTACGCCAGCGCGGACGACGGGGACAGCTGGCGGCGGCTCGCCTCGCATCTGCCGGACGTCCTGTGCGTGCGGGCGGTGGCGCTCGGCTGACGGCAGTTGATCGGAGCGGTCGTATCAGCAGTAGAGTGCGGGCCGTGGCAGCACGACCGTTGAAAGAGATCATCGAGCCGGGGTGGGCCGACGCCCTCGAACCCGTCGCCGACCGCATCGCCGCTATGGGCGACTTCCTTCGCGCGGAGATCGCCGCGGGACGCACGTACCTGCCCTCCGGGGCTCATGTACTGCGGGCGTTCCAGCAGCCGTTCGAGGAGGTGAGAGTGCTCGTCGTCGGTCAGGATCCGTATCCCACCCCGGGACACGCGATCGGGCTGAGCTTCGCGGTGGCCCCCGACGTCCGGCCGCTGCCGGGCAGTCTGGAGAACATCTTCCGGGAGCTGCAGGCGGATCTGGGGCTGCCCAGGCCGTCCAACGGCGACCTCACACCGTGGACCCGGCAGGGGGTGCTGCTGCTCAACAGGGCGCTGACCACCGCGCCCCGGCGGCCCGCCGCCCACCGGGGCAAGGGCTGGGAAGAGGTGACCGAGCAGGCCATCAAGGCACTGGTGGCCCGGGGCACTCCGCTGGTGTCGGTGCTGTGGGGGCGCGACGCCCGCAATCTGCGCCCGCAGCTGGGCGACTTCCCCGCGATCGAGTCCTCGCACCCCTCCCCCATGTCCGCGGACCGGGGCTTCTTCGGCTCGCGGCCGTTCAGCCGCGTCAACGAACTGCTGGAGCGCCAGGGGGCTCAGCCGGTGGACTGGCGGCTTCCGTGACGCACCTCCCGGCGTCGCCGGGCCCGACCGGAACAGGCCCGGCCGAGCCCGGCGCGTATGTCCTCGGGGTCGACTCCGGGGGCTCCGGGCTGCGGGTGGCGCTCGGCCGGGTGGGGCTGCCCGGGCCGCTCTCGACGACGGTCTGCGCCGAGCCGGTGCGGACCGGGCCCGGCGGCATCGACGCCGGGCATCTGCTGGACCAGCTGCTGCCCGCCGCCCGGGAGTTGCTGGAGCGGGCGGGAGCCTCCGCGGCCGCCGACGACGCCCCGACGGGTGAGGTCGCGGCGCTGGCGATCGGGGCCGCCGGCATGGCCACCCTGGGCGAGCGGTTGCGGGCGGAGCTGCCCGGCGCGCTCGCGGACGCGCTGGGGGTGCGCCGGCTGGCGCTGGCAGCCGACGCGGTGACGGCCTACGCGGGCGCGGTGGGACAGCGCCCCGGGGCGGTCGTCGCGGGCGGCACGGGCATGATCGCCCTCGGCACGGACCTGACGGAGTGGCACAGGGCCGACGGGTGGGGTCATCTTCTGGGTGACAGTGGCGGCGGTGCGTGGATCGGCCGGGCCGGGCTGGACGCGGCGATGCGGGCCCATGACGGGCGGCGCGGCGGTTCGCCCGCGCTGCTGGACCGGCTGCGGGCCGTGTTCGGACCGGCCGAGGCGCTGCCGGGGCTGCTCTATCCACGCTCCGACCGGCCGGCCGTGCTGGCCTCGTTCGCGCCGGAGGTGGCGGCGTGCGCCGGAGCGGATCCGGTTGCGGCCGGCATTCTGCAGGCGGCCGCAGGACATATCGCCGAGGCGGCGGCAGCCGTCTGCCCGACGGCCGCGCACCCGACGACCGCCGGGCAGGACGGCGCGGCCGGCGAGCCCGGCGACGGCGGCGAAGTGGCCCTGACGGGCGGCCTGTTCCGGATGGGCGACCCTCTTCTCGTGCCGCTGCGCGAGGAGCTGGCACACCTGCTGCCGGGGGCCCGGGTGACCTCGGCGGAGGGCGATCCGCTGACCGGCGCACTCCGGATCGCGCGAGCCCTGGCGGCCGGGGATCTGCGCCTGCCGCGCCACCCGACGATGCTGTTCGTGCCCGTGGAGCACGAGACCGGGCAGCGGGCCGGAACGGCCGTGGGCGACGAGCCCCGGACCGGGTGATCGGCAGGGGCACGGAGGGGAGACGGAGCGGGGACGAAGGGCCGACGGAGGGGATCAACGGGCCGACAGACAGGGACACTCCGGTGGTACATCACTCATCGGACATAAGCGGATAGTTAACGCTCGACCGGACCCTCCCCGAACAGAGGGGCAGGCAAAACCAGTAGCATGCGGCGCCATGAGCACCCCCACTGGGCCCGCTTCCGGCCTGCCTGTACGAATGCCGCGACCTCGCCAGTCCGGACGGCACCGCCGCCCGGAGCCCGTGGTCGCACCCGAGGGCGCTGCCGCGCTCGTTCTCGCCGTTCCCGGTACCCCCTCTTCGGCCACGCGCAGCCTGGCCGAAGAGGTGATCAGCATCGCCCGTTCCGAGCTGCCCGGCCTCAACGCCCGGATCGGCTACCTCGACGGTGACGATGCCGAGTACCCGACCCTTGCCACCGTTCTCGCCCACACCGCCGCCGAGCGCGTCGCGCGCTTCGAGCAGGCCGTCGCCGCCGGCCGTGAGGTCGCCGAGCCCGCGGGTCCGCCCGCCGTCGTGGTCCCGCTGCTCGCGGGTCCCGACAGCGCGCTGATCCGGCGGATACGGCAGGCCGTGATGGACAGCGGTACGCAGGCCGAGCTGACCGATGTGCTCGGCCCGCACCCGCTGCTCGCCGAGGCCCTGCACGTACGGCTGTCGGAGGCCGGTCTCGCGCGCGCCGACCGCGCCAGGCTGTTCACCGTCGCCACCGCCGCCGACGGCATCGTGCTGGCCACCGTGGGCGGCGAGGAGGCCGTGCAGGCCGCCGGGATCACCGGCATGCTGCTGGCCGCCCGCCTCGCCGTGCCGGTGATGGCCGCCGCCCTGGACGTGGAGGGCTCGGTCGCCTCGATCGCGGAGCAGCTGCAGGGCTCCGGCTCCGCGCAGCTGGCGCTGGCACCGTACCTGGTGGGCCCGGAGGTCGACCCCGGTCTGCTGGACGCCGCCGCGAAGGAGGCGGGCTGCGCGACGGCCGAGCCGCTGGGCGCCTACCCGGCGATCGGCAAGCTCGTGCTGTCCCTGTACGCCACGACGCTGGGCATCACGCCGGCGACGCCGCAGGGCGCCCAGGGCGCTCAGGCTCACTGACCGGGTGCCGCCGCCCTCGGGCGGCGGCTCGGGAAGCCGGACAGCACCGCGGGCCCGGACCGGAGGAAATCCTCGGTCCGGGCCCGCGGTGCTGTCCGGGGCGGCTGTGCTGACCGGACGGCTGCGCTGCCCGGGACCGGTCAGCGGTCAGCGGTCAGCAGTCAGCAGTCAGCAGTCAGCAGTCAGCAGAAAACGACGCAGGAGGCCGCGGGGACCTCGATGGAGCCCGCGTGCTGCGGGACGCCCGTCTCGGCGTCCACGGCGAACCAGCTGACGTTCCCGGAGTGCTCATTGGCCGCGTACAGCCACTGCCCACTCGGGTCGAGGGTGAGATCGCGCGGCCAACGGCCGCCGCAGCCGACGGTGGCCACCAGGGCCGGCTTCTCGCCGCTCTCGTCGAGGGTGAGCACGGAGATGCTGTCGTGGCCCCGGTTGGCGGTCCACAGGAAGCGTCCGTCGTGCGCGACGACCACTTCGGACGGGTAGGTGCGCGCCGCGCCGTCGGCCGCCTCGTGCTCGGGCAGCACCGACGTCTCGCCGAGCACGTCGAAGCGGCCCGCCGCCGCGTCCCAGCGGCACACGGTGAGGGTCGGCTCCAGCTCGCCCAAAACGTAGGCGAGGGCGCCGGAGGGGTGGAAGGCCAGATGGCGCGGGCCCGTGCCCGGCCGCAGCGCGGTCTCGCCGTGCAGTCGCAGGGCGCCGGTGGCGGGGTCCAGGGCGCAGACGCGTACGGAGTCGGTGCCGAGGTCCACGCTGACCACCCAGTTTCCGGTGGGGTCGGCGAGCACCTGGTGGGCGTGCGGCGCCTCCTGGCGGCCGGTGTCCGGGCCGCTGCCCTCGTGCCGGAGCACCGAGGCCGCCGCCCCGAGCGATCCGTCGGCGAGGATCGGCAGGGCGGTGACGCTGCCGGAGCCGTAGTTGGCCGTGACCAGGTGGTTCGCGGCGAGCGCGAGGTGGGTGGGCGATTCGGCGTCGACGGCCTGTACGGGGCCCAGGAGGGCTGGTACGTCGCCGTCGAGGGCGAAGGCGGCGGCGACGCCGGGAGCGCTTTCACCGACCGCGTACAGGGCTGTGCCGCCCGTTCGGGGGCCGACGGCGAGGAACGAGGGGTCGGGCACGGCGTCCGTGGATCCGAGCACGGTCAGCGCGCCGGTGTCCCGGTCCACGGCGGCGGCGGTGATTCCGTGCCCGCCCGCCGAGGTGAACGACCCTATGAATGCCCGCCCGGCGCTGTTGCCGATCATCGCACTACCCCTCTTCCACCGTCGCCGCGATCTTCACGGCCGACGGTAGCAGGCAGCCCTCTGCGGTCCAGACCAATGCGGCGGGCGGGAATCGGCGTCCCGGCCGTGATCGACGCGGCAGCCCCGGGGGCGCGATCAGGCCGGTTCGGGCGCCCCTGCGGGTGTCCGGCCGCCCCGGCCCTGGAGCGGTGCCGCCAGTGCGGCGAGGGCCCGCTCCAGGCCGTGCAGATGAGCCAGCGCGGGGTCCGCTGCGGCCACGGGCAGCTCGGGCAGATGGAAGCCCCGGGAGCCTTCGGGTGCGGTGAGCGCCTCGACGGCCGCCTCGACGCGGGAGCACGCGGCCGACAGCCGCGCGTCGTGCGAGGCGTCCGGATCGGCGGCGATGGAGGCCAGCCCCCGTACCTCGCGTACGCAGTCGTCCAGCAGCGCGAGCACCTGCCGGGCGCGCGCCTTGCGGGCCGGCAGCGGGCTCAGAGGGTGCACCAGCGGCGCGAGCGAGAGCCGGACCCGGCCGAGCAGCACCTCCAGTTCGGCGACGCGGGGGCCGGGGTCGGCGAGCGTCGAGCCGGCGAGGCGGTCGGCGGCCTCGGCCGTGCAGGCGTGGACGCAGCGCAGCGCCTTCTGGATCCACGCGTCGGTGATGGCGTGGGTGGTGACGGGGAGGACCAGCAGCACGGCGAGCACCGCGCCGAGCGCGCCGACGGCGGTCTCCGCGACGCGCAGCCAGAGCAGGGCGGCGTCCAGGACGCCGAGCACGCCGTAGAGCACGCCGACCATCACCGTCACCCAAAACATCATCCAGCTATACGACACCGCCGCCGTGTAGAAGATGCCGAAAACGCTGACCGCGACGATGGCGGCGGTCGGGACGCCTGCGCCGTCGAGCGGGATGGCCACGGCGAAGCCCGCGACGATGCCGATCACGGTCCCCAGAACCCGCCGGAATCCCCGTACGAGGGTCTCGCCGCGCGAGGTGGTGTTGACGAAGACCCACCAGGTGGCGCCCACCGCCCAGTACCACCGCTGATCGGACAGGACCTGCCCCAGGCCGAGCGCGAAGGCCCCGCCCAGGGTGGCCTGGACGGCCTGCCGGGTGGTGATGCGCAGCAGGCCCCGGCCCTCCGGGGGAGCGGGCACGGCCACGACGGGCAGTCGCCGCTCGTAGCACCACAGGCCGAAGCGCACGGCGGACGAGGCGCACAGGGACAGGACCACGGCGAGGTACAGCTCGGGCAGCTGGCCGGGCACGGTGTGCAGGAACTGGGCGGCGAAGAACGTCATGAACGCGAAGACGCCCAGCGCGTGCCCGCGCGGCCCCCAGCGCCGGGCGTACACGCCCGCCCCCATCACGGCGAGGAAGATCAGGTCGCGGGCGACCGGCTGGTCGTGCAGCACGGCGGCGACGGCGAGGACGGGCAGACCGACGACGGGGAGCAGGGCGGTGGTGACCGCCTGCCCGCGCACCGTCGGATCGGTCACCGTGAAGAGAGCGAGCAGTGCCGCGAGGCCGCCGGTGATGGCCGCGACGAGCGAGAGCCCGGCGAGGCCGCACAGCGCGACCGCGAGACCGATGCCGAGAACGGCCCGGACGGCGAAGCGCAGCCGTACCCGCCCCGGGTCCGGCGCCACGAACACCCTCTTCAGCACGCTTCCACCCCTTCCGCGTCACCGCGGTACTCGCATGAAAAAGGCGCCGCGGAAGTCCGCAGCGCCATCGACATCACCATTGCAGCACCCATCGGGCCCATGGATCAAACCAAGGGGAATACCCTGTACCAATGGACCAGCGGAATGGCCGAGAGATCGACCATCAGCGTGCCAACGGACCATCCATGCGATGGGCACGGGATGAGTACGCGTACTCATCCCCGGGGGGCGGGTGCGGCGCACGATGCCGACATGGACACGAACATGGACATGCGCTCGACCGGGCTCCGGGAGGAGCGCGAGCCGCGGAGCGGCGCGATGAACCTCCTGGTGTTCCTGGCCCTCGTCCCGTTCGACGTTCTCGTGGGCGGCTACGCCTGGCTGGTGGTGGGCATGGAGGGCTGGGCCTCCGCGCACAACGGCGAGGACCCCACCCTTCCGGTGGCGGAGGTGGTGGGGAGCGGAGGCCTGCTGGTGGCCGTGGGCCTGGCGCTGTGCTGGGGCCGGTTCCGGGGCGCCGCCGTGATCCAGTTCGCCCTGACGGCGGTGCTGATGACCTGGCTGCTGTCGCCCTACGGGTGACGCGCCGTCGCCGCGAGGCTCCCCCTCGCGCTGGGTACAGTCGGAGCCGCACCGGACGGCTCGGAAGGAGATCTGCGGATCATGGCGGTGGACGCTCTCGACACCCGGATCCTGCGCCTGCTGATCGAGCGGCCGCGCACCAGCGTCCGGGAGTACGCGCGCATCCTCGGCGTGGCCCGCGGCACCCTGCAGGCCCGCCTCGACCGGCTGGAACGCGACGGCGTGATCACCGGCACCGGGCCGACCCTCTCCCCCGCGGCGCTCGGCCATCCCGTGCTCGCCTTCGTCCACCTGGAGGTCACCCAGGGGCATCTGGTCGAGGTGGGCGACGCCCTGGCGGCCGTGCCCGAGATCATCGAGGCGTTCTCGACGACGGGCGGAGGCGATCTGCTGACCCGCGTGGTCGCCCGGGACAACGGGCATCTGGAGGACGTGATCCAGCGGCTGATCCAGCTGCCGGGGGTCGTCAGGACGCGGACGGACGTGGCGCTGCGCGAGCGGGTGGCGCACCGGGTGCTGCCGCTGGTGGAGTCCGTGGGGCGCGCGGCGGGCGACCGGGACCGGCCGGGTCCCGGGACGGGTCAGGGGTGAGCTGCCCGGCCGGTCCGGGCTACGACATGCTGGGGCCATGACATCCCACCCCGTGACCGCGTCCGGCCTCCATGTGATCTTCGATCTCGACGGGACGCTGGTGGACAGTGAGCCGAACTACTACGAGGCGGGGCGCCGGCTGCTCGCCCGGTACGGGGTGCGGGACTTCGACTGGGACGTCCACGCCCGGTTCATCGGCATCAGCACCCTGGAGACGCTGACGGTCCTGCGCGCGGAGTACGGCATCGAGGCCCCGCTGGAGGAACTGCTCGCCGGGAAGAACGCCCTGTATCTGGAGCTCGCCGGGGCGTCGACGGAGGTCTTCCCGCAGATGCGGGTGCTCGTGGAGCGCCTGCACGCGGCCGGGGTGCCGATGGCGGTGGCCTCCGGTTCTTCCCGGGCCGCGATCGAGGCGGTGCTCGCGGTCACCGGGCTCGACGCCTGCATCCCGCTGTACGTCTCCGCCGACGAGGTCGCGCACGGCAAGCCCGAGCCGGACGTGTTCCTGGAGGCGGCCCGGCGGCTGGGGGCGGCGCCGGCGGACTGTGTGGTGCTGGAGGACGCCCCGGCCGGAGCGGCGGCCGCGCACGCGGCGGGCATGCGGTGCATCGCCGTGCCCTATGTGCCGGAGACCGCGTCCGACCCGGCGTTCAAGGCCGCCGATCTGCTGTTCGCGGGCGGGCAGTCCGCGTTCACCGCCGAGGCCGCGTGCCACCGGCTGTTCGGCTGAGACGGGGTCCGGCGGGCATTCCCGGCGTCGGGACAGGCGGGGAGAGGTGCCGGGCCGTCAGCCGAGCCCGGTGAAAGGGCCGTCGGGGCATCCGGGCCCCGCCGGACAGATATCCTGATCATGTCGTTCGCCGCACCGCCCAGGACTCCGCCGGAGCCCGGGGGCCCCGGGGGGCCGACAAGCCGGAGCGGGCCACAATTCGAGATAGGTGCACAGGTGCTGGTAGCTGGTCGGTACCGATTGGTATCCCCCATCGGTCGTGGCGGCATGGGCGAGGTGTGGCGCGCCACGGACGAGGTGCTGGGACGCGCCGTGGCCGTGAAGCTGCTGCTGGGCGACCAGGCGGACGCCTCGTCGACCGCCCGCTTCCGGCTGGAGGCCCAGACCGCCGCCCGGTTGAGCCACCCGCATCTGGTGGCCGTGTTCGACTTCGGGGCCTGGGAGGACCGGTTCTTCCTGGTGATGGAGCTGGTCGAGGGGCAGAGCCTCGGAGATCTGCTGGCCGCCCAGGAGCGGGTCCATCCCGAACAGGTCGCCCTGATCGCGGGCCAGGCGGCCGCCGGGCTGGCGGCCGCGCACCGCCAGGGCATCGTCCACCGCGACATCAAGCCGGGCAACCTGATGCTGGACGCGGACGGTTCGGTGAAGATCGGCGACTTCGGCATCGCCCAGTTCGTCGACGACCCGTCGACCGCGCTCACGACGGCCGGTCACATCGTGGGCACCAGCCTCTACCTGGCCCCCGAGCGCGCGCTGGGACGCACCGCCGACTCCGCGTCCGACATGTATTCCCTGGGCTGCGTCGTCTACCAACTGCTGCTCGGGCAGCCGCCGTTCAAGTCCGACACCGCGACCGCCACGCTGTATCAGCACGTCGACACCCCGCCGGTCCCGCTGCGGCAGCGCGGCGTGGACATCTCCGCCGCCTTCGACTCGTATCTGCTCGGGCTGCTGGCCAAGAAACCCGAGGAACGGCCCACCGCCCAGCAGGTGTCCGACTGGTTCCGCACCGATGCCTGGCGCGGCCGGCCGGAGCCCCTCCCGATGCAGACGCCCACGTCCCACCGGGCGTCCGCCCCCGTGGCCCCGAAGCCCTCCCCCGCCGCGCCGCCCGCACCGGTCGGCCCGACGACGTACCGGCTCCCGGGGCCCACCGGGCGAAGACGGCAGGCGCCGACCCGATCGGCTCCGGCCCGCCGTCGCAGCACCCGCGAGGCGATACGGCGGCGGCCCAGGGTGGCCAGTGCCATCGCGGGGACGGCGACGTTCCTGGCCGCGGTGTATCTGGGGATGATCCTGTTCTCCCCGGACTCCAGCTCCGCCGGCACACCGGACCGGAGCCCGTCCTCGGGCCCCTCGCAGGACGTCCGTGACGGCGGCGGACAACAGCCCGAGCAGCAAGGTCGGCCCGGCCAGCAGGGCCAACAGGGCCAGGACCAGCAGAACCAGGACCGGAACCGGGGTCAGCAGGACGGGGACGACGGGGACAGGGACGGGGACGACGAGCGGGACGACTGAGTCCCGCCCACCGCTCCCCCGCCCACGGTCACGGTCACCAGCGGTCGTGGACCTCCGCGCGGATGGAGCGGTCGTACAGCTCCCGTACGGCGTCCAGCGTGGACTGCGGCAGCGGCGGCAGCTCGGCCGCCGCCGCGTTGGCGCGGGCCTGTTCCACCGAGCGTGCGCCGGGGATCACGCTGGTTACGCCCGGCTGCTGGATGATCCAGCGCAGCGCGGTCTGCGCGGGGGTGGCTCCCTCGGGGGCCAGTTCGGCGAACTCGGCGGCCGCGGCGACGCCGGTCGCGTAATCGATGCCGGAGAACGTCTCGCCCTGGTCGAACGCCTCGCCGTGCCGGTTGTACGTCCGGTGGTCGTCGGGGCCGAAGACCGTCTCCTTGGTGTACCTGCCCGAAAGCAGACCGGAGGCGAGCGGGACCCGGGCGATGATGCCGACGCCCGCGGCGGCGGCCGCCGGGAGCACCTCGTCCAGCGGCTTGAGTCGGAACGGGTTGAGGATGATCTGTACGCTTGCGACGCCCGGGCGCGCGATGGCGGTGAGGGCCTCGGCACAGGTCTCGACGCTCACCGCGTAGGCGGCGATCCGCTGCTCGGCGACCAGGGTGTCCAGGGCGTCGTAGACGGCGTCCGAGGAGTAGACGGCGCTGGGCGGGCAGTGCAGTTGTACGAGGTCGAGCGTGTCGGTGCCGAGGTTGGCCCGGGAACGGTCGTTCCAGGCACGGAAGTTGTCCAGCACGTAGTTCTCCGGCACCTGGTCGACGCGGCGACCCATCTTGGTGGCGACGAAGACGTCCGCGTCGGGGCGGTTCTTGAGATAGCGGCCGATGAGCTGTTCGCTGCGGCCGTCCCCGTACACGTCCGCGGTGTCGAAGAAGGTGACGCCGGATTCGACGGCCGCGTCGAGGAGCCCGAAGGCGTCGTCCTCCGCGACCTCGCCCCAGTCGCCCCCGAGCTGCCAGGTGCCCTGTCCGACGACCGAGACGTCACGGCCGGTCCTGCCGAGTGTGCGCTGTTCCATGAGGATCATGCTATTCCGCTTCTTGCGTGGAGGTTCTCGGGTGGAAACTCGGGTGGAAAGGGGTGGACGGCGGCAGGAGCACCTCTGCCGCCGTCCACGTCTCTGGGCCCGCCCGGTGAGAGGGGCGGGCGGGGGTCAGCCCCGGTACTCCGCGAGGACCCGGGTGAAGTCCCACGGCTGCTGTCCGACACCGGAGCAGGTGTCGGCGCCGCCGCCGGTGCCGGAGATCTGTCCGACCGCGGCGACGGCCGCGCCGGCGGGGCTGCTCGGGGTCAGGAACGCGGCCGTGGCGGCCAGTGCCAGAGCGGGCAGCGCTCGGCGTCCCAGCCGCCTTCGCGGGGTCCGTGGGTGTCGCGGAGCCTCGGTCATGCGGTCACCGTCCTTGTCGGAATGAGCCGGTGCCCGTCCGCGGACTGCCGGGGACGGGCACCGGGGCTGCTGGTTCCGGTGGTCAGTCGCCGGTCGTCACGCGGACGTAGTCGATGACCATCTGCTGCGGGAACTGGGTGGAGCCGTCGGGGTCGCCGGGCCAGTAGCCGCCGACCGCGAGGTTCAGGATGAGGAAGAAGGGCTTGTTGAACACCCACTGGTTGCCGTTCAGGTCGGCGGGGGTGCGCTGCTGGAAGACGTTGCCGTCGACGGACCAGGTGATGGAGTCGGGCGCCCAGTCCACGGCGAAGGTGTGGAAGTCGTCGGCGAACGCCTGGCCGTTGGGCAGGGTGTACGCGGCGCCGATGCCGCCGGAGCCGGAGTATCCCGGGCCGTGCAGGGTGCCGTGGACGGTTCCGGGCTCGAAGCCGACGTTCTCCATCACGTCGATCTCGCCGCTGTCCGGCCAGCCGACGTTGCCGAAGTCGTCGCCCAGCATCCAGAACGCGGGCCAGATGCCCTGGCCGCGCGGGATCTTGATGCGGGCCTCGACATGGCCGTAGGCGGCGGCGAACTTGCCCGAGGTGTTGAGCCGGGACGAGGTGTACTCACAGGTCCCGTACCAGCACTGGTAGTTGCCCGGGTTCTCCTTCCGGGCGGTGATCACGAGGTTGCCCTGGCCGTCGAGTGCGGCGTTGTCGTTGCCCGGGGTGTAGTACTGCCGCTCGTGGTTGTTGACGTTGTCGCCGGTCTCCAGCTGCCACTTGCCGCCGTCCACGGCGGCACCGGCCGGTCCGTCGAACTGGTCCTCGAAGACGACCGCCTGGGCCCCCGGGCCGGGCGCCGGGGAACCGGCGGCGGGTGCGGCGGACGCTCCGCCGGGGAGTGCGGTCAGGATGGCGGAACAGCAGAGCAGCGAGGCCGCGTAGAGGGCGACGCGGCGACGCCGGGAGACGCTGCGCGCCGTGGAGTGCGTGGGGTGCACGGTCATCACATCACTTCGCGTGGGGGGCATGTGCATGACAGGTGAACGCCGAGAGGTGAACGGTTGGGGCGATCACCTCGGGCGCATATTTCAATTCTTGATTTAAGGGAGTGCCGCAGGAGCCGTCAATAACCTGGTCCAGACCGGAGGAGGAACGGCATGCGCCTCCGGCATATGCATCTGAAGACAGCCGCACATCGTGCGGTTCGCACCGTGCGGCCGCAGAGTGGAGATACAGGCGAGCGGAGCGGAGACCCGGGCGAAGGGAGCACGACGTGGAGAACGACGGCCTGCCACGACCCCACTTCGTCGTGCAGATCCATGACGCGCGCCGACTGCACTTCGACTTCCGGCTGGAGGTCGACGGCGTACTCAAGTCCTGGGCGGTGCCCCGCGGGCCGTCGGAGAACCCCAGCGACCGCCGGCTCGCCGTGCCGACGGAGGATCACGCCCTGGAGTACCGCGAGTTCGAAGGCGTCATCCCCCGGGGCGAGTCCGGCAGCGGCACGGTCATCGTCTGGGACCAGGGCACCTACCGGCCGCTCGGACACGACGGGCAGGGCGACCGTGTCCCCTTCGCCGAGTCCCTGGAGCTCGGCCATGCGACGTTCTGGCTGTACGGGGCGAAGCTGCACGGCGAGTTCGCGCTCACCCGCATCCAGAAGGGCGACGAGCCGGACAGCGGCGGCCACGAGGCATGGCTGCTGATCAAGGCCAACGACCGTCTCGCCGTACGCGGCAGGCCCGGCTCCCCCGACCCGTACCACGCCCGCTCCGCCCGTACGGGACGGACGCTGCACCAGGTCGCCGCGGCGGCGGCCCGGGAACACGGGGATCGCTAGGAGACACTCCCTGAGTTCCCGGGCCGAGGATCTCGGCGAGCACGTCGGTGTAGAGCGACCGCCGGTCGGGCCGGGCGTGGGCCTCGGCCCGGCGCAGCACCGGAACCGCCGCCCCGCCGAAGCGCACGAGCGCCTCCCGGGCCGCCCTGCGGACCACCGGCTTCGCGTGGTCGAGGAGCCGGACGAGGTCCGGCAGCGCGGGCTCCCAGGAGGCGCGGCCGAGCGTCCGGACCGCCATGCGCACCACGTCGGGCAGCGGATCGGACAGCAGGAGCGCGGTGAGCCGGGCGTGGGTGTCCCGGTCGAACAGGGCGCGCGAGGTCCGGTGGGCGTGCAGCCGCACCCCGGCGCGCGGGTGGCGCAGCAACTCCTCGACCAGTGCGCGCAGCCCCGGGTCCGGGCAGGCCCCGGGCTCCGGCGCGTGCTCCTCCACCAGCCGGGTGAGCACCCGGCGGGTCTGCTCGGGCGTTCCGGTGCGGGCGAGGCCGAGCAGTTCCGGCAGCGACGGAGGGGCCGCCGGGGCGGCCGGGGTCCGGGACGGGGTGCGCAGGGCGTCGAGCGCGGCAACGTCCTCGTGTCCGGCCCCGGGCGCGCGCAACGGGCCGTCGACGAGGACGAGCGCATCGGCCAGGGCGTCGCGGCCTTCGGTACGCAGAAGGCGCTCGGCCCTGGTCAGCGTGGGGGTCCGGAGCAGACGGAGACCGGTCAGCAGGTCGAGCAGCCCGAGGTCGCCCGCTTCGATGCGCGGCGTCAGGTGGTGGGCGAGCGCATCGGCCGGAACGCTGCGCACCGTGGTGCGGGCCGCCTCGTGGACGGCGGGCGGACCGTGTTCCCACCACCCGACGATCAGCGGGACGAGCGGGAGCAGGTCGTCCTCGGGCAGCCGTGCCGCCCAGCGCAGCGCCCGCTCGGGCAACACGCCGCGGGCGGTCAGCTCCGCCAGGGCGGGGTGGCCGTGGGGCTGGTCCTCGGCGTGACCCTCGGGGTCGTCCTCGGCGTGGGCGAGGAGGTCCAGGGAGGCGGCTTCGGGGAGTATGTCGACCCGGCCGCGCAGATACGCGCGCAGCACGGCGACCGAGGCCTCCGGCTCGGGCCAGTCGCGCAGGGCCCGCGCGGCGGTGGTGCGGCGCTCCGGCTGCTCGGCGTCCAGCATGGCCAGCAGCCGGGCCCGCTGGGCGGCCGACCGGGGCTGGTCGAGATCGTCCGCCCGCACCGGACGCGACGAGACTCCGGAAGCCGTGGCCGCCGCCCTGGTCTCGGCGAGTTCGCGCAGCGCGCCGGTCACGATGTCGTGCTCGGGCGCGTCGAGCAGCCGGACCAGCCGGCCGCGTACGAACGCCGGTGTGAGCAGTCCGGCGTGCAGCCCGTCGCGGGCCGTCCGCAGCGCCTCGGCCCGTAGGACCGGGTCCCCGCTGTCGACGAGTTCGGCCACGAGCAGGTCGGGGCGGTGCGCGTCGGCGGCGTCGCACGCGCGGACGGCCCGGTAGAGCGGTTCGCCCGCCGGCTCCGTGCGGAGGACCGCCGGGGTCGCCGAGGAGTTCGGTCCGCAGCCAGGCGATCCGTACCCGGGCGGGCAGCGCGGCGGCGCGCCAGTCGGGCAGCCGGTGGCGCGGCGTCTGCGTCACGAGCCGGGCGTGGAGTTCCGCGAGCAGGAGGGACTCCTCGGGCGACTCACCCGGAGAGCCGGGCAACAGGCGGGCCGGCAGCGCCGGATGGCCGGCCCGGTCCTCGCCTCCGGCCTCCCCTCTCCGGTTTCCGATGTCCGGAGTGTCGGTGCGTTCGACGAGGAGGGTGAGGCCCAGGTGCCGTATCCGGGCCGCGGGGTGCCGGACCAGCCGGGCGAGCAGCTCCGGCGGGCAGGTGCGGGCGTCGAGGCGTCGGGCGAGCAGACCGGCGTCGGCGCGGTCGAGGGCGTCGCTGATCGGTTCGTCCGGTGGGGTGGTCACCGACGGAGCGTAGACGGCCGGTTCACCCCTCCGCCTCGGGATATTCGGACGCCCGGTTCCGTACCGGCCCCGCCCTGATCGATGATGTGGCCCGGGGCCGCCGCCCCGGCAGGGGCAACAGCCGTTGGACGAAGGGGTTGTGATGCGGGAACTGCCACCGGACCCGGCGACGACGGACGCGCGGGAGGTGTCCCGTACGGGAGAGGACGCCCAGGTGATCGTGGTCGGGGCGGGCCCGGCGGGCTCGTCGGCCGCGTATCACCTGGCGCGGGCCGGAGTCGACGTGATCCTGCTGGAGAAGGCCCGCTTCCCCCGGGAGAAGGTGTGCGGCGACGGTCTCACCCCGCGCGCGGTGCACCAGCTCATCCGGATGGGCGTGGACATCACCACACCGGGCTGGACGCGTTCGCGCGGTATGCGCTGGGTGGCCGGGGAGCACCGGGTGCACATCGAATGGCCCGCGCTGGGCCGCTACCCGGACTTCGGCCTCTCCCGCAGCCGGCACGACTTCGACGACATCCTGGCCCGGCACGCCGTGGCGGCCGGGGCGCGGCTGTTCAGCGGCTGGAAGGCGGAGCGGCCGCTGACGGACCGGGCGGGCCGGGTCACCGGGGTCGCCGCGTCCTCGGACTCCCCGGACGTCCCGGAGCCGGTCGACTTCCGCGCGCCGATCGTCATCGCAGCCGACGGGGCGTCCGCCCGTCTCGCCCTGGCGCTGGGCCTGGAGCGGGCCCCCCGGCGGCAGATCGCAACCGCGGCCCGCCGCTACTACCGCAGTCCGGAGCGCTCCCGGGAGGAGTACCTGGAGCTGTGGGCCGATCTCCGCTTCCCCGACAGGGGCCCGTACCTGCCCGGCTACGGCTGGATCTTCCCGATGGGCGACGGCCGGGTCAACGTCGGGCTCGGGGCGCTTCCCCACCGGCGGCACGGCAAGGCGGACCTGCGCGCGACCCTGGACCAGTGGCTGGCCCGGACCCCGGAGGAGTGGGGGCTGCGCGAGGAGAACGCCGAGGGCCCGGTTCGCAGCGCGGCCCTGCCCCTCGGTTTCAACCGCCATCCGCTGTACGCCCGGGGGCTGTTGCTGGTCGGCGACTCCGGCGGGATGGTCAGCCCCTGGAACGGCGAGGGCATCGCGCAGGCGATGGAGGCGGGCGAGGTGGCCGCCGAGAGCGCCGCCCTCGCCCTGGCCCACCCTCAGGGGCCCCGCCGCGAACAGCTGCTGCTCGGCTACCCGGTGGAGATGAACCGCCGCTGGGGCCGCTACTACCGCCTGGGCAACACGGCCGCCGACCTGATCTTCAGCCGCTCGGGCTTCCAGCCGGTGCTCAACCGGTACGTCATGGGCTCGCCGTTCCTCCTCGACGCGCTGGCCCGGCTGCTCACCGACCTCACGGACAAGCCCTCGCGCGATGTGATCGACCATGTCCTCAACACGGCGTTCCGTCTCGTCCCGGCTCCGAAGTCGGGCCTGCGCGGCGGCGGCCGGCCCCGGAAGCGCTGACCGTAGGGCGGGAGGCGGAGGGGCGGAGGGACTGTCGGCGAAGACGGATCAGCTCTGCTCGGCGAGGTGGGTGCCGAGGGCGAGGAAGGCCTGGATCAGGGGCACTTGGGGGGTCGACGGCGACATGACCTGTGCGCCGAAGTGCACGACGACGAGGTCGAGCCCCGGGGAGACGAAGAGGCGCTGTCCATGGATGCCGCTCGCCATGTAGGAGCCGTGGGGATCGTTCGGGATCCACCAGAGGTCGTGGTACGAGAGGGTGGCGGGCGCGGAGGCGGGAGCGACGGGGAAGCGGACCTTCCGGGGGCAGCACTCCGGGACCTTGCTCACGATGGTGGACGCCACCGCTTCCGGCACCACCTGCCGGTCACCGGCCGCTCCGCCGCGGCGCAGCATCTCGCCCAGCCTGGCGACATCGCGGGCGGTGGCGCTGAAGCCCCCGCTGGCGGCCTCGGTCCCCTCCGCGTCGACGGCGTAGTAGGCGTCCTCCTCCGCCCCGATCCCGGACCAGAGGAGCTCGCCGAGAAGCGCGGAGGTGGTCAGCCCGGTGACCCGCCGCAGCACCTCGGCGAGCGCCTCGACGTTCCCGTTCTCGTAGCGGAACTCCGTGCCGGGCTCACCGGTCGGCCGCGCGGTGGCCAGGTGCTCGCGGACGGTGGCCGGACCGGTGTATCCGAAGGGGCGCAACTGCGGGGCGAGGATGGCGAAGTAGCGCTGGGCTTCGAGGGCCTTGTCGAAGGGGCGGCCCGCGTAGCTCATGAGGGTGCCCATGTGGAGCAGATGGTCGACCCGGGCCTCGCCGAAGGCGGTTCTGGCCAGTTCGGGCACGTACGAGGACACCTGGGCCGTACGGTCGAGCTGCCCCTGGTGTTCGAGGACGGCCGCCGCGAGGCCGAGGTAGGACTTCGCGGCCGAGGCGTTGAAGTGCGGTATGCGGGCCTCGCACCCGTGCAGATAGCGCTCCAGGACGATCCGGCCCCGGTGGAGGACGAGCAGCGCGTCGGTCTGTGCGCCGGCGAGAACGTCCGTGAGGGTGAGCTCGCGGCCGTCCGGCGTCGGCGTCCGCACGCTGTCGAGGTCGGGCCGCAGGTCGACCGGCAGGGCGGTGGGTGCACCGGATCCGCGCCACACGCGCCGGGTCGGCAGGATCTCCCGGGCGGAGGTCATGTGCAGCCGGACCCACGCCGGGTCGGTGAAGCCCCGCGCCCAGGTCAGATCGGCCAAGGAGTACGAACTCATACTGTGCCCACTCTCCGTATGCGCTGTCAGTGGGCCAGAACCATACATGCTGTCTGGTAAAGCTTCTCCGGGGCATCCGGCCTCCCGGCCGCCGAGGTGCCGCGTCAGGCGCGTGCGTCGAGCGCGCCGGGGGCGTCCGAGGGGGCCAGCCCGGAGGCCCAGACCCGGCCGTAGACGGACAGGTCCCGCAGATGGGCGGTGATCTCGCGGGCGGTGTATCCGGTGTCGCCCTCCACCCACCACGTCAGGACGCCGACGAGTTCCCCCGTCCAGGCGCGGGCGATCACGTCGAAGGGCATCCGCGGCGTCACGTCGAGCTGTTCGGCGCGCCCCCGGAATACCTGTTCCACCCGCTCGCAGATGATCTCGGTGAACTCGCGCAGCGCCCGCCCGTCGCCCTCACCCCGGAGAATCACCTGGTAGAGGGGCTTCTCCTGCTCCGCGTGCTCGAAGATGTACAGCACCGGCAGCCCGGTGAAGCTCTGGCTCTGCGCCTGCTCCACGGCCGGCAGCAGCCGGTCCCGGTCGGCGGTGAGGTCCCGGACCACCCCGACGAGCAGGTCCTCCTTGTCGCGGTAGTGCGCGTAGAAGGTCGCCCGCGCCACATCGGCCCGCTCGACGATCTCCTCGACGGTGAGCGCGTGGAACCCCTTGGCCAGGACGAGTTCCACGAGCGCCGAGCGCAGGGCGTGGCGGGTACGGCGGACACGACGGTCTTCTGCGGGGCTCATGACCGAATTATTTCCTGTTCCTTCGAAGCGTTGACCTGGCGGACACCCCACACTACGTTGCCGTACACATCATTCATTAACAGACAGTATGTTCAGTAACTGCGTCAGGGAGTGTTCTCGATGAACCTTGGACGGTACGTACGGCGGACGAGCCGCCACCACCCCGAAGCCGAAGCCGTCGTCTGCGGCCGCACCCGGCTGACGTACGCGGCCCTGGACGAGGACGCTGACCGGCTCGCCACCGCGCTGGGCGCGCTCGGTCTTCGCAAGGGCGACTGCGTGGCGACCCTCTCGGCCAACCGAGCGGAACTCGTCGTCGCCGAAGTCGCCCTGTACAAGGCGGCATTGGTGCGCGCACCGATCAACGCCCGGCTCGGCACCGATGAGGTGGCCCACCTGCTGCGCGAGTCGGCGGCCCGGGTGCTCCTCGTCGACTCCGGCCATCTGGCGGCCGCCGCCGAAGCGATGCCGGGCAGCGGCGTCGAGGCCGTGATCTGCTTCGACCGGCGGCCGGAGGCCGGAGCGGACGACAGCGCCGACGGCACGGGCCGCAGCCGACCCGCCATGCCCCCGACCCCGACTCCGGCCCCGGCCGCCGTCCCGGTGCTGCGGTACGAGGAGGTCCTGCGCACCGCCCCCGCCGGGGCCGTGGACGTGGACTGCGCCGCCGACGACAGCGCCGTGCTCCACTTCACCTCCGGCTCCACCGGCCGGCTCAAGGCGGCGATCCAGACGTACGGGAACAGGCTGGCCCTGATGCGCAAGATGGTCATGGGGCCCGACACCCGGGTCGGTCCGGGTGACCGGCAGATCCTCGCCGGACCGATCACCCACGCCTCGGGCATGCCGCTGATGGGCATCTTCTTCGCCGGCGGCTGCGCGGTCGTGCTGGAGCGGTGGGACGCGGAGACCTTCCTGGCCACCGTGGAACGGGAGCGCGCGACACACGCCTTCCTCGTTCCCACGATGGTCAACACCGTCCTCGCCCTGCCGAACGCCCGCGACCACGACGTCTCCAGCCTGCGCCAGCTGATCTACGGCGCCGCCCCGATGTCCCCCCGCCGCATCCGCGAGGCCTGGGACCTGTTCGGCCCGGTCCTCTCCCAGGGCTACGGCTGCGGCGAGACGACCTCCGGGGTGATGTTCCTGTCGACCGAGGACCATCGGCGCGGCATCGAGGGGCAGGACGAGGAACTGCTGCTGTCCTGCGGACGCCCGACCGGCGAGGCGGAGGTGGACATCGTCGACGACCGGGGCCGGCCGGTGCCCGACGGGGAGATCGGCGAGATCACCGTACGCGGCCCGGACGTGGTCCCCGGCTACCTCGACGAACCACGCCTGACCGCCGACACGTTCGTCGACGGATGGTTCCGCACGGGCGACCTCGCACGCCGCCGGAGCGACGGGTACGTCTTCATCGTCGACCGCAGGAAGGACATGATCATCTCGGGCGGCTTCAACATCTACGCGGTGGAGGTGGAAGCCGCGCTCCATCAGCATCCGGACGTGTTCGAGGCCGCCGTCGTCGGCGTACCGGACGAGCAGTGGGGCGAGGCCGTCAAGGCGGTCGTGGTACCCCGGCCGGGTGCGCGGCTCGACGAGGAGACGCTCGTCGAGTTCTGTGCACGGCGGTTGGCCCGGATGAAGAAGCCGCGCTCGGTCGACTTCGTCGCCGCACTGCCGCACAACCCCAACGGCAAGGTCGACCGCCGCGCACTGCGCGCCCCCTACTGGGCGGGCGCCGAACGCCGCGTCCACTGAGCGACGCCCCGCGCCCGATCACGCGCCCCTCACCACTCGCACCACACCCCGCCTCGCCCCGGCGCTCACGCACCACCGAACGGAACCTCATGCCCTTCACCCTCGAACCCTCCTACGACGACAGCCCTCGCCTGCGGGAGCTCGTCGGACGACTGCGCGGCTATCTGCGCGACGAACTTCTCCCGTACGAGCGCGCTCACGGCATCACGCCGGAGTCCGCGCTCGACCGGTCCACCCTCGAACACGTCTGGAGGCGCAGCCGGGAGCTCGGCTTCTACGGTGTCAGCCTGCCGGCGGAACTGGGCGGCCAAGGTCTGACGCTCGTCGAACTCTGCGCGCTCAAGGAAGAGTTGACCGCCTCGGGCGCCGCACTTTCGCACTCGGTCCTCGGTGACCTGGGCGGCCCGCTGCGGGCCGGCGCCATCGCCCGCCACGCCACGCCCGAGCAACTGGAGCGCTACGTCATGCCGGTGGTCCGGGGCGAACTCGCCTGCTGCTTCTCGATCACCGAGCAGGACGCGGGTTCGGACGTACGCCGGATGACCACCACCGCCACCCCGGACGGCGACGGCTATGTCCTCGACGGCCGCAAGGTGTTCAGCTCCGCAGCACCGTTCGCCGACTTCGCGATCGTCGTCGCCCGGATGGCCGGATCCGATGAGACCTACAGCGCCTTCCTCGTCGATCTCGACCGCCCCGGCTGCCAGGTACTGCCGGGCGAAGTCCCCATGTCCGGACAGCAGATGGAGGGCGATCTGCTCTTCGACAACTGCCGGATCCCCGCCGAGAGCCTGCTCGGCGAGATCGGCCAGGGCCTGCGCATCGGCATCGGGCGCATCACCCTCAACCGGCTGCTGCACTGCCCCTCCCTGATCGGCGCCGCCCGACGCGCCTGGGACCTCTCGCTGGAACACGCCAGGACCCGTGTCGCCTTCGGACAGCCGCTGTTCGCGCTCCAGGCCATCCAGCACAAGCTCGCCGAGATGGCCACCGACCTCTACGCGGCGCGGGCCACGGTCATGACCACCGCGGCCCGCGCGGACCAGGGCGAGAACATCTCCGCCGAGGCGAACATGTGCAAGCTGCTCACCGCGGAGTCCTGCTTCCGCGTCGCCGACCAGGCCGTACAGATCCACGGCAAGGCCGGGCTCACCCGGGGCCACGAGGTGGAGCAGATCTTCCGCACGCTGCGGATGTTCCGCATCGTCACCGGCACCAGCGAGATCCACAAGAACGCGATCGCCAAATCCCTGGTCTGAGCCGTCGCGTCGGCACGCCGGGCGGGGCACAGGTGCTCCGCCCGGCCCGCCCGCCACCCGCCCGCCCGCCCTTCGGGGCCCTCCTCCGGCGGGCTCTTCGCTCCTCCTCCTCTTCCGCAGGAGCCACCCATGCTCAAAAGGTCCACCGAATCCACCCCCGCGCACCTCCGCCGCCCCGACCGCCGGGCGTGGCTCGTCACCGCCATGATCGTCATGTTCATGGTCATCAATTTCGCGGACAAGGCCGTCCTCGGCCTCGCCGCCCATCCGATCATGGAGGAGCTGGACATCAGCAAGAGCACCTACGGTGCGATCTCCAGCTCCTTCTACGTCCTGTTCAGCCTCTCCGGACTGGTCGTCGGCTTCTTCTCCACCCGGATCTCCAGCCATGTGCTGCTCTGCGTCATGACCGCCCTGTGGGCCGTCGTGCAACTGCCCGTCCTCGTCGTGGCAGCCGTCCCGACCCTCATCGCGGGCCGGGTGCTGCTCGGCGCGGCCGAGGGGCCTGCGGCCTCCATGTCGATGCACGCCCTGTACAAGTGGTTCCCCGCCGAGCGACGCGCGTTCCCCTCGGCACTCCAGATCAGCGGGGCCGCCCTGGGAACCCTCATCTCCGCTCCCCTGCTGACCTGGGTCATCACCGCGCACGGCTGGCGCGCGGCCTTCGCCTCCCTCGCCGTCGTCAGCGCGGGATGGAGCCTGGTCTGGTTCCTGATGGGGCAGGACGGCCCGTACGGTGAAGAGCACCCCGCCCGGCACGGCACCGGGCCCGCCGACCGCCCCGGCGTCACGGCGACCACGCCGGTCCCCTACCGGCGGCTGCTCCTCAACGGCACGGTCATCGGCAGCATCGCCAGCGCGTTCGGCGCGTCCTGGGCGCTGTCGCTCAGCAGCGCCTGGCTGCCCGTCTACCTCAGCAGCCAGCTGGACATGACGCCGGCCCGTGCGGCGACCACCATCAGCATCATCTCCGGCCTGAGCCTCGTCCTGCTGCTGGCCGTGTCGCCGGTCGTCGACGCGCTCAAGTCCCGCGGTGTCAGCAGCCGTTGGTCCAGCGGTGCGCTCCAGGGCGGGGCCGTGGTCGTCGCGGGCTGCGCCATGGCGTCGTTCCCTCTGGTCGACGCCACCGGCCCGCGTCTGATCCTGATCGCGGTGGCCTTCGGCGGCCACGCCATCGCCATCCCCCTGCACTATGTGACCACCGCCGAGGTGGTGCCCACGGGCCGGCGCGGGGCCGTCTTCGGCATCGTCGCCGCCACCGGCACCCTGCCCGGACTGGTCGCGCCGTTCCTCAGCGGGCGCGTCATCGACGGAGCGGCGAGCGAACAGGCCGGCTATGCCACGGTGTTCCTCATAGCGGCCGCGGTCATGGTGGTCTCCGGGGCCGCCGCGATGAGCGCCATCCACCCGGAGCGGGACGCCCCGCGGATCCGGGCCGCCGGGAAACACCCGTAGGACCGCCGACGCAGGTTCCGGTGGGAGCGGACAGGGTCCCGGGTACGTGTCCGCGACCGCCCAGGAGCGAACACCGCTGATGGGCGTACGGTTTCGACGACAGCTGACCGGTGGGCCGGAGAAACAGCCCGAGGAATGGATCGATGACGGCATGAGGATCACCGCACGGGGGCTCAACCGGTCGACGCTCGCCCGGCAGTTGCTGTTGCGGCGGGAGGCGTTGGACGCCTCCGAGGGGGTGCGGCGGGTGGTCGCGCTCCAGGCACAGCAGCCGGCCTCGCCGTATGTCGCGCTGTGGAACCGGCTCGCCGGGTTCGACCCGGCCGGGCTCGACGCGGCGTTCACCGATCACCGTGTGGTCAAGGCGACCATGATGCGGCTCACCCTCCACGCCGTGCACGCGGACGACCATCCGGCCTTCCGGGAGGCCATGCACCCGGTGGTGCGCGCCGCCCGGCTGGGCGGTCGCTTCACCGCGTCCGGGCTGACGGCGCAGGACGCGGACGCGCTGGTCCCCCGGCTGCTGGAGTTCGCGGACCGGCCCCGGACCACCGCCGAGTGCGAGGCCTGGCTGGGCGAGCAGCTGGGGGCGCCGCCGAAGGCCGGGGCATGGTGGGGGCTGCGGCAGTACGCGCCGCTGCTCCACGCGCCGACCGCGTCGCCGTGGTCGTTCGGCCACCGGCCCTCGTACATCGCGCCGCGGACCGGTTCGCCACGGACGGATCCGGAGGCGTCGGCCGCGTCCCTGCGGACGCTGGTCCTGCGCTACCTCTCAGGGTTCGGGCCCGCCTCGGTCGCGGACGTGGCGCAGTTCGCCATGGTCACGCGGGCCGGGGCGCGGGCGGCGCTGGCGGACCTGGCCGAGGGCCTGGAACGGCTGGCGGGGCCGGAGGGCGAGGAGTTGTTCGACCTGCCGGGCGCTCCGCGGCCGGACGGGGCGGAGCCGGCGCCGCCCCGGCTGATGGCGATGTGGGACAGCGTGCTGCTGGCGTACGCGGATCGTGGCCGGGTCCTCCCGGAGACGTACCGCAGGACCGTGATCCGCGCGAACGGCGATGTGCTGCCGACGTTGCTGGTCGACGGGTATGTGGCCGGGGTGTGGCGGCCGGTGGCCGGGGGCGTCGAGGCGACCGCGTTCCACCCTCTGCCGGACGAGGTCTGGGAGGGGCTCGCCGCCGAGGCCCGGTCGCTGGTGGGGTTCCTCGCCGACCGCGAACCGGAGGTCTATCGGCGCTACGGCCACTGGTGGAGCCGCCTCCCGGACGCCACCGTGCGGCTGTTGCCCGGGAGTTGATCCGGGAGTCGATCCGGAGGCGTGATTCGAGGACCGGCGAACGGATGCTCTACAGCCCTGTAGATTCTGCCCTGCAGATGCAGCGTCCAGTCCGCCCCAGAGAAAGCAGCGACCATGTTCGGGATCGGCGAACTCACCATCCTCCTCCTGGTGATCGTGGCGGTGCTGGCCGTGAAACGGCTGCCCGATCTCACGCGGTCGGCCGGTAAGGCGGCGCGCATCCTCAAGAGCGAGAAGCAGGCGCTCAAGGAACAGGACGGCCCCGCTGCCGGTACGACGACGGGCGACGGCGAGGCGCCCCGGACGTCTCCCCGGGTGATCCGCGGCGAGGCGACCGAACGCGAGACGCCGCAGTGACGGCGGCCTCGGCCGCCATCGTGGTGACCACGAAGACACCGGTCGGCCGCTCCGCGTTCCGGTGCGATGGGCGCGGGCCCATGCCAGGTGGTCCCCATCGCCGGCCCACTGCGCGTGGAAGAGGAGTCTGCCGCCGTCGGTGGGCAGGAAGACGTGCCGCGCCAGGCGCCGCGGTCGAGGTCAAGCGCGTGGCGGGAATCCTTCCGTCGCGGACACTCCGGGGAACCGCGCGGACACCCTCCGCAGTTGTGCGAGTGGTCCCGCCCGGGGCCGCCCGCCGTCAGGGCGGGGAGACACACTCCCAGGAGGCAGCAGTGGCCCGGATCGACCTGGACAAGGTGCTCGACAAGGCTTACGCGGACCAGGACCTCACCACGATTCTCTCGGCTCCCGTCTCGGCCCTGAAGGGCGTCTCGGACCGCGACGGCGAGCTGCTCCAGGAGGCGTTCGGCGTCAAGACGGTGGCGGATCTGGCCAACTTGAAGTACGTCCGCTGGGCCCAGGCACTCGCCGCGCTGGACACCGGCTCGTCCTGACCCGACGGCGCCGGCCCGCCGGAGCGATCCGGTGGGCCGGCGCCCCGCGAGGGTTACAGCGGTGTCGCCGCCTCCAGGACGAGGAACAGCGCGACGGCCGCGTTCAACGCGGACAGCGCGGAGACGGTCGTCCCGGCCGCGGCGACGAGCGCGGCCACGCCTGCCGGGGTGAGGGCGGGGGGCCAGCCCCGGTCCGGCGGTACCGGGCCCAGGAGGGCCGCCACCCGGCGCGGCACCGGGCCGGCGGCAGCGAAGGCGGCGAAGGCCGTGCCGCCGGGGACCGGGCGGGAGACGAGTGCCGCCTTGCCGACCGCGCGTGCGGTCAGGCGGCGGTCGCCGGTGACCCGGGCCGCCTCCTCGTCCGCCCAGCGCTCGGTGCTGTAGACGAGGGCCCCGAGCAGCGGCCACAGCAGCGGGTTGACGCAGCCGGCCAGCCGCGTCGCGAGCAGCAGGCGGTGGTGGCGGCCCGTCAGATGGGCCCGCTCGTGGGCGAACAGCGCCCGGTGCTCGGCCGGTTCGAGGGAGGCGAGCAGGGCCGTGGAGACCATCACCCGCCCCGGGGAGCCGGGGAGCGCGTAGGCGTACGGGACGTCGTCGGGCAGCACGGCGACGTCGCCGCCGCCCGGCAGACCCGCGAGCGCCCGGTGGGCCCGGGCCCGGAAGCGGTAGTGGCGGTGGACGGTGAATCCGCAGGCCGCCGTGACGGCGACGAGCGCCAGGATGGACGCCTTGCCCGCGAACGCGTCGTGCGGCACGGCGTCGCGGACCTCGTCGTCGGACCAGCCGTCGGGCAGCGGGTTGCCGGGCAGCTGGGCCGTGCCCACGACCACCAGCAGCCCGAGGCACACCAGGCTGCAGGAGGCGAGGATCACGGCGACGGTGGTCAGCAGCCGGGCGGCCCTGCGGGGGTGCAGGTGCTGTTCGGCCAGGCGTGCGATCGGCAACGCGGTCAGGGGCAGGACGAGGGGCAGATAGACGAAGACCCCCATCGTCAGCGCTCCGGCCGGTCCGAGGGCGCGCCGGTGCCGTCGGGACCGCTCTCGGCGAGCAGGGCCCGCAGCAGGTCCTCGTCGTGCGAGGAGAGGACGGAGACGAAGCTGGAGAGCACCGCGTCACGGTCGCTCTGCTTGTCGAGAAGCCGGCGCATCCGCAGGGCGGCGAGCCCCGCCTCGTTCGCCACGGGCTCCCACAGGACGGGGCGCCCCCGTCCGGTGCGGGTGACGGCCTGCTTGGCGTGCAGCCGGGTCAGGATCGTGATGACGGTGCTGTACGACAGGCCCGCGCCGAGCCGTTCCAGCACCCAGGCGGCGGTCACCGGCTCGCTCGCCCCGCCCAGCACCGACAGCACCTGGGCCTCCAGCTCGCCCTGGCCACGCCTGCGGACAGGCGTTTCCCGTTCGCCACCGGCTCCTTCGGCGTCCACGGCCCGCCCCCTTTCTCCTTCTCGCCGCCCGGGCGCGGCACTTCGCCCGCCGGGCATCGGGAAATCGTATCCAGCCGGCGGCGGCACCGGCCACCGGCCGGGGCCGGACCGCTCGCCTCCTGGCACCGAACCTTCTGGCCCCGAAAATCTACAGTGCTGTAGATTTTGTTCATGGTCGCAGTGTGTCCGCGCCGTCACCCGTGGCGTGGCCACCGGCACGTGAACACCCGTCACCGCACAAGGGAGAACATCATGGGCGTGAGCCTGGCCAAGGGCGGAAATGTCTCGCTGAGCAAGGAGGCTCCGGGGCTGACCGCGATCCTCGTCGGTCTCGGCTGGGACGTCCGCACCACCACCGGCGCCGACTACGACCTGGACGCGAGCGCGCTGCTCTGCGACGAGGCGGGCAAGGTGCAGTCCAACGAGCACTTCATCTTCTACAACAACCTGAAGAGCCCCGACGGTTCGGTCGAGCACACCGGCGACAACCTCACCGGTGAGGGCGAGGGCGACGACGAGATCGTCAAGGTCGACCTCTCCTCGGTGCCCGCGACCGTCGCGAAGATCGTGTTCCCGGTCTCGATCCACGAGGCGGAGGGCCGGGGCCAGAGCTTCGGCCAGGTACGCAACGCGTACATCCGTGTGGTGAACCAGGCGGGCGGCGCGGAGATCGCCCGCTACGACCTCAGCGAGGACGCCTCCACCGAGACGGCGATGGTCTTCGGCGAGCTGTACCGGCACGGCGCGGAGTGGAAGTTCCGTGCGGTCGGGCAGGGTTACGCATCCGGCCTGAGCGGCATCATCGCCGACTTCGGCGTCAGTCTCTGAGCCGCCGGGATCCGGACCCGCACCTCCCACCCACGTCACGACAGGCACCGAAGGCGGAACGATGACGATCAACCTCACCAAGGGCCAGCAGGTCAGCCTCACCAAGTCCGGCGGCGGCGAGCTCGACGTCGTACGGATGGGGCTGGGCTGGAAGTCCGCTCCCCGTAAGGGGTTTCTGGCACGGCTGACCGCCCGCGAGATCGACCTGGACGCCTCGGCGGTGCTCTTCGCGGGCCGTGATCCGCAGGACGTGGTCTTCTTCCAGCATCTGACCAGCGACGACGGTTCGGTCCAGCACACCGGGGACAACCGGGTCGGCGGGGCGGGCCAGGGCGGCGACGACGAGTCCATCGTGGTCGATCTGCGGCGCGTGCCGGCCCATGTGGACCAGATCGTCTTCACGGTGAACTCGTTCACCGGCCAGACCTTCGAGGAGGTCGAGGCGGCCTTCTGCCGGCTGGTCGACGAGAGCAACGGCCAGGAGCTGGCCCGGTACACCCTGACCGGCGGCGGGCGGCACACCGCGCAGATCATGGCCAAGGTCCAGCGGACCGGCGCGGGCTGGCAGATGACCGCGATCGGCGCGGCGGCGGACGGGCGGACCTTCCAGGACCTCATGCCCGCGGTCGTGCAGCACCTCTAGGAACATCTCGCCGGACACCGGCGGGCACCACTCCCACCACGCCTGTATCGACAGTATCGACCGAGGGACAGCATGGGCAGACCTTCCCGGCTCGGGGACGAGGACAGATCCGACTACGCGAGCGCGCTCGACGAGGTGATCGCCTCGCCGGACATCCGACGCCTGCTCGAACGCTCGGGGCTCCCCGGCGGTCGGCTGCGTGTGCTGGGCCTGGCGGCCGTCGCGCGCACGACCGCCGACGCCGACGCCGAGTACCGGCGGTACGCGGCTCTGCGGCGGCAGGCGCGGGGCGGGCGGCCGGACGCCGGGATGTCTCCGCTCTCCGGGCCGGGCGACCAGGAGCGGCCGGGCGCCGGAGTGCTGGCGGTCCTCGGGGTACTGACGCCGGTGCTCGCCGCCGTGGCCGCGGCGACGTTCCTGGTCCTCGGGTACGGGCTGCGGCTTTCCGGGAGCCTGCCGGCCCTGGCGGGCACGCTCGTCGGCGTCGGCTGGTCCAGTCTGGTGGTCGCGGCGGTCACGGGCCTGGTCAGCGTCGTCGCCCTCTACCGCAAGGCGGCGAAGCGGTCGGCGGACGGCACGGCGGCCGTGCCCGAACGGTCGCCCGCTCTCCAGGACGCCCGTGAGGCGTGGCTCGCGGCGCTGCGCGACCGGGGGATCCGGCCGTTCCTGCTCGAGCAGCTCGCCGGGATGGCCTCGCCTCCGACGGGCCGGGGCGAGGGCCACGGCTCCGGCTTCAGTTCGCCGGCGTTCGCGGGGCCCGAGTTCTCCGGTCCGGGCTTCGAGGGTTCCGGCGGGGCCGCGGGGTCGCGCCTTC
This sequence comes from Streptomyces sp. SID14515, assembly GCF_010548505.1. Lineage (NCBI taxonomy): Bacteria > Bacillati > Actinomycetota > Actinomycetes > Kitasatosporales > Streptomycetaceae > Streptomyces > Streptomyces sp. SID14515. The sequence goes on along the minus strand of NZ_JAAGMH010000135.1, from coordinate 16,551 downwards.
CCGACACCCGCCGCTGAGACCGCGCCGCGCCGCCCCGACATCGCCGACAGGCTCAGCTGAGCTCAGGCGCGTAGGGGCGCTTCCGCGGCGGGCCGGGCGTCGGGCAGGCCCGCCGCTCCCCCGGCGGCCCGGACCAGGGCGGCCATGACCCGGGTGTCCTCGCCCATCTCCGGGTGCCACTGCACGCCGAGCACCAGGCTCCCGTGCCCAGGGAGCTCCAGGGCCTCCACGGTCCCGTCGGGCGCGTGGGCGGAGGCCACCAGACCGGCGCCGAGGCGGTCGACCGCCTGGTGGTGGTAGGCGGGCACCACGGCGGTCTCCGGTACGGCGTCCGCGTACGCGCTGCCGGGCACGGGGGTCACCGGGTGGCTGCCGAAGACGCCGAGGCCGCCGGTGTGGTCGTCCAGATGCTGGTGCAGGGTGCCACCGAGGGCGACGTTCAGGAGCTGCATGCCCCGGCAGATCCCGAGCAGCGGAACCCGCTGTTCGACCGCCGCCCGGATCAGGGCCAGCTCCCAGGCGTCGCGTTCGCGGGCCGGGGGGCCGGTACGGGGGTCGGCGACCGCCCCGTACCGTGCCGGCTCCACGTCCGCTCCGCCGGCGATCACCAGCCCGTCCAGGGCGGCGACGGTGTCCCGGGCCGCGTCCGCCGCGTCGTCGGGCGGCAGCAGCACCGCGAGCCCGCCCGCCGCCCGGACGAGGCGCGGGTAGGCGGCGGGCAGCAGCACCGCGGGCATCTCCCACACGCCCCAGCGGGCCGGGTCCTGGTAGGTGCTGATGCCGATGACGGGCCGGGGCATGGAACGTACTCCTTCGGGTCGAGCGGAACACGGTGATCGTCGGCGGGCGACGGGCTCAGTCGCGGGCGAGTTCGGCCTCGGCCGCCGCCAGGGCGGCGAACTCCTCCTCCGGGGCTCCCGCGACCAGCCGGTGGCGGCTGTAGAGGGCGAAGTAGGCCAGTGCCACCGCGTACACACCGAGCGCGATGAACGCCGCGTCGCGGTCCACCAGGAAGGTCGCCACCAGCGCCGAGCATGCCAGAACGAAGGCCACGGACGAGGTGAGCGCGCCGCCGGGGGTGCGGTAGGGGCGCGGCAGCTCCGGTTCGCGGCGGCGCAGCATCATGTGGGAGAGCGCCATGAGGGCGTAGCTGATCGTGGCGCCGAAGACGGCGACGTTCAGCATCCGGCCGCCGTTGCCGCTCCAGGCGGCGAGCGTGAACCCGATGATCCCGGGGATCAGCAGGCCGAGGTAGGGGGACTTGCGGCGGTTGGTCAGCGAGAGGAAGCGCGGCAGGTAGCCGGCCCGGGAGAGGGCGAACAGCTGACGGGACCCGGCGAAGATCAGGGAGAAGAAGGAGGCGACCAGGCCGGCGAGGCCCGCGTAGTTCACGAAGCGGCTCAGGACGGTCGGCTCGCCGCTGCCCTGCAGGGCCACCACCAGCGGGTTTCCGGCCTCCTTGATGGCGTTGGCGCCCTGGGCGCCGGTGGCGGAGACGAAGGTGATGAGGGCCAGGAAGACCAGGACGGCGAGCGAGATGGCCAGGGCCTTCGGCATCGAGCGGACCGGGTCCTTGGCCTCCTCGGCGGCGAGCGGCACGCCCTCCACGCCGAGGAAGAACCACATGCCGAAGGGGAAGGCGGCCCAGATGCCGAGGAGCCCGTAGGGCAGCCAGGAGTTGGAGCCGAAGGCGGAGGCGTCCGCCGGGATGTCGTTGAGGCGGCCCGCGTCGAACTCGGTGAACGCGCCGACGGCGAAGATCAGGAGGGCGGCCACCGCGATGGCGGTCACCACCAGGCTGAAGCGGAGCGCCTCGCCGACGCCCCAGAGGTGGATGCCGATGAAGATCGCGAAGCAGGCGAGATAGACGGGCCAGCCGGAGGTGAGCCCGAACAGGCCGAGTGATTCGACGTAGTCGCCGATGAAGAGGGAGATGGCGGCGGGGGCGAGGATGTACTCGATGAGGATGGCCGTGCCGGTCAGGAAGCCGCCCCAGGTGCCGAGCGCCCGCCGGGCGAAGCCGTAACCGCCGCCCGCCGTGGGCAGGATGGCGGAGAGTTCGGCCAGGGCGAAGACCAGACACGCGTACATGACGCCCATCAGGACCATGGCCGCGGCGAGTCCGCCGAAGCCGCCCTTGGAGAGGCCGATGTTCCAGCCGGAGAAGTCGCCGGAGACGACATAGGCGACGCCGAGCCCGGTCAGCAGGAGCCAGCCGGCGCTGCCCCGGCGCAGGGTGCGGCGGTGCAGATACGCGTCCGTGCCGGACGTTCCCGGATCTGCGCCGCCGGATGGTCCGGCGGGTGTTTCGGTTCCCTGAGCCATGGGCGCTCCCGATGTCTGTCGGCTCCGCGGTGGGGAGTCGATGGCACTGCGTCGGTCAAAGGTTCGTCGGCACACCTTTGTGGAACGGATGAGCGGATGGCAAGGGCCGTGCGTTAAAGAGTGGTTACGGATTCGGCGCGCCGGTCCGTCGGGGATCGGCTCAGGCGAGGAAGCCGCGCAGCAGGGCCGCCGTGCCGCCGCAGTGTTCGCGCATCATCTCGCGCGCCGCGTCCGGATCCCGGTCGAGGACCGCCTCGACGACGGCCGCGTGCTGCTGCTGGGAGTGCTCCAGGTTGCGCACGAGCAGCGGGATGCCGTCGAGCAGTTCGTTGAGGGTGGCCCGGACCGCGGCGTACTGGGCGGCGAGGGTACGGGAGCCGGAGAGTTCGGCGAGGGTGAGGTGGAGCAGGGTGTCCTGGCGGCGGTAGTCCTCCAGCCGTGCCCCCTGAGTGGCGTCGAGCGCCCCCCGCAGCCGGGTCTCGCCGTCGGCCGTGAGCCCTTCGGCGCACAGGCCCGCCGCCCCGGCCTCCAGCACCTCACGGAAGCGCAGGGTGTCCTCCACGTCGACGGCGGCGATGCGGCGGCGCAGTTCGTCGCTGCCGTCGGGGGCGGCGGTGCGCGGCAGGACGAACGTTCCTCCGTAGCGGCCGCGGCGGCTCTCGACCATGTTCTGGTCCTGGAGAACCTTGAGGACCTCGCGCAGCGTGACCCTGCTGATCCGCAGCTGCTGGGACAACTCGCGTTCGGAGGGCAGCCGTTCGCCGGGCGGGACCAGGCCAAGCCGCAGGAGTTGGAGGACCTGTTCCAGCGCCTCCTCGAAGCCGTTGCCCGCGCGGACGGGGCGCAGCACAAAGGCCGGCCGGCCGATCGCGGCGCCCGGCTCGCCCGCCGTCGCGTCGGTGGCGGCTGCCGCCGGACGGGTGTCGTCCACTCTCTCCCTCGTGGCCACTGGCGGATCCCCTTCCCAAGCAATGGTTCCCTGTCATACCTTAAGCCTCCCGGTTCACCCAAGGAGGCATCCCGTGGCAGACCGCACACCCCCGCTCGGCGTCGACGAGCTCCGCTCACGTGTCGCGGACGGGTCGATAGACACTGTGGTGCTGGCCTTCCCGGACATGCAGGGCCGGCTTCAGGGGAAGCGGTTCGCGGCCGGGTTCTTCCTGGACGAGGTGCTGGAGCACGGTACCGAGGGCTGCAACTACCTCCTGGCCGTGGACACCGAGATGCGGACCGTCGACGGCTACGCGATGTCCTCGTGGGAGAACGGCTACGGCGACTTCGGCATGGTCCCCGACGCCGCCACGCTGCGCCCCGTGCCCTGGCACGAGGGCACCGCCCTCCTGATCGCGGATCTCGCCTGGCACGACGGCAGTCCGGTCGTCGCGGCGCCGCGCCAGATCCTGCGCCGTCAGCTCGACCGGCTGGCGGAGCTCGGCTACACGGCGCAGGTGGGCACGGAGCTGGAGTTCATCGTCTTCCGGGACAGTTACGAGGAGGCCTGGGACCGCGACTACCGCGGGCTGACCCCGGCCAACCAGTACAACATCGACTACTCCATCCTCGGCACCGGCCGGATCGAGCCGCTGCTGCGCCGCATCCGCAACGAGATGCAGCAGGCCGGGCTGACCGTCGAGTCCGCCAAGGGCGAGTGCAATCCCGGTCAGCACGAGATCGTCTTCCGCTACGACGAGGCGCTCACCACCTGCGACCAGCACGCCGTCTACAAGACGGGCGCCAAGGAGATCGCGGCCCAGGAGGGCGTCTCGCTGACCTTCATGGCCAAGTACGACGAGCGCGAGGGAAACTCCTGCCACATCCACCTCTCGCTGACCGACGCGGACGGCGAGAACACGATGGCGGGCGAGGGCGAGGACGGCATGTCCGAGCTGATGCGGCACTTCCTGGCCGGCCAGCTCGCCGCCCTGCGCGACTTCTCCCTCCTCTACGCGCCCAACATCAACTCCTACAAACGCTTCCAGCCCGGCTCCTTCGCCCCCACCGCCGTGGCCTGGGGCGTCGACAACCGCACCTGCGCCCTGCGGGTCGTCGGCCACGGGCGCTCGATGCGCTTCGAGAACCGGCTGCCCGGCGGCGACGTCAACCCGCATCTGGCCGTCGCCGGTCTTGTCGCCGCCGGACTGTACGGGGTCGAGCACCGGCCGCCGCTGCCCGAGGCGTGTACGGGCAACGCCTACACCGGGGACTACGACCAGGTGCCGACGACGCTGCGCGAGGCGGCCGAGCTGTGGGAGGCCAGCCCCATCGCCAAGGAGGCGTTCGGCGAGGAGGTCGTCGCGCACTACCTCAACATGGCCCGGGTCGAACTGGCCGCGTACGACTCCGCGGTGACCGACTGGGAGCTGCGCCGCTCCTTCGAACGCCTCTGACCGCTCCCTCTTCCTGATCGAGGTCCGTACGTGTCACAGCACTCCGCGGCGTCCACCCTGGACGTCCTGAACCCGGCGACCGCCGAGGTCGTCGCCACCGTCCCCGCCGCCTCCGCCGCCGATGTGGACGCCGCCGTCACCCGCGCGGCGGCCGCCCAGGGGCGCTGGGCGGCCGCCGCGCCCGCCGACCGGGCCCGGCTGCTGCGCCGCTTCGCCGTGGTCGTCGACGAACACATCGAGGAACTGGCCAAGTTGGAGGTCCGCGAGGCCGGCCACACCATCGGCAACGCCCGGTGGGAGGCGGGCAACGTCCGCGACCTCCTCGACTACAGCGCGGGCGGGGCGGAGCGGCTGCTCGGTCGGCAGATCCCGGTCGCGGGCGGTATCGACTTCACCGTCCTGGAGCCGCTGGGCGTCGTCGCCGTCATCGCACCGTGGAACTTCCCGATGCCGATCGCCGCCTGGGGTCTCGCCCCGGCCCTCGCGGCGGGCAACGCCGTCCTCCTCAAGCCCGCCGAGACGACCCCGCTCACCGCTCTCCGGCTGGCCGAACTCGCCCTGGAGGCCGGTCTTCCCGACGGTCTTTTCCAGGTGCTGCCCGGCGAGGGCCCGGTGGCCGGAAGCGCCCTGGTGGAGCACCCGGGCGTCGCGAAGATCGTGTTCACCGGCTCCACCCGGACCGGCAAGCACATCATGACCCGCTGCGCGGAGCGCGTGAAGCGGCTCACCCTGGAGCTGGGCGGCAAGAGCCCCAACCTCGTCTTCGCCGACGCGGATGTGGCGGCCGCCGCGGCGGCCGCCCCGATGTCCTTCCTGGACAACGCCGGTCAGGACTGCTGCGCCCGGACCCGGATCCTGGTCGAGCGGTCCGTGTACGACCGTTTCCTGGAGCTGCTCGTACCGGCCGTCGCCGCCGTGGTGGTGGGCGACCCGGCCGACGAGAAGACGCAGATGGGCCCGCTGATCTCGGCGCTCCAGCTGGACCGGGTGCGGGGCTTCGTCGACGGGGACCGTGGCGCCGACGGCGTACGGACCATCCTCGGAACGGCCCCCGATGGCCCCGGGTTCTGGTATCCGCCGACCGTCCTCACCGGCGTCTCGCCGGATGCGCCGGTGGCCGTGGAGGAGGTCTTCGGGCCGGTCGCGGTGGTCCTGCCGTTCGAGGACGAACAGGACGCGCTGCGGCTGGCCAACGCCACCGAGTACGGCCTCGCCGGCTCGGTCTGGACCCGGGACGTCGGGCGCGCGCTGCGCGTCGGACAGGGGCTGCGGGCGGGCAACCTCTCGGTCAACTCGCACTCCAGCGTGCGCTATTCGACCCCCTTCGGCGGCTACAAGCAGTCGGGCCTGGGCCGCGAGCTCGGCCCGGACGCCCTGGCCGCCTTCACCGAAACCAAGAACGTCTTCATCAGCACGGAGGCCTGAGCACCATGACCGACACTTCTTCCGTCTGCCGCCGCCTGGTCGGCCGCACCGCCGTCGTCACCGGAGCCGGCAGCGGCATCGGTCTGGCCACCGCCCGGCGGCTGGCCGCCGAGGGCGCGCACGTCGTCTGCGCCGATGTGGACGAGGAGCGCGGCAAGGCCGCCGCCGAGGAGACGGGCGGGCTCTTCGTCCGTACCGACGTCACCGACGCCGAGGAGGTGGAGGCCCTCTTCAAGGCCGCGTTCGACACCTACGGCTCGGTCGACATCGCGTTCAACAACGCGGGGATCTCGCCGCCCGACGACGACTCCATCCTGGACACCGGCCTGGAGGCCTGGCGGCGGGTGCAGGAGGTCAATCTGACCTCCGTGTTCCTCTGCTGCAAGGCGGCCATTCCCTATATGCGCGCGCAGGGCAGGGGCTCCATCATCAACACGGCCTCGTTCGTGGCCCGGATGGGCGCGGCCACCTCGCAGATCTCGTACACCGCGTCCAAGGGCGGGGTGCTGGCGATGTCGCGCGAGCTGGGTGTGCAGTTCGCGCGCGACGGCATCCGGGTCAACGCCCTGTGCCCCGGGCCGGTCAACACCCCGCTGCTCCAGGAGCTGTTCGCCAAGGACCCGGAGCGGGCCGCCCGGCGTCTGGTGCACATCCCGGTCGGCCGGTTCGCCGAGCCGACCGAGATCGCCGCGGCGGTGGCGTTCCTGGCGAGCGACGACTCCTCGTTCGTGAACGCCACGGACTTCCTGGTCGACGGCGGGATCGCCGGGGCCTACGTCACCCCGGTCTGATCCCGAAGCTCCCCCCACGGCCCCGGCGGCCGGACGTCCTTGGACGTCCGGCCGCCGGTCGCCGTTCAGCGCGGGGCCGGGGCCAGCTCGCCCCTGAGGCGTTGGGCGCGGAGCACCAGCAGCATCTCGAAGCGCTGGTCCGGTTCGTCGATGGCGTCGCCCCACAGCTCGCGGATCTGCCGCAGCCGGTAGCGGGCCGTCTGCGGGTGGACGCCGAGGCGCGCGGCCACCTCGGGGGCGCCGCCGGGGGTCTCGATCCAGGCGAGCAGCGTCTCGGCCAGCCGCTTCGTCTGCGTCGGGCTGAGGCCGTCCAGCGGGGCGAGGCAGCGGCGGGCGGCGGCGTCGATCAGCTCCTGGGCCGGGAGGAGCAGCAGCTCCTCCGTCCGTTCGGTGCAGTACAGCACCTCGCCCTGCGGCAGCAGATCCTTCTTGATCAGCTGGACCGCTGTCTCGGCCCAGCGCAGCGAGGTCGCCGCGGCCGCCAGCGGGACCGCCGGGCCGATCGCCCCGGACCAGCCGGCCGTGGCGCGCCGCAGGATCTCCGCGCGACCCGCCGTGTCCGGATCCGGGATGACGATGCGCGGCTGCTCGCTCTCCATCTCCAACAGGATGCCCTGCCCCACCGCGGGGGCCACGGCCTCGCGGGCCGGGCGCATGAGCACGCCCACGGCGATCGTCTCCGGCAGCTCCCAGCCGATCCGGGCGGCCCGCTCGGCCAGGCCCCGGGCCGCGTCGCCGCGGTGTTCCATCAGGAGGAGCTCGATCAGCTGGCGCTGGAGGCGGAGCCGTTCGCTGGCGCGCCGGGCCGCCGCCTCGGCGTAGCCCCGTACCGACTGTTCCACGAGCCCGTCCAGATACTCGAATCCCGATTCGGCCAGCTCGTACATGGCGGGCGCGGGGATGTCGACCTGCTGGCCGATCTCGGCGAGCCTGCGCCAGGTGAGCCGGACCCCGAGGCGATAGATGGCCTGCAGCGCGTCGAGGCTGCGGCCCTCGAGGCCCTCACCCCGGCCGAACTCCTGGAACATCTCCGGCGGCACCCGTGGGTGGGCGCCGGCGGTGAGGTTGTGGACGAAGCCTTCGATGGCGCGGCGGATGCCGACGAGGGCCAGCGGCTCCCCGGACTCGTCCTCGACCAGGTGCAGATAGGGATATTCCTGGCGTATCTGGTACAGGATCGTCTGGGCGAGCTCCGGGGCCTCGGACCGGGCGATCTCCTCGAAGCGGTCGAGCTTCGACCGGGGGACCTCCTGCCAGGCGGGGCGCGTCACGGAGCTGCCGGGCCGGTGTCATAGCTGATCAGGGGGGTGTTGGGCTGGTCGGGAGTGGCGTCGAGCAGTGCCACGATGCCGACCGCCGCACCAACGGCGAAGCTCGCGGCCACCAGAACGGTGACAGCGGCGGCGATGAGTCTGCGCATAGTCGGGTCAGCTCCTTGCTGGAGACGATCCCCACCCCTTCAGCCGGGCCCCTCCGGCTGGGACACAGTGTCGACAGCACATTGACATTCCGTCAAGGGCTTGCTTACTGTTCACGCCAATCAAGGGCTGACCGGCCCGGGGCCCGTGCACCTCCGCGAAGAGATTCGACCCAGGAGTGCCCGGATGCGCCACAACGCTTCACCCCTGTCGCTTGTCCTGCTGGGGGCAGGGGTCTTTCTGCTCGTCCTCGCGCCGCTGCTCGTCTGGTACGTCCAGCCGCATGCCAAGCGCACCCCCATAGACATCGACACCACCACCGTCTTCACCGGGACGGGCAGCTACTTCGACACCTCCGAGGTGGAGACGGTCGAGGGCAGAACGATCACGATCACCCGGCAGGTGCGCGGGGACGTGGCCGACAGCGAGAAGAGCGGCAACGCCGTGTGGGACGTGTCCACCTCGGTCGACCACCAGGGCACCCTGCCCGCCTCGGACCCCCGTGACGCCCTCCAGTGGACGCTGGAGCGCTGGGTGACCGACCGCTCCACCAACGAGCCGGTGCACTGCTGCGAGGAGTCCCCGACCTTCGACGGGGAGGCGTACCTGAAGTTCCCCTTCGACGTCGAGAAGCGCTCCTACCGCTGGTGGGACAGCACGCTCGGCGGTGTGGTGCGCCTGTCCTACGCCGGTGAGAAGGAGATCCAGGGCTACTCCGGCTATCTCTTCAAGGGCGAGGTGGAGCCCACCAGGACCGGCGTGCGCCAGGTGCCGGGGCTGCTCGTGGGGAAGAAGAAGACCCCGCAGGTGCTGGCCGAGGAGTGGTATTCCAACAGCGGCATCGAGCTGGTCGTGGACCGGCGGACCGGCCGCATCATCAACGCGGCGATCGGGCCGAAGAAGACGCTGCGCGCCCCGGGCTCCAAGAAGGACGCCGTCGTGCTGCTGGAGAGCAAGCGGGTGGAGTTCACCGAGGAGACCCAGCTCAAGCAGGTCGAGCTCGCTTCGGCGGACAGCGACCGGCTGGCGATGCTCGGCACGACCGCGCCGGCCGGGGCCCTCGGACTGGGCGGCGTGCTGGCGATCGCGGGCGTCGTGCTCGTCGTGCGGGGGCGTCGGACGGAGCCAGAAGCTCCGAATACTCACATGATGACGATTCCGCACACCTGAGTTACCGGCAAGTTGTTGCACCGGTGAGTAGCCGGGCGCGTACCCGTGCCGAAAACTGTCTATCCCCACCAGAGCACGGCCCCCCGGTCTCGTCCTTCCCTTTCCCCTTCTCCTTCCTTCCTCGTTCTTCTCCGTACTTCGCTCTTCTCCGTACTCCGCTTCTCCTCCACCCTCGTCCCGCTCCCCGCCCCGTACCGCACGGCCCTCGACCCCGTGGGCCGCTCCCCCGATGTCCCCGCACCCCGAGCCGAGTTGGAGCACCGATGCCCCAGCACGTACCTCCCCCACTGCTCGACGCCGCCGCACGTCCGGGTCAGGGCCCGGCGTCCGTCCCGGTTCCCGCCGCCCCCAGACGCATCGTCTTCCTCGCCCACCGCGACCTGGGCAATCCGGCCGCCGGCGGCTCCGAGCTGCTGGTCGACCAGCTTGCCCTCGGCCTCACCGAGCAGGGCCACGACGTCACGCTGCTGTGCGGCGGGCAGGCCGCCCGCCGGCCCTACCGGGTCGTCTCGGCGGGCAGCACGCTGGGGCACTACGTCGGCGCACGGTCCGCGTTCGCCCGGCACATCGGGGCGTGCGACCTGCTCGTCGAGGTCTGCAACGGCATGCCGTACCTGGCGCCCCTGTGGCACCGCGGACCCACGGTGTGCCTGGTCAACCATGTGCACACCGACCTGTGGGACATGCGCTTCCCGACGCCGGTGGCCCGTGCCGGGCGCAAGCTCGAACACTGGGCGCTGTCCCGGGCCTACCGCGACCACCTGATGATCGCGGTGTCCCCGTCCACGGCGGGCGCCCTGCGTGAACTGGGCGTGCCCGACCGGCGGATCCGGGTGGTGCACAACGGAGTCCAGGAGCCGAGCCCGCAGGGCGAGAGGTCCGCCACACCGCTGTTCGTGGCGCTGGGCCGGCTCGTCGACTACAAGCGCATCGATCTGCTGCTCCAGCTCTGGGAGCGGGTCCGGCCGGTCACCGGCGGCCGGCTCGTCATCGTCGGTGACGGCCCGGAGCGGGCCCGGCTGGAACAGCTCGCCGGTCCCGGTGTGGAGTTCGCCGGTCATGTGACCGAGGCCGAGAAGCACCGGCTGCTCTGTGCCGCGTGGATGCTGCTGCACCCGGCGGCCGTGGAGGGCTGGGGGCTCGTCGTCACGGAGGCGGCGGCCCGGTCCACCCCGACCCTGGGCTTCGACGTGCCGGGGCTGCGCGACTCCGTCGAGGACGGTGTCACCGGGATCCTCGCTCCGGGCGCGTCCTCCTTCGCCGCCGCCTGGTGTGCGCTGGCCCTGGACGACGAGCGGCGCGAGACGATGGGCAAGGCGGCCCGCGAACGCGCCGCCGACTACCGGTGGACCGCCAGTGTGCGCCGGTTCGCCGCGGTGGCCGCCGAGGCGGCCGCCGGTGCGGCGAACGGCCCGAGCGCCCCGGCGATCGGTGCGAGCGCGTGAAGGACCCCTCGTTCCGGCGGTCGGCCGCCCTGTTCCGCGCCTTCCTGCGCGAACAGGGCGACCCCGCCACCGCGTACACCCTGCTGGCCCGTGACGCGGCCGACCAGGTCGAGCGGCACGGTCCGCTCCGGGACAAGGTCGTCGTGGACATCGGCGGCGGCGACGGCTACTTCACCCGGGAGTTCCGGCGGCGCGGTGCGCACAGCTACCTCTTCGAACCGGATCCGGCGGAGATCGGCCCCGGGCAGCGCGCGGACACCGTCGTCGCCGACGGTTATCTGCTGCCGCTCGCCGACGGCGCGGCCGACGTCTGCTTCTCCTCCAACGTGCTGGAGCACGTCGCCGACCCCCACACCTTCCTCAGCGAGATGGCCCGGGTGACCCGCCCCGGCGGCCTCATCTACGTCTCCTACACCAACTGGCTCTCCCCGTGGGGCGGCCACGAGTGGGCGCCCTGGCACTACCTCGGCGCCGAACGCGCCCGGAGCCGCTACGAGCGGCGCACCGGCGGCCCGGCCAAACACCGGCTCGGCGAGAACCTGTTCAAGATCGGCGTCGGCGAGACGCTGAGCCATGTCCGGAGCCGCTCCGACGTGGCCGTCGTCTCGGCCCGCTCGCGCTACTGGCCCGTCCTTCCCCAGCTCGTGCCGCGGATCCCCGTACTGCGGGAGTTCGCCACCTGGAACCTCCTCCTCATCCTCCGGCGGTGTTCATGACCAGCGCTGTCCACCCACCCCGGCCCACGGCCCCGGACGGCGCGGGTCCCGTGCCGCCGGGCTCCCCCGAGGGCCCGCCCCCGCCCCGGTCGCGGCGTTGGCTGCTGGGCTTCTGGGCCGCCGTGTTCGCGGCGTTCCTCGCGGTGTCGCCCGGGCGGATGACGTTCGACACCAAGCTCGGCGTCGTCGCGGACCCCTGGCGTTTCCTGGGCGACCTGGGCGAGCTGTGGCACAGCCGGGCCGGGTTCGGCGGGATCGCCGACCAGTACGTGGGCTACGCCATCCCGATGCTGCCGTACTACGGGGCGGCCGACCTGCTGCACGTACCGGTCTGGCTCGCGGAGCGGCTGTGGCTCTCGCTGATCGTGGCGACCGCCTTCTGGGGTGCGCTGCGGCTGGCGGAGCGGCTGCGCGTGGGCTCCCCGGCCACCCGGCTGCTGGGTGCGGTGGTGTACGCGCTGTGGCCGACGTACACGATCGTCGTGGGCTCGACCTCGGCCGCGGCCCTGCCAGGCGCCCTGCTGCCGTGGGTGCTGCTGCCGCTGACGAACCCGCGGCTGGCGCCGAGGATCGCCGCGGCCCGCTCCGCGCTGCTGATCCCGCTGATGGGCGGGGTCAACGCCGCCTCCACGCTGGCCTCGCTGCTGCCGGTGGGGCTGTATCTGCTGTCCCGGCCGGGCGGACCGCGCAAGCGCGCGCTGCTGGCCTGGTGGATACCGGGCGTGATCCTGGCGACCGCCTGGTGGATCGTGCCGCTGCTGCTGCTCGGAACCTTCGGCGAGAACTTCATGCCGTACGTGGAGTCCTCGTACACCACCACGACGACCATGTCAGCGACGGAGATGCTGCGCGGCGGCGGGAACTGGGTCGGCTATCTGAACTTCGGCGAGGCCTGGCTGCCCGCCGGCTGGACCGTCGCCACCGCGACCGTCACCATCCTCGGCTCGGCGCTCGCCGCCGCCCTGGGGCTGGCGGGTCTGGCGCGGCGTGATCTGCCCGAGCGCCGCTGGCTGGTGCTCACCGTCCTGAGCGTCGCGCTCGTGACGCTGGCCGGTTACGGCGGCGCGCTGGGCGGGCTGTTCCACGGGACCGTGCAGGAGTGGCTGGACGGCTGGCTGGTGCCGTTCCGGAACATCTACAAGTTCCAGACGGGTGTGGCGCTGGCCCTGGCTCTGGGGCTCGCGCACGTCACGGCGGTGGCCTCCGTCGCCGTCGCGGCGCGCGGTGGCGGCAACGCGGTGCGGGCCCGCCGGCTCGCGCCGGTGGTCGCCGCCGTGATCGTGCTGCCGGGCCTGGCCTGGCCGTACGTCAACGGCTCGATCCTGCAGACGGGTTCGTTCCAGCAGCTGCCGAAGTACTGGGAGGCGACCGGGGGTTGGCTGAAGAAGAACTCGGCGAACGACCGCGCCCTGGTGGTCCCGGCGACCGCGCACGGCATCTACACCTGGGGCTCCCCCATCGACCAGCCGCTGGACGTGCTGGCGAACTCACCCTGGGCGCAACGGGATTACGTTCCGTTCGGCACGCCGGGCAACCGGCGGGCGATGGACGCCGTCGAGCAGGCGCTGACCTCCGGCGGCGAGGTTCCCGGGCTGAGCGAGTATCTGAACCGGGCCGGTCTGCACTATGTGGTGGTCCGCAACGACCTGGATCCCGACCAGCTCGGGTACGTCCCCACGACGACGGTGAAGCGCACGCTGGAGGCCTCCGGGTACCAGCGCGTGACCGGGTTCGGTCCGGTGATGACCGGCGGCCGGATCGCCGCGGACACTCCCGTACAGGTCGAGGGCCTCTATCCGCGGCAGCGGGCCGTGGAGATCTACGAGCCGCCCGCCGGGACGGAGCGTCCGGGCCGGGCGAGCACGGCTCCGGTGGCCTCGACGGCCGTCGTGAGCGGCGGGCCGGAGTCGCTGCTCCCGCTGTCGGCGAGCGGCGCGCTGGAAGGCCGGCCGGCCGTGCTGGCCGGTGACGCGCACCCGGGCCTGGGACGGCCCTCGCTGTACGCGGCGGGCGACGGGCTGCGGCGCGCCGACACCCGGTTCGGGCTGGTCAACTCCAACACCTCGTACACGTACACCGCGGATGAGCGCAACGCCGCCGAGGCCGCGCAGGATCCGGGCCGGAGCCCCCGGCAGATCCTGCCGACGTCCGGCGCGGAGCATCAGACGACCGCCGTGCTGCGCGGGGCGAAGAAGGTCAGCGCCTCGTCGGTGGGCAACTGGCTGTTCCATCTGCCGCAGTACGACCCGGTCAACGCGTTCGACGGCAATCCGGACACCGGCTGGGCGGAGGGCTCGCCGGGCTCGCCCGAGAACGAGTGGGTGCGGATCGACTTCACCACCCCGACGGACCTTCCGGGCTCGCTCCAGGTGACACCGCTGCCCAGCGCGAACGTGCGGGCCGCGCCGACCGTCGTCCGGGTCGAGACCGACCGGGGCTTCAAGGACAGTCCGCTGCGGGCGGACGGGTCGGCGCAGCAGGTGGCCGCGCCCGCCGGGCAGGCGGCCTGGCTGAAGGTGACGATCCTGGAGTCCCAGCAGGGGCGTCCGGGTCTCACCGGAGCAGGCTTCACCGATATCGCGATCCCCGGGGTGCAGGTGACCCGGATGCTGGAGCTGCCCACGGACGCGCCGCGTGAGGGCGCGGACTCCACGGTCTACTCGCTGCGGCGCGGCAGTGACCCGGGCGGTCTGTCGTCGGTGGCGGCCGAGGTCGGTCTGCACCGGCAGTTCACCGCCCAGGAGGCGGGCACGTACAAGGTGTCCGCGAGTGCCGTTCCGGTGCCCGGGGACGACCTGGACAAGCTGCTGTTCGAGCTGACGGGCGAGCGGGACAAGATCGAGGTGAGCGCCGACTCCACGGCACGGCTGGGCACCAACCTCAGTCCGCGCAATCTGACCGACGGTGATCTGACCACGGCGTGGATCGCAGGCGAACGCCCCGTACTGCATCTGTCGTGGCCGGAGAAGAAGGAGGTCGGCGAGATCGTCTTCGCGGCGGCCGGCGGTCTGTCCACCCGGCCCGAGCAGGTGCAGATCAGCTCACCGGACGGTACGGCGGTGGCGGCCGTGGACGAGAACGGCATGGCCCGCTTCTCGCCGATCAACACCGACCGGATGGACATCACCATCTCGCGTCAGGCGCCGCTGACCGTCCACAACCCGGTCGCCGACGACCAGTTGCAGCTGCCGGTCGGTCTGAGCGAGGTCTACATCCCGGCGCTGGAGGAGTACCGCTCACCGCAGCCGAAGCCGGACAAGACCTTCAGCCTGGCCTGCGGCAAGGGCCCGGTCCTGTCGGTGGGCGGCACGTTCCTGGAGACCCGGGCCGAGGGCCGGGTGCGGGACCTGACCCAGCGCCGCCCCATCGAGGTCACGCCGTGCACGAAGGACGGCTCGGTGGAGCTGGCCGCCTCGTCCACCACCGTCGAGGCGGGGGACGCGGGACCGCTCGCCATCACGGACGTCACGCTGAGCAACGGCACGTCCGAGGCCGGGGCGAGCACGCCGCGGTCGGTGGACGTCGAGCAGGGCGACGGCGACCGGCGCACGATCTCCGTCGGCTCAGGCGCGGCCTCCTACCTCCAGATCCACGAGAACCACAACGCGGGCTGGAAGGCCACCCTGGACGGCGAGGAGCTGACGCCGCTGCGGATCGACGGCTGGCAGCAGGCCTGGCTGGTCCCGGAGGGCGAGGGCGGCAAGGTCACCCTGGAGTACGAGCCGGCCCGGATCTACCAGGTGGGTCTGATCGGCGCGGGGGCGCTGCTCCTGGTGCTCGTGGGACTCGCCTTCGTACGCCGTCGGGGAGCCGGGTCGTACGCGGCCGAGGAGCAGCCCGTGCCGCCGGGGCCGGGTCTGGTGCTGGGCACGGTGGCGCTCACCCTGGTGGGTGTGGTGATCGCGGGGCCGCTGGCCCTGGCGGTGCCCCTCCTCGCCGTACTCGCCCACTTCCGGCCGCGGTTGCTCGCTCCGGTGGCGTTCGCGGCGATGGCCGCCGCGGGTGTCGTCGCGGCGGTGGGCACCGGGGACACCACGGCATCGGACGAGGGCGCGTTCGGTGCGACGGCCCAGTTCCTGGCCCTGGTCGGCCTGTTCGCGGCGCTGGTCACGGTCGGACGCGGACCGCTCGGCCGGCGGGCCGCCGGTGGCCCGGGCACGGCCGCCCCGGCCACGGCGGGCGGCGAGGCGCCCACGGTTCCGGCGCAGGCCGCCTCGCCCTCGGGCCGGACGGTGTCCACCGACCCGAAGCGGCCGCAGGGAACTCCGCCGCCCGCTCCCGGAGTCGGGTACGGGTCCGAGGCGGGCGACGGCGGTGACGCTCCGGCACAGCGGCCGGGCGGTCAGCAGCCGCCGCCCCGTCCCGGAGGGAGCGCCTGATGGCGACCACACAGCCGTCGCGGGCGCGGGGCGGCGTGCCCCGGCCCGGGCCCCCGGCCCGGGTGCCGTTCCCGGTGGTCGACGAGGTGGCCCGGCACTGCGAGCAGGACGCCGAGCCGAACACGGTGCACATCGAGATCCATCTGCCCGGCCGGGTGGACGAGGGGCGGCTGCGCTCCGCGTTCGCCGAGGCGCTGGCCCGGCACCCCCGGGCGCTGATGCGGGAGCGACCCCGGGGCGCGTTCGCCCGGCGCTACGAGTGGGAGCTGACCGGGAGCGCCGACGCGGATCCGGTCTCCTTCCCGCCGTCCGGGCCCGGCGCCCTGGCCCGGGCCCGGGCCAGGGCGCTGGACCAGGCCCCGCCGCTGACCGCGTCGCCGCCGCTGCGGCTGGACGTGGTCCGGGAGCCGGGCGGCGAGGGCTGTGTGCTGGTGTTCGCCGTGCACCACACCGCTCTGGACGGCCCGGCGTGCATGCGGCTGGCGGCGACGGCCG